>NZ_JBIWKX010000031.1:0-81419 GCF_044765885.1 Amycolatopsis sp. NPDC102389
TCCTCCTGCGAACGCTGAGAAAGCCGCCGCGCGTCCGTCACCCGCACCTTCGAAGCCACACCACGATCATGACATATTTGCCTTACGTGTCAATAACCCGAATCGCCACTCACGACCACCTCAACCCACCAGCTTCCGCAGCTCGCCCACCAACGCGCGCAAGGCTTTCCCCCGGTGCGAAGCTTCGTCCTTTTCGGACGGTTCCAGCTCGGCGGAAGTGCGCGTCCCGCCTTCGGGAACGAAGATCGGGTCGTACCCGAATCCGTTGGCACCACGGCGTTCCCGGATCAGCGAGCCTCGCCATTCCCCGCGCACCACGGTTTCGTCGCCACCGGGGACGACCAGCGCGGCCGCGCAGACGAAAGCGGCGCCCATGCGCTCGTCGGGCGTGTCGGACAGCTGCGCCAGCACGAGATCCAGGTTCGCCTCGTCGTCGCCGTGCTTGCCGGACCAGCGCGCCGAAAGCACACCCGGCATGCCGTTGAGCGCGTCGACGGTGATGCCGGAATCGTCGGCGATGGCCGGGAGACCGGTCGCGGCGGCCGCGTCCTGGGCCTTCGCGAGCGCGTTGCCTTCGAAGTCCGGAGCGGTTTCGGGTGCTTCGGGGAACTCGGGCACGTCGGCGAGGCCGACGACCTCGATGCCCTCGATCCCTTCCGCCACCAGGATGCGCCGGAGCTCGCCGAGCTTCTTCGCGTTGCGGGTGGCGAGGAGCAGCTTGGTCACTTCGCACCCTTCTTCTTGTCCGGGCGCGGTTCGGGGAGCTCGCCGGGATACGGCAGCGCGAGCGCCTCGGTCTGCAGACGGGTCAGTTCCTCGCAGCCCGCGAGCGCCATGTCCAGCATGGTGTCCAAAGTGGACCGCGCGAAGGTGGCGCCCTCACCGGTGCCCTGTACCTCGATCAGGGTGCCCGCGTCGGTGGCGACGACGTTCATGTCGACCTCCGCGCGCGAGTCCTCTTCGTACGGCAGGTCGAGGCGGACCCGGCCGTCGACGACGCCCACGCTCACCGCGGCCACCGAAGACGAAAGCGGCTGCGGGTCGGCGAGGCGGCCCGCCGCGCCGAGCCAGGTGACGGCGTCGGCGAGCGCGACGTAGCCGCCGGTCACCGCGGCCGTGCGGGTGCCGCCGTCGGCCTGGATGACGTCGCAGTCGATGACGATCGTGTTCTCCCCCAACGCCGCCAGGTCGATGCAGGCGCGCAGGGACCGGCCGATCAGCCGGGAGATCTCGTGCGTGCGGCCGCCGACGCGGCCCTTGATGGATTCGCGGTCGCTGCGGGTGTTGGTCGCCGACGGCAGCATCGCGTACTCGGCGGTGACCCAGCCGAGGCCGGAACCGGCCCGCCAGCGGGGGACGCCTTCGGTGACGCTCGCCGCGCACAGCACCCGGGTGTCGCCGAATTCGATCAACACCGATCCCGCGGGCCACCGCTGGAAGCCGCGGGTGATCTTGATGTCGCGAAGCTGGTCGTCGTTCCTGCCGTCTTTTCTCGCCACGGCCGCCACTCTAGAACCCCGCGTCAGAGGTCGTAGACGGCGCCCTGCTCGACCAGCTCGGCCGCGGGGAACGCGACGGCCGCCTCGGCGAGGACGGCGGCACGGTCGGTCCAGGGCGCGACATGGGTGAGCAACAGCCGCCCGACCTCGGCTTTGCGCCCCAGCTCGCCCGCTTCCTTGCCGGACAGGTGGACGCCGGCGGGCCGGTTGGGCGAATCGGTCCACGACGCTTCGGACAGCAGGACGTCGACGCCGCCGGCGAGCTCCGTCAGGGTGTCGCAGACGCCCGTGTCACCGGTGTAGGCGAGGGTCTTGCCCCCGTAGGTGAAGCGCAGGCCGAACGCCGGGGTCGGGTGGTCGACGGGGACCGCGGTGACCTCGAACGGCCCGATCTCCATGGGCTCCGGCCGCAGCGGCTCGAAGGCGAAGACGTCGGAAAGGTCGGTGGTCGCCCGTTCCTCCTCGTTCGCGGCATAGGCGTGGGCGAGCCGCTCGTGCACGTCCGACGGCCCGTACACCGGAAGCCGCCGCGGCCGTGCCGGATACGGCACCGCCGGGTGGTAGCGGCGCAGCACGGTGAGCGCGCTGACGTCGGCGCAATGATCGGGGTGCAGGTGCGAAAGGATCAGCGCGTCCAGGTCGAACGGGTCGCGCAGGGCCTGCAGCCTGGCGAGCGTCCCGTTGCCCAGTTCGAGCCCCAGGACGAACCCGTCCGCCTCGAGCAGATAGCCGGACGCGGCGGCGTCGGGCCCGGGGATGCTGCCGGAGCAGCCGAGGATCGTGAGACGCACTGTGACACCTTAAGCACGGAATCGGCGATTTACGCGCTGGTGGGAGCCAGCACACCCGGAGCGAAGCCCATGAACCGCTGAGCGAGTCGGGTGAACGGCTCGGCGGATCCGGTGGCGACGAACTCGTGCCGCGGCGGCGTGTCGCGCTCGGCGAGGAGGTCGGCCTCGGTGAGGACGCGCACGAGGTCACGCGCGGTCTCCTCGGCGCTGGACACCAGCGTGACGTCCTGGCCCATGACGATCTGCAGCACCCCGGACAGCAAGGGGTAGTGCGTGCAGCCCATGACCAGCGTGTCGACCTGCGCGTCCAGCAGTGGTTCCAGATAGCCCTGCGCGAGCCCGAGCACCTGCCGCCCGGTGGTGATCCCGCGTTCGACGAAATCCACGAACCGCGGGCACGCGACGCTGGTGATCTCGACGTCCTGCGCGGCGTTGAAGGCGTCGTCGTAGGCGCGGGACCGGACGGTGCCCTCGGTGCCGATCACCCCGATACGCCCGGATCGCGTGGCGGACACGGCCCGGCGCGCGGCCGGGAGGACGACCTCGATCACGGGGACGTCGTAGCGCTCCCTCGCGTCGCGAAGGCAGGCGGCGGAGGCGGTGTTGCAGGCGATGACCAGCGCCTTCACCCCGCCTTCGACGATGTCGTCCAGCGCTTCCAGCGCGTACTGGCGTGCCGTCGCGATGGGAAGCGGACCGTATGGGTTGCGGGCGGTGTCGCCGACGTAGCGCAACTGCTCACCGGGCAGCTGCTCCAGGATCGCCCTGGCGACGGTGAGCCCGCCCACTCCGGAATCGAAGACGCCGATCGGGGCGTCGGCGCTCGGCTTGGTCACCCGGCGAGGCTACCGGGGCCGGTGGCTTTCTTGGCCTGCGACCTGTCCGCTCGCGCCATCGCCCAGGCCGCGAAGACCCCGGAAAGCGCGCCGAACAGGTGCCCCTGCCAGGAGACGCCCGGATCACCCGGAAGCAGGCCCCAGAGCATCCCGCTCCAGATGCCCAGCAGCACCACGGCCACCAGGATCTGCCCGACGGCGCGGTTGAAGATGCCCCGGACCAGCAGGAACGCGAGCCAGCCGAAGGCGACGCCGGACGCTCCGACGGTCACCGTGCCGCCCGGCGCGATCAGCCAGACGCCGAGACCGGAGAGCACCCAGATGATCGCGGTGACCAGCACCCACCGGCCGATGCCCGCGGACATCGCGAGGAAGGCGAACACCAGCACCGGGAGGGTGTTGGAGAACAGATGCCCCCAGCCCGCGTGCAGCAACGGCGCCCAGAGTACGCCGTCGAGATCGGAGACCTCACGAGCGACGATTCCGCCGCTCTGATCGAGGTCGACGGGCAGCACGACGTCGACCAGCTCCACCAGGTAGAGCAGCGCGGTGAAGGCGAGCGCCACGATCGCGGCGGCCCTCGGGTTCGGCGGCAGGACGCGTTTGGCCGGATCCGTACCGGACGACTCGCTCGCCGGGACCGGCTGGGGAGGCAGTGTGGTCACCTCCCCAGGCTACGACGGGGATCGGCGAGATCGCCTCCGTGAGAACCCTGATTTGTCGGTGGGTGCCGCTACGGTCGATCACATGGGGTTCCCTTCTTCCGAGCACTCCGAGCAGATCGACGTGCCCGCCTACCTCGCGCGACTCGGCCTCGAGCACGAGCCGCCGAGCCTCGACGCCCTTTTCCGCTTGCACGCGGCCCATGTGGAACGCGTGCCGTACGAAGATTTCGAAGTCCAGCTGGGCCGGGTGACCTCGCTGGACCCGGCGGTGTCGTTCGGCCGGATCGCCGCCGGCCGCGGCGGCTACTGCTATCACCTCAACGGCGCGTTCTCGGCCCTGCTGCGGGCGCTCGGTTACCAGGTCACCCGGCATCCGAGCGGGGCACAGATGCCGGGCGGGCCATCCGGGATCCACCTCAACCACCTGGCGCTGACGGTGACCGGGCTGCCCGAGACGCCCGAGGTCGGCTGGATGGTCGACGTCGGGCTCGGGGACGGCATCCACGAGCCGCTCCCGCTGCGTGAAGGCGAGTACAAACAAGGGCCGCTGGTGTTCCGCATGCGGCCGTCGGAGGTCACGCCCGGCGGCTGGCGGTTCGACCACGATCCGCAGGGCAGTTTCGTCGGGATGGATTTCGCGCCGGAGACGGCCGTGATGGCCGACTTCGCCGAAAAGCACGTCGAGCTGTCGACGTCGGAGGACTCCGGATTCGTCCGCACGCTGGTGCTGCAGCGCCGCGACGCCGACGGAGTGGACTCGCTGCGCGCGCTGACCTTGACCGGTCTGCCGGGCGGCAGAACGGTGCTGGAATCACCGGCCGAGTGGTGGACGGCGATCGAGGACGTCTTCGGCGTGCCGCGCGGCGGATTCACCGATGAAGAACAGGACAGGCTGTGGCGGCAGGCCGTCGGCCAGCACGAGCGTCACACCGCGGGAGGAAGTGAGGTCTTACCCAGCGCGTAGTCCACGGCCGCTTCGGCGTGCAGCCTCGTCGTGGGAAAGGTGGGCACCGCACTGTCTTCGGCGCCCACGAGCAGTTCGATCTCCGTGCAGCCGTAGATCACGCCTTCCGCGCCCGCTTCGACGAGTCTCGCGATGACCTCGCGGTACCGCTCGCGGGAGTCCTCGGTGACCACGCCGTGGACGAGTTCGTCGTAGATGACGCGGTGCACCGTCTCGCGGTCCTCTTCGCCCGGCACGAGCACATCGAGGCCGTGCGCGGCGAGACGTTCGCGGTAGAACGGCTGGGCCATGGTGAAGCCGGTGCCCAGGAGCCCGACACGCTTGATGCCGGCGGCCTTGATCGCGACGGCCGTGGTGTCGGCGAGATGCAGGAGCGGGACGCCCAGGCCGTCGGCGAGCCGGTCGGCGACCTTGTGCATCGTGTTGGTGCAGAGGACGACGAAGTCCGCTCCGGCGGCTTCGAGGGCGCGTGCGGCGCGGTTCAGTTCGCGTCCGGCGTCGTCCCAGCGGCCTTCGGCCTGCATCGCTTCGATTTCGGCGAAGTCCACGGAGTAGAGCACCGTGCGCGCGGAGTGGTACCCGCCGCGCAGCTCACGGACGCGCTCGTTCACCAGCCGGTAGTACTCGGCCGACGATTCCCAGCTCATCCCGCCCAGCAGGCCGATGGTCTTCATGCCGCCATCGTGCCAGGACGAGCGGTTCGCGATGGGTCTCGTGAGTGGTAAGGGCGGTTAGAACCGTCCTCACCACTCACGAGGCCCGAGCACGAAGAGTCAGGCCCAGAGCTGCCCGTCGAGCCTTTCGGCCGCCTCGTCGAGCGAGCCGGAGTACGCGCCCGTCGAGAGGTACTTCCACCCCGCGTCCGCGACCACGAAGGCCACGTCGGCGGGCTTTCCCGAAGCGGCGGCCTTCTCGGCGACGGCCAGCGCGGCGTGCAGCACGGCACCGGTCGAGATCCCCGCGAAGATGCCTTCGTGCTCCAGCAGCTCCCGTGTCCGGCGAAGCGCGTCGTACGCGCCGACGGAGTACCGGCCGTTGAGCACACTCGCGTCGTAAAGCTCCGGGACGAAGCCCTCGTCGAGGTTCCGCAGGCCGTACACCAGCTCGCCGTAACGCGGTTCGGCCGCGATGATCTGCACGTCCGGCTTCGCCTCGTGCAGGTAGCGCCCGACGCCGACCAGCGTGCCGGTGGTGCCGAGGCCGCCGACGAAATGCGTCAGGGTCGGCAGGTCCTTGAGCAGTTCGGGCCCGGTGCCGCGGTAGTGCGCGTCGGCGTTGGCCGGGTTGCCGTACTGGTAGAGCATCACCCAGTCCGGGTTGGCCTCCGCGAGCTCCTTCGCCCGGCGCACGGCCTCGTTGGACCCGCCGGCGGCCGGGGAGAAGACGATCCGCGCGCCGTACGCCTGCAGCAGCTGCTTGCGTTCGGTGGAGGTGTTCTCCGGCATCACGCACACCAAGCCGTAGCCCTTGAGCTTCGCGGCCATGGCGAGCGAGATCCCGGTGTTGCCCGACGTCGGCTCCAGGATCGTGGAGCCGCGCCGGAGGATGCCTTCACGCTCGGCGGCCTCGATCATCGCCAGCGCGGGGCGATCCTTGATCGAACCGGTCGGGTTGCGATCCTCCAGCTTCGCCCACAACCGCACGTCGTGGGTGGGCGAAAGCCGGGGAAGACCGACCAGCGGGGTGCCGCCGAGCGCGTCGAGCAGCGACTCGAAGCGAGCCATCGATCAGCCACCGGCCACGGCGGGCAGGATGGTCAGGGTGTCGCCGTCCTTGACCTCGGCCTCGAGACCGCCGGAGAAGCGGACGTCCTCGTCGTTGACGTAGACGTTGACGAACCGGTGCAGCTTCTCTTCCTTGACCAGGCGGGCCTTGAGGCCGCCGTGGCGGGACTCGATGTCGTCGATCACCTCGAGCACGGTCTTGCCGGTCGCCTCGACGGACTTCTCGCCGCCGGTGTGCGTACGCAGGATGGTCGGGATGGACACGGTCACGGCCATGGTTTTCTACCTCCGGTGGGTTCTCTGCAACGCAGACGTTCGGGCCGGTCCGGGTTATTCCCGGACGGGGGTTCAGCCGATGATCTCGACGGGCTCCTCGGTGATCTCCCCGTCCACGATCCGGTACGACCGGAACTGATGCGAATCGGGGTCCTTGGTGGAAACGAGCACGTAGTGCGCGTCGGGTTCCGAGGCGTACGAGACATCGGTGCGGGACGGGTAGGCGTCGGTCGCGGTGTGCGAGTGGTAGATGACCACCGGCACCTCGTCGTTGGCGTCCATCTCGCGGTAGAGCTTGAGCAGATCACCCGAGTCGAATTCGTAGAACGTGGGCGAGCGCGCCGCGTTCAGCATCGGGATGTACCGCTCGGGGCGGTCCGATCCCTCGGGACCGGCGATCACCCCGCACGCCTCATCGGGATGGTCACGACGGGCATGGGCGACGATCTCGTCGACGAGTTCACGGCGGATCCGGAGCACGTCGCCCATCTTAGGTGCTGGACAGACCCGGTCCATACTCTGAGATTGCCGCCACTCGGCACCTCGGCCGGTCAGGAGAAGGCTTCGGGCCAGACGTCCCGGTACGCCCGCATGTCCCCCGCCGAAGTGGCGGAGAGCACACCGTGCACCATCGCCCGCCCGAACACCCGCGCGGCCGCCGAGCAGAGCCCGTCCAGCACCATCGCACGCCGCGCCGCCGCGACCGGGCCCGCGCCACCGGGAAGCTCCCGGTCGCCGGTCGCCAGCGCGAACACCGTGTCGCCGTCGAACATCGTGTGCGCGGGCCGCACGGCCCTGGCGAGACCGTCCTGAGCGGCCACCGCGAGCCGTCGAGCCTCCGCCTTGGACAAGGCCGCGTCGACCGCGACCACGCCGATGGTCGTGTTGAGCCCCGCGGCCTTCGCCTCGACGTCGCCGGGCCGGTCGGGCCAGCGGATCTTGAACTCGCCGTCGACCTCGTGATCCGCCGCGTACGCGCGGCCGGTCGAGAGATCGACAGCCTCACCGGCGGCGTTCACGGCGGCGACGACGCCGACGGTGAACTCCCCGACCTTCTCCGAGGCCGTCCCGATCCCACCTTTGAGTGATCCCGCCTTCGCCCCGGCACCCGCGCCGACGGTCCCCGTCGGCACTGGGCCGTCCTTGGCCGCTTGGCACGCCGCGTAGCCGAAGGAGGCATCCGGGCGGTTGCCCCAGTCACCGCGCGGCAGGTCGAACAACACCGCGGCGGGCACGATCGGCACCACCTCGTGCGGCTGAGTCCCCACCGGGATGCCCTGATTCCGTTCGGCGAGCCAGCGCATGACGCCGTCGGCCGCGGCCAGGCCGTACGCGCTCCCGCCGGACAGGCAGATCGCGTTGACGTGCTGGACCAGGTTCTCCGGCTCCAGCAGGTTGGTCTCGCGCGTGCCGGGCGCGCCGCCGCGCTGGTCGACGGCCCCGACGGCGCCGCCGGGAACCAGCACGACCGTCGTCCCGGTCGCCCAGCCGCCGCCGACCCGCTCGTGGTGCCCGACCAGTACGCCGGGAACGTCGGTGATCATGACGTCAGCGACTGGATGAGGGTCTCCTGCACCCAGGTCAGCCAGTGGTAGACGCCGAGATGCGGCGCGCGCGGATCGTCCTCGGGCAGTTCGTCGGGCATGTCCTCGGTGACGTCGAGCGCGGTGCCCAGCGCCAGCCGGACGTCGTTGAGCGCGCCCAGCCACGCGTCGGCCTGCTCGAAGGTCAGCCGCACGTTCCCGCCGTCACGCGGCAGGGTGTCCAGCACGATCTTCGCGACGCCGACCTTCTTGTCGAGGAGCTCGGGCTCGTGGATCGACCGCATCGCGGCGGCCGAGTCGATGTCCTCACGGGTCGGGTTGTCCGGGTCGAGCTTGTGGAAGTCCGGCAGCAGCCGCGAAAGCACCGGGTCGTCCGGCGACTCGGTCGGGCCGGTGCGGATCCCGGTCAGCTCCGCGAGCTCGTCCTGCGGCGCCTCCTCGGCGCGCGCGGTGAGCATGTCCTCCAGCTGGCTGACCAGGCCGCGCAGCACGGCGGCCTCCTGCTGCTCGAACCCGGCGACGATGGTCTCGCCCTTGCGGCGCCATCCGTTCATGAAGGCTGCTCCATGGTCGCCCAGAGGCCGGCGGCGTGGAGCTTCGCGACGTCGGTCTCCACCTTCTCCTTGGAACCGGAGGACACGATCGCCTTGCCCTTCTGGTGTACGTCGAGCATCAGCTTCGTCGCGTGGTCGCGGCTGTAACCGAACAGCTTCTGGAACACGTACGTCACGTACGACATGAGGTTCACCGGATCGTTCCAGACGACCGTCCGCCAGGGTTTGTCCTCAGAGACGATTTCTACTCCCTGTGGATCAACCTGCGTCTGCTCGGATGCGACAGGCGTGGACATGCACTCCATGGTGTCACGGGCCCGATCAGGTACGGGTTGGCAGGTCCGGCCATGTGGGTGAATAGGCTGGTGCCATGGGTTTCCCCGAGGCGGCCACTGGCGCCAGCACCGCGCTGCTCACCGACCACTACGAGCTGACCATGCTGGCCAGCGCCCTGTCCGACGGGACGGCGGACAGGCCGTGCGTCTTCGAGGTCTTCGCACGTCGTCTGCCCGACGGCCGCCGCTACGGCGTCGTCGCGGGCACCGGGCGGGTCCTCGACGCGATCGCGGACTTCCGGTTCACCGATGCCGAGCTGAGCCAGCTGGAAGCGACGGCGGTGGTCGACGACGCCACCCTTTCGTGGCTCGCGGACTACTCCTTCTCGGGGAACATCGACGGTTACCCCGAGGGCGAGCTCTACTTCCCCGGCTCCCCGATCCTGACCGTCACCGGCTCGTTCGGCGAGGCCGTCGTGCTGGAGACGCTGATCCTCTCGATCCTCAACCACGACAGCGCGATCGCGTCCGCGGCGGCGCGGATGTCGGGCGCCGCGCACGGCAGGCCGATCATCGAGATGGGCGGGCGCCGCACGCACGAGTACGCCGCCGTCGCCGCCGCGCGAGCCGCGTACCTCTCCGGGTTCGCCACGACCTCCAACCTCGAAGCCGGGCGCCGCTACGGCATCCCGACCCGGGGCACCGTCGCGCACGCGTTCATGTTGCTGCACGACAGCGAAGAGGCGGCGTTCCGCGCGCAGGTGGACAAGATGGGCGCCGACACCACCCTCCTGGTGGACACCTACGACATCACCAAGGGCATCGAAACGGCCGTCCGGGTGGCAGGCACCGAGCTCGGCGCGATCCGCATCGACTCCGGCGACGTCGGCCCGCTGGCGCGCAAGGCCCGCGAGCAGCTGGACGCCCTGGGCGCCAAGGACACCCGGATCGTGGTGTCGGGCGACCTCGACGAGCACGCGATCGCGGCGCTGCGGGCGGAACCCGTCGACGCGTACGGCGTGGGGACCTCGGTCGTCACCGGTTCCGGCGCGCCGACCGCGGGGATGGTCTACAAGCTCGTCGAGGTCGACGGCAAACCGGTCGCCAAGCGCAGCGCGCACAAGGAATCCCGCGGCGGACGGAAATCCGCGCTGCGACGGCACCGCGGCACCGGCACCGCCGTCGAAGAGGTGATCTGGACGGCGGCGACGCCGTCCTCGCAGGTCCCGGAACAGGGACCGAACGACCACGAATTGCAGATTCCGCTGGTCCGGGACGGCCGGACGGTGGATGATTTGCCCACGCTGGACGACGCGCGCCAGCGGCTTCGGCGGGCGCTGGTGAGCCTTCCGTGGGAAGGCCTCAAGCTCTCGCACGGGGAGCCCGCCATCCCGACCGTATTCGTCTAAAGAGACTCAGGAGCAACACATGGGGACCGCCTTGATCGTGGTCGATGTGCAGAACGACTTCTGCGAGGGCGGGTCGCTCGGCCTGCCCGGTGGCGCCGCCGCCGCGGAAGCGATCTCCAAGCAGGCCGCGGAAGGCGGCTACGCGCACGTCGTCGCCACCCGCGATTACCACATCGATCCTGGCGACCACTTCAGCGAGACGCCGGACTTCAAGGACAGCTGGCCGCGGCACTGCGTCGCGGGCACCTCCGGCGCGTCGTTCCACCCCGCGCTCGACGTGGTCCCGATCAGCGAGGTCTTCTCCAAGGGCGAGTACACGGCCGCGTACTCCGGCTTCGAAGGCAACGCGCGCGACGGCAAGACGCTCGACGCGTGGCTGAAGGAGCACGACGTGACCGAGGTCGACGTCGTCGGCATCGCGACCGACTTCTGCGTCCGCGCGACGGCGCTCGACGCGGCGAAGGCGGGCTTCACCGTGCGAGTGCTGCTCGACCTCACGGTCGGCGGCTCGCAGCCGACGGTCGACGCCGCGCTCAAGGACTTCGACGAGGCCGGCGTGGCCTACACGGGAAAGGCGCCGGTTCCGTCCGCATGATCCAGCACGACCTCCAGGACACCCTGATCGAAAACCGGCTCGTCGCGATCCTGCGGGCCGCGGACGCGAGCCGGTTCGCCGACGCCGCGACGGTGCTGCACGCGGCCGGTGTGCGCGTACTCGAAGCGGCGTTGACCACGCCGGGCGCCACGGACGCCATCGCGACCATCCGCAAGAAGCTCGGCGACGACGCGCACATCGGCGCCGGGACCGTGCGCGAAGTGTCCGATGTGGACAAAGCGGCGGACGCCGGTGCGACCTTCCTGGTCACGCCGACGGTGAACCCGCTGGTCATCGAGCGCGCGCACGAACGCGGGCTGCCGGTGATCTGCGGCGCGCTGACCCCGACCGAGATCGACCAGGCGTGGCGTCTCGGCGCGGCGGCGGTGAAGGTGTTCCCGATCGCGGCCGTCGGCGGGATCGCCTACTTGCGGGCGATCCGGGCGCCGATGCCGGACATCCCGCTCGTCCCGACGGGCGGCGTCCACCTGGCCGACGTCGCGAAGTACCTCGAGTCCGGTTCGATCGCCGTCGCGGCCGCCACGCCGCTTCTCGGCGACGCACTCACTTCGAAAGGGTCGCTGACGGATCTGGCCACCCGGGCGAGTGAGTTCGTCGCCGCGGCCGCGAAGTACGTCTCGCGCGCCTGACGCGTTTAGTCCTCTGAATGCGGTACTTGCGTGTGCAAGGACCGCATTCAGAGGACGAAATGCGGGAGAGGGTCAGGGCTTCTTCTTGCCATACGGGTCGCAGCGCGCGGTCCCGAGGTAGATGTCGCCCTTCGCCGGTCCGCCGCCCTGCGGGAACAGCTTGATGTGCAGCATGTGCGTCACGAGGCTCCCGTCGGGGGGCGTCGGCGTGACGGTCTCGTTGACCGTGAGCGACGCCAGCGCCGTCCCGCCCTTTCCACCGGCGATGGTCAGCCGGTAGTTCTGCGGGATGTTCTCCGGCAGCGTGAACCCGGTGACGTCGCCGAACTCGATGTAGCCGAGGCTGCCGTCCTTGGTGGTGCTGCATTTCGCCATGAACGTGCGGACCTTGATCACCGGTCCGCCGAACCGCTTGAGCAGGGTGGTCTCGAAGCGCCGCCCGGCCGCCTCGCCGACGGCCACCTCGCCGTTCCGGCCGCAGCGCGACTCGCCGCCGCCGAACCGGGCGAAGTCGCCGGTGGACCCGCCCTGGGTCTTCGCGTTCAAAGGACCGTCGACATCGCACGGCGCCAGCTCGCCGGTGACCACGTGTTCGTCGCCGACCTCCACGTCGAGCGAACCGACCGACGCGGCCGCCGTCGCGGGCGCGGGATCGGCCGACGCGATCGCCGGCCCTCCCGTCACCAGCGCCCCGGTCAGCATCGTCACCGACAACAGCCTCGAAACGGGTTTCCTCATGTCCGGCAGCCTTCACCAACCGCCTGTCCCATGCAGGGTCATGCCACCCGGTCGAGTGGATCGTGAGGTGCCCGACATTCGGTCCACCGCCCGTCGTCTGACGTTAACCTCGGTTCACATTCGTGTACTCATAGGAGGTCTGAGTGTCTTCGCTGTCTGTGACCGGCACCCGCCCGGTTCTCGCCGACCTCGTTCCCGGCGCACTGGTCCGTGACGCGGTCCTGGTCGCCGGTGGTGCCGCCCTGACCGGCGCGGCCGCGCAGATCCTGATCCCGGTGCCCGGCTCGCCGGTGCCGATGACCGGCCAGACGTTCGCCGCCCTGCTGGTCGGCGCCGCGCTCGGCTGGAAGCGCGGCGCGCTGTCGATGGCGCTGTACCTCGCCGTCGGCGCGGCCGGGTTCGGCTGGTTCCAGAACGGTTCTTCGGGTCTGTTCGGCGCGAGCGCCGGCTACATCGTCGGTTTCGTGCTCGCGGGCGCGCTGGTGGGCGCGCTCGCCGGCCGCGGCGGGGACCGCACGCCGCTGCGCACGGCGGGGACGATGGTGCTCGGCAACCTCGCCATCTACTCGGTCGGCGTGCCGTGGCTGATGGCGTCGACCGGCATGGGCCTGTCGACCGCCCTGGCGAAGGGCGTCGTGCCGTTCCTCGTCGGGGACGCGCTGAAGATCGCCGTCGCGGCCGCGCTGCTTCCGGGCACCTGGGCGCTGGTTTCGAGGTTCCGCAAGGAGTCGTGACCGGCCCTTTCATCGCCCCACGAGCCGCCATGAACGGTCCGTTCCCGGCGAAATCGGCAAGGAACGGACCGTTCATCGCACGGGGCGGACGATCTTGACGGTGCCCCCGGCTATCGTCTTGTCCCGTGCCCTCCCGTGCTGATTTCCCCGGTGTCCTCGAACTCCTGACCCACGCGGTCGAGTCCGTGGGCGGTGCCGAGCGCGAGGGCCAGGTCAAGATGGCGGACGCCGTCGGCCGCGCCATCCGCACCGGCGAGCACCTGGCCGTCCAGGCGGGCACGGGCACCGGGAAGTCGTTGGCCTATCTCGTTCCCGCGATCCGGCACGCGGTCGAGAAGGAGGCCACGGTCGTGGTCTCCACGGCCACCATCGCGCTGCAGCGCCAGCTGGTCGACAGGGACCTCCCCCGGCTGGCGAAGGCGCTCAAGAAGCCCCTCGGCCGCGAGCCCACCTTCGCGATCCTCAAGGGCCGCCGTAACTATCTCTGCCTCCACCGGCTCGATTCCGGCGCCCCGGACGAGCCGGAAGACCAGCAGCTGTTCGACCCGTTCGCCGTCTCCCGGCTGGGCAAGGAGGTCACGCGGCTGCGGGAATGGTCGTCCGACACCGAAACCGGTGATCGCGACGAGTTGGTCCCCGGCGTTTCGGACCAGGCGTGGCGCCAGGTGTCCGTCACGGCCAAAGAATGTCTGGGCGCGTCACGCTGTCCCATCGGCACGGACTGCTTCGCCGAGCGGTCCCGCGCCGAGGCGGGCAAGGCCGACGTCGTGGTCACCAACCACGCGCTGCTGGCGATCGACGCGCTGCAGGGCTATCAGGTCCTCCCCGAGCACGATCTGGTGATCATCGACGAGGCGCACGACCTCGTGGACCGCGTGACCTCCGTGGCGACCGGCGAGCTGACCAGCGGCATGGTCTCCGCCGCCGCCCGGCGCTGCGGCAAACTCGTCGACGACGAGGTGGCCGATCAGCTGCTGGAGGCGAGCGACGGGCTGGCCCTGATCCTCGACGACCTGCCGTCCGGCCGGATGGACTCGCTGCCCCAGGCGCTCACCGGCGCCATCCCCGCGGTCCGCGACGCCGCGCACCGCTGCCTCACCTCGCTCGGCAAGGACCGCAAGGAAGACGTCGACGAGGCCACCGCCCGCAAGCTGGCGCGGTCGCTGCTCGAAGAAGTCCACGACACCGCCGTCCGGCTGCTCGAGGCCTTCGACGACGACAACGCGCATCAGCGTGACGTCGTCTGGCTGACCGGGGACCGCTTCTCGACGAACCCGCGCCCGCCCGCGCTTAAGGTCGCTCCGCTGGGTGTCGCCGGTCTGCTGCGCGAGCGTGTCTTCAACCAGCACACGACCGTCCTCACCTCGGCGACGCTGACCCTGGGCGGCACGTTCGACACCATGGCCCGGCAGTGGGGTCTCCCGCCCGGCGGGGCCAGGGTCGAGAAGGCGCCGGGCGCGGCGACCGACAAGGCCGCTCCCGCCGACAGTGACGACGCCGATGGCCCGAAGTGGACGGGCCTCGACGTCGGCTCCCCGTTCGACCACAAACGCAACGGCATTCTCTACCTGGCCAAACACCTGCCGCCGCCGGGCAGGGACGGGTTGCAGCCCTCGACCATGGACGAGCTGGCCGAGCTGATCGAGGCCGCGGGCGGGCGCACGCTCGGCCTGTTCTCCTCGATGCGCGCGGCGAAGCAGGCCACCGAGGAGATGCGGGAGCGGCTCGACCTGCCGATCCTGTGCCAGGGCGACGATTCCACCGGTCTGCTGGTGCAGAAGTTCTCCGAGGACGCGCGCACCTGCCTGTTCGGCACGCTCTCGTTGTGGCAGGGCGTCGACGTGCCCGGCCCGTCGCTCCAGCTCGTCGTGGTCGACAGGATCCCGTTCCCCCGCCCGGACGATCCGGTCTCGTCGGCACGGCAGCGAGCCGTGGAAGCCAGGGGCGGCAACGGGTTTCTCACCGTCGCGGCCACGCATGCCGCGCTGCTGCTCGCGCAGGGCACCGGACGGCTGCACCGTTCGGTCACCGATCGCGGTGTCGTGGCGATCCTGGATTCGCGGTTGGCCACCGCCCGCTACGGCGGATTCCTGCGCGCCTCGCTGCCGCCGTTCTGGCCGACCATGGACCCGAAGGTCGCCCGCGACGCGCTGCGCCGCCTCGACGCCGCCGCCCCGGCCTGAGTGGCCTGGCACACGGCCGAGTACCGTTAACGGAACGCCGAAGACAGGGAGAACCGGTTGTCCCACGAGTCGCCCAACGCACAATCCCGGACCGTCAGCGTCGATGACACCGGAGTGCGGCGCCAGCTCGCGGACGGAAGCGAGGAAGCCGTCACGTGGTCCGAGCTGTCCGCGGTGGTGGTCAGAGTGATCCCTGAAGGCCCGTGGAAAGAAGACGTCTTCTTCATGCTCGCCGGCTCCGACGGGAAGGGCACCGCGATCCCCAGCGGCGACCCGGCCGCCGACGCGCTCATCGAGCGGCTGCAGACGCTGCCCGGCTTCGACAACGAGAAGTTCATCGAGGCCATGACCACCGACGCCGACGAGGCGTACGTGGTCTGGAGCGCCGAAGGCCACCCCGCCAAACACTGAGCCCAAGTGCGAGGGGCGGACCTACTCGACCGGGAAGCTCTCCGTGACCGGGATGCCCTTCTTCAGCGTCCGGCTCACCGTGCACAGCCGCTCGATGGCGCGATCCACCGCCGCCGCGAGCGCCTCTCGATCCGAAGCGGGCAGCGCGGACACGTCGACGTCGAAAGCCACGTGGACGGCGTCGAGCTCCGAAGCGCCTTCGCGCCTGTCCGCGGTCACACCGACGCGGAACTTCGAGTCCTCCCCGATCCGGCGCGTGATGAGGTTCTCGGCGGTGACGGCCGAACAGCCCGCCGCCGCGATCTGCAGCAGTTCGGCGGGCGAGAAGGCGCCCTCGGCACCCTTGCGGCCGATCACGACCTCGGCCCCGCGTTCGTTGCGGCCGATGAAGCGGTGCTCGCCGTCGCGCTGGACTTCCAAAGACACGGTTTTCCCTTTCACAGTGACGGCAGCCGGGGAGCGATCTCGCCGGCGAGCCGTTCCGCGGCCGGGCACATCTCCTCCGGCCGTTTGACCTTGTCCGCGACGTAGATCTCCACCGTCTCGATCATGGCACGACCGTCGCCGGTGAAGGTCCGGTGCGGGATCTCGGCCTGACAAGCCTTCCACTCCGACGAGACCTCGACGAAGGCTTCCCGCGATCCGAGACCGACCCGTCTGCCGTCGTCGGTGAACGGCGCCCACTCCCGCTCGAACCGGATCGTCACCTCCGTCTCGCGGTGGTTCCAGTAGCACTCCCAGTTGCCGAACACGGGATCCGGCGTCGCCGGGCCGCCCACGATCGCCTGGGGCAGGTCCCCGCCCAGCGCGCAGGCGTCGAGACTTCCGAGCGAACCCGCGGGAAAGGGAGCGGCGCGCCGTTTGACCGGCTCCCGGTTCAGCACGCTCACCGCGTGCGTCGCCACCGGATCGACGTAATCGCACAGATGCGCGTGCCAGTTCTTGATGTGCCGGGCGTGCACCCACACCTGGTTGCCGTCCGGCAGCGGGATACCCCGCGCGCATTTGTCTTCGGAGTCGCTCGGGATCTCACGCACGATCAGCTGCCCTGGCATCGGTTTGTCCAGCAACGGTGAGGTCGGCGTCGTCAGTTCGAGCCGGATGTCGACGATGTCCTCTTCGTCGGGGCTCAGGCGCAGCCGGACACCGCAGGCGTTGAAGTTGCCGGTGCCGCTGTCCAGTTCCGGGGTCCCGAGATGGTTCAGCACGGACGGATCCACCAGCGCGCACGGATCCGCCGTCCGCCGGTCCCCGATCAGCTCGGACGGCGGGCCCGCCGCGATCGACGCGGGCTCCCTGGTGGCGAAGAACAGCCCGCCGGTCAGCACCAGCACCGCGGCGACGGCGGCGATCGCGATCGCGCGCCTGGTTACGCGGAACCGGCGCACCCGGACGGGAACGGCGACATCCGCGACTTCGGACAGCAGTTCGGCGGCGCGGACGGCGTTCGGCCGCCCGGCGGGTTTGCGGCGCAACAGTTCCGTCAGCGCGGGCGCCAGCTGTCCCGCCCGGAGCATCGGCTCCAAGGTGTACGCCGTCGCCCGCCGGAGCTGGACGAACGGCCCCACGCTCGCGTCTCCCCACACCGAAGTGCCTTCGACGGCGGCGAACAGGGTCGCGCCGAGCGAGAACACGTCCGCCGCAGCGCCCGCTTGCCGCCCTTCGGCCATCTCGGGCGCGACGTAGCCGGGAGTGCCGGCGTCCAGGCCACCGCCGGTGCGGGTCACCTCCGCCCATTGCGCGATGCCCAGGTCGGTGAGTTTGGCGGTGCCGTCTTCGGCCACCAGGACGTTGCCCGGTTTGAGGTCGCGGTGGACCATGCCCTTCTCGTGCATCGCCGCGAGCGCCGCGGCGAGCTGGACACCGATCTTGGCCACCTTGCCGGGAGGCAGCGGACCGTCGGAGTCGATGACGTCGGCGAGGCTGCGCGAGGGCAGGTACTCCATCACGAGCCAGCGATCGTCACCGTCGATCACGGCGTCGAAGACGGTGACCACGTTCGGGTGATGCAGGCCCGCGCCGATCCGCGCCTCGCGCCGGATCTGGCCGCTGTCCCCGGCCTGCGAACGCTTGAGGGCGACGACCCGCCCGAGGTCCTGATCGGTGGCACGCCAGACCACGCCCATGCCCCCGGCGCCGATCCGCTCCTCCAAGCGATAGCGCCCGGCGATCAGCCGGTCACCCATGCGGGGAGTATAAGAGGTTAAGCCCTTTGGGCTATGACCGTGACGGTTCCGGGATCTACTTCGGTGAACCCGGCGTCGCGGACCGCGACGACCCCGTCACGACGCCACGAGCCTTCGGGATCCTCGATCGGGCAGAGCGTCTTCCAGGTCGCGACCGGTGGAGTCCGCACCGAGCATCGGAACCCGGTCTCGGCCCACGCGGCCAGTTCGGCTTCGCCCAGCAACGAGGCCAGGATCATCGTCGCGTGCCCGACCTGGGCGGCGCCCTTGCCGACGGTCATCGAGACCTCGGGGTTCAGCAGCAGCCTCGGCAGGCCGTCCGGCGCGGGTCCCGGCTCGTCGGCGGGGAGCTCGCTCCCGGAGATCTGCAGCCGCGAGACCTCTTTCGGAGCCTCCACGACACGGCCCGGGAGCAACGCCCGCGCCTCGGCGCCGTCGACCTCGATCGTGATGCCCGGCAACTCCTGGACCGCTCGCCAGTGCGCGCCGCGCGCCCGCCGGGCGACCTTGCGGATCCGGCCGTCGACCCACGCCTTGAGCGGGTCGTGCCATTCGCCTCCGGGCAACGCGCGTTCGTCGAGACAGACCGCGACCGCGGCCGCCGCGGCGGCCTCCAGCAACGCGGTACGCGACGGCGGTTCGGCCCGTTCCATCCGCAGGATCACCGGCATGGCGCGGACCTCGTCGGGATCCTCGTCCGAGGTGTCTTCCGTGGCTTCCGCGGGCAGCCCCAGCCAGTACGCGTAGCGCGCGGCCAGCGGCTCCAGCACGCTCATGGCCGGGAAAGCTCGAGACCGTCGGCCGCGTCGGCCGCCTCGATCTCGGCCCTGGTGACCCCGAGCAGGAACAGCACGGCGTCGAGGTACGGGTGGGACAGCGCGGTGTCGGCGACCTCGCGCAGCGCGGGCTTCGCGTTGAAGGCGACACCCATCCCGGCGACCGACAGCATGTCGATGTCGTTCGCCCCGTCGCCGACGGCGACACACTGCTCCAGCGAGATCTCGTACTCCTCCGCGAACCGGCGCAGCGCCGTGGCCTTGCCCGCGCGGTCGACGATGTCCCCGACCACCCGGCCGGTGAGCTTGCCGTCGACCACTTCGAGTTCGTTCGCGGCGGCGAAATCGAGGCCGAGGTCGTCCACGAGGGACTGGATGATCTTGGTGAACCCGCCCGAAACGACGCCGCAGCGGAAGCCCATCCGCTTGAGCGTGCGGATGGTCGTGCGCGCGCCCGGGGTGAGCTCGATGGACGCGGCGACCTCGTCCAGCACCGTCTCCGGGAGCCCTTCCAGCAGCGCGACCCGGCGCTCCAGCGACTCGCCGAAGTTCAGCTCGCCGCGCATCGCGGCCTCGGTGATCTCGCGGACCTGCGGTTCGACCCCGGCGTGCGCGCCGAGCATCTCGATGACCTCGCCCTGGATGAGCGTGGAATCGACGTCGAAGACGACCAGGCGCTTGGCGCGGCGGGCGAGCCCGGCGCGCTCGACCGAGATGTCGATCCCGGCCTCGACCGCGGCGTCCGCCAGCGCGGTGCGCAGCGCGGCGTCGGCCTCCGGGGTGTCCTGGGCGAGCGAGGCGTACAGCTCCAGCCCGGTCACCGGGTAGTCGGCGACGCTGCGGATCGAGTCGATGTTGACGTCCAGCGCGGCGAGACGGCGCGCGACGTCGGAGAAGGCCCGCGCGGTCACCGGACGGCCGAGCATCAGCAGGACATGCGTCGAGTCCTTCTGGCCGATGGCGAACGGGTCGGCCCCGATGGCCGAGCCGATCTTCACCTCGACCTGCATCCCGACCGACGCCATCGCCTGCTCGACGTACTCCTGCAGGCCCTCGGGGTCGCGATACACCCCGGCGAGCACACCGAGCACCAGCTGGCCGCGGATGACGACCTGCTCGACGTCGAGCACGTCGACATCGTGGCGCGACAGCACGGCGAACAGCACCGAGGACACACCCGGCTTGTCGGGACCGGTCGTGGTGATGAGAACTGGTGTCTGCGTCACGGGGTCAGTCTCCCTCAGCCGGACGCGAAAATGGCGCGTGCCTTGCCCCTGTGTGAGGCAAGGCACGCGCCATTTCCGCTTATCGGGTCACTTCTCGCTGGAGTTGTCCTCGGAGTGGTCACCCGGCATGGCCGCCTCGGTGAGCACCTGGGACGGCGCGCGGTGGGTGTTGACCTTCTGCTTCCCGAAGAAGCCGATCTCACCCTCGGAGTGGATGCGCTCCATCATGTGCGGATAGTGCAGCTCGAACGCCGGACGCTCGGACCGGATCCGCGGCAGCTCGGTGAAGTTGTGCCGCGGCGGCGGGCAGGACGTCGCCCATTCGAGCGAGTTGCCGTAGCCCCACGGGTCGTCCACCGTGACGATCTCGCCGTACCGGTAGCTCTTGAAGACGTTCCAGATGAACGGCAGCGTCGAGGCACCGAGGATGTACGCGCCGATCGTGGAGATCGTGTTCAGCGTCGTGAACCCGTCGGACTGCAGGTAGTCCGCGTACCGGCGCGGCATGCCTTCGGCGCCGAGCCAGTGCTGCACCAGGAACGTGGCGTGGAAGCCGATGAACGTGGTCCAGAAGTGCCACTTGCCGAGCTTCTCGTCCATCATGCGGCCGGTGATCTTCGGGAACCAGAAGTAGATTCCGGCGAACGTGGCGAACACGATCGTGCCGTAGAGCACGTAGTGGAAGTGCGCGACGACGAAGTAGCTGTCGGACACGTGGAAGTCGATCGCCGGCGCGGCCAGCATGATGCCGGTCAGACCGCCGAAGAGGAACGTGACGATGAAGCCCATCGAGAAGATCATCGGCGTCTCGAAGGACAGCTGGCCCTTCCACATCGTGCCGATCCAGTTGAAGAACTTCACGCCGGTCGGGACCGCGATCAGGAAGGTCATGAAGGAGAAGAACGGCAGCAGCACGGCGCCGGTCGCGTACATGTGGTGCGCCCACACGGCCACCGACAGCGCGGCGATCGCCAGCGTCGCCCAGACCAGGCCCTTGTAGCCGAAGATCGGCTTGCGGCTGAAGACCGGGAAGATCTCCGACACGATCCCGAAGAACGGTAGCGCGACGATATAGACCTCTGGATGGCCGAAGAACCAGAACAGGTGTTGCCAGAGGATCACGCCGCCGTTCGCGGGGTCGAACACATGCGCCCCGAGATGCCGGTCCGCCAGCAGGCCCATCAGGGCCGCGGTCAGGATCGGGAACGCCAGCAGGATCAGGATGCTGGTGACCAGGATGTTCCAGGTGAAGATCGGCATCCGGTACATCGTCATACCGGGGGCGCGCAGGCAGATCACCGTGGTGATCATGTTGACGCCACCGAGGATGGTGCCGAGACCGGATACGACCAGACCGGAGATCCACAGGTCGGCGCCGACGCCGGGCGAGTGGATGGCGTCCGACAGCGGGGTGTAGGCGAACCAGCCGAAGTCGGCGGCGCCACCCGGGGTCAGGAAGCCGGACATCACGATCAGGCCGCCGAAGAGGTACAGCCAGTACGAGAACGCGTTCAGCCGGGGGAACGCGACGTCGGGCGAACCGATCTGCAGCGGCAGGATGAAGTTCGCGAAGCCGAAGAGGATCGGCGTCGCGTACAGCAGCAGCATGATCGTGCCGTGCATGGTGAACAGCTGGTTGTACTGCTCCTGCGAAAGGAACTGCTGCCCGGGACGCGCCAGCTCGGAGCGGATCAGCATCGCCATCGCGCCGCCCACCATGAAGAAGGCGAACGACGTGACCAGGTACATGATGCCGATTTGCTTGTGGTCCGTCGTGCGGAACAACCGCAGCAGGTACGAACCCTTAACCGACTCGCGCGCGGGATACGGGCGCGTGGCGATCGGCTTGGGGGCTACGGCCGTCACTCCTGCCTCCAACACTCAAACCTTGTGGTGGTCAATTTGCGGTCGCCGGGCGGGTTCGGGACCCATTCCGGCGGCTAGTGGGGATCGTAGCCCTCACTACCGACAGTCGCGCGCACCGGCTGGCAAGATCGCGCCGTGACCGACGAACACACGCGTGCGGGAGTGGCCGCGGCGATCGCCGTCGGTGACCGGTTCGGCCTGCCGACCGGCAGCCCCGAGGTCCTGCATTTCAAGTCGAACGTGCTGGTGAGACTGGGTCCGGTGGTGGCAAGGGTGCCCGGCACGACACGGCTCGCCCGGTCCTCGCCCGAGGAGTGGCTCGCGCGCGACGTCGAGCTGTCGAGGTATCTCACGGAACGTGATGTGCTCGTCGTCTCACCGACCACGGATCCCCCGGCCGGACCGCATTTCGCCGACGGGCTCCCGGTCACTCTCTGGCACTACACGCCGCACGAGCCGGGGGACACGCTGTCGCCGCGCGAGGTGGCGCATTCCCTCTCCCAGGTGCACGCCGCGCTCGCTGACTACCCCGGTGAACTGCCCGAACTCGGGCCCGTCAACGAACTCCGGACGCTGCTCGAGCGGCACGGCGCCGTCATGGGCCCCGCACTGCCGCGGTTGTACGACGAACTCGAACGGGTCGCGGCCGCGATTCCCGACGACGAGACCCGGCCGCTGCACGGAGACGCCCATCGGGGGAACGTCGTCGCGACCGCGGCCGGGCCGTGCTGGCTCGACTTCGAGGACACCTGGCGCGGGCCGCTCGGCTGGGATCTCGGCGTGCTCTACGCGCAGGCCGGGCGCGCGACCTTGGACGCGTATCCCGGGGACGTGGCGCCTTCGTCGCTGGAGCCGTTCATCGCGTTGCGACGGTTGTTCGAGGTCCCTTGGCGATTCGTGATCGCGCAGCGGTTCCCCGAACGGCTACCGGAGGCCGAAGCCGCCCTGGAGCGCTACTTCCAGCCCCGCGTTTAGTCCTCTGAATGCTGTCGTTGGCAGTGCGAACTACCGCATTCAGAGGACTAAACGCATGAGGGGCTAGACGGCGTCCATCAGGAGTTTCGCCGCCACGTCGACGCCGTCCGTCCGCACCTCACCGCCGACCTGCCCGGCTCGCGAGGCGACTTCGGGGCGAAGCACCTCGCCGAGAGCGAGCGTCAGTGCTTCGACGGAGGGCTCCCCCGTGATCGACGTCCCCACCCCGAGTTCCCGGACACGCTGCGCGAAGTAGGGCTGGTCGAACATCTGCGGGACGAGGACCTGCGGCACCCCGGCCCGGGTCGCCGCCGTGGTCGTGCCGGCGCCGCCGTGGTGCACGACCGCCGCGACCCGCGGGAACAGCGCCTGCTGGTTGACGTCCCCGATCGCGATGCAGTCGCGTTCGTCGTCGATGAGCGCCAGTTCGGTCCAGCCGCGGAACACGATCGCCCGCCGCCCGTGCGCCCGCGCCGCCTCGATCATCGCCTTCGCGATCTCCTCCGGGGCGCGGATACTCCCGAATCCGAAGTAGACCGGCGGTTCCCCGTCGTCGAGGAACGCCTCCAGTTCCGGGGACAACGGGCTGTGGTCCGGCAGGATCCAGGCGCCGGTCTGGTGCACGTCCAGCGCCGACGGCCCCCGCCACGGCGCCAGCACCGGATCGGCGGCCAGCCACGGGCTTTCGGTGAAGATGTGCCCGCGCACGTCGTCGACCGGCGGCAGGCCCAGCGGTTTCCGCTGCGCGTCGAGCACGCCGCCCCACCGCTCGTTCCACCGTTCCGCGTCGTCGGCCCACAAGGCCGGGATGGCGGCGTCGGGATTCTTCGGCGCCCATCCCGGGAAAACGGGCGGACGATGGTGCAGTGAAGGCAGCGTTATCGGGCAATAAGCGGTGAAGAAATAAGGAATCCCTTTTCGCTCCGCCACCGAATGGGCGGCGATGTTCAAGGCCATTCCCGCGACGACGGCGTCGCAACCCTCCGCCGCGTCCGGCATCGTCTCGAACTGGTTCACCACCATGGCCTCGGCCATCGCGCGCCGCCCTTCCGGCGTGGCCATCGCCTTGGTCATCGCGGAATCCGGCTTCGCGGTCGACCGCAGTTCCGGGCCCAACGGAGCGAAGGAGATCCCGAGACCTTCGGCCCAGTCACGGAAATCCGGCGGCGCGCAAAGCCGGGCTTCCTGGCCGAGTTCCCGCAATCGCACCGCCAGTGCCACCAGCGGTTGCACCTCACCCCTCGTCCCGATGGTGGACAGGAGTACGCGCATGGGAATCCCCCTTCGGAAAATGTGAAGGCACGAATTGTGGACCGGGAATGGGGGCTTGCCGCAAGCCCCCGGGTCCGCTATACCTTTGAAGGGGCGGGGGAAACCTTTTCCTACGCGGGATACCAGCCCAAGATCGCTTCGACGACTCCGGCCGGATCCTCCAGCGGCGTCAGATGTCCCGCCTCCGGCAGCACGACCAAGGTCGCGTCCGGCAGCGTTTCCACCAGGGTGTTCGCCGCTTCCAGCGGAGTCAGGCCGTCCTCTTCGCCGACCACGACCAGCG
Source organism: Amycolatopsis sp. NPDC102389 (assembly GCF_044765885.1). Taxonomy (NCBI): domain Bacteria; kingdom Bacillati; phylum Actinomycetota; class Actinomycetes; order Pseudonocardiales; family Pseudonocardiaceae; genus Amycolatopsis; species Amycolatopsis sp. NPDC102389. Next base: position 24,433 of record NZ_JBIWKX010000031.1, read on the forward strand.
CCGGCACGTCCGCCGAGCGCAGCGTTTCCAGCGAATCCGGCCGCGCCGCCATCGCCCGCGCCGCCCACGCGATCCCGGACGGCGGCTGCGTCGTGATCAGTTCGCGAAGCCGTTCGGCCACTGCCGGGCCGGCCTTCTCGGCGAGCAATCCGGGCGTGACGGCGTCGGGCATCCAGGCGGTGCCCTCCGCTTCGACCCTCGCCGCGACGTCATGCCTCGCTTGCGCGGCTTCGGGGGTGTCGGCCGTCGCCTTCGTGTCGATGAACACGAGCCCGCCCACCCGTTCCGGCGCGAGGCGCAGCACCGCCATCGTCAGGTAGCCGCCCATCGAGCAGCCGCCGAGGACGACCTTGTCGAGCTCGAGCCGGTCGAGCAGCGCGATCACGTCACGGGCGGCGTCGTCCAGATCCGGCTCCCGATCCGTTTCCGGCAGCGGGCTGCGGCCGAGGCCACGCTGGTCGGGGGTGATCAGCCGCACGCGTTCCGAGAGCGGTGCGCGGACCGCGTCCCACATGCGGGCGTCGACGGGGAAGGCGTGCAGCAGTACCAGCGGGAGATCCTTCATGGCGATAATTCTGTCGCACCCCGGGGCTACCGTCAGATCCGTGCTGACAGAGATCAAGACGGAGAGGCTGCTGCTGCGGCGGCTGCGCGAGGCGGACCGCGAGAACATCGTCGCGCTGCAGGCCGATCCGGAGACGAACAAGTTCAACCCCGTGCCGCACACCGTCGAGGGTGCGCGCGAGCTGTACGACGCCTGGATGAAGCAATGGGCCGAGCACGGGTTCGGCTATCTTGCGGTGTCCGCTTCGGACGATCCCGAGGTGATCGCCGGTTTCGGCGGCGTCCGGTATCACGAATGGAACGGCGAGCGCGTGCTGAACCTCGCGTACCGCTTCTGGCCGTTCGCCTGGGGAAAGGGCTACGCGACGGAGATGGCGGCCGCCGTCGTCGACTGGGCCGAACGGGAGATCCCCGAGATCCCGGTGATCGCCAACATCATGGTGTCCAACGAACCGTCGATCCGGGTCGCCGAGCGGCTCGGCTTCAAGATCCACACGGAGGAGGAGTTCGAAGGAGAGCCCTCACTGCACATGCGGCGCTGAGTCACCAGCGTCCGGGACGTCGCCGGGACCGCGCGCTCCAGCACGCCTTGTGCCAATGGCGGCGATCGGCGACCCCGCCGGTGTCGTCGGCGGGCCAGGCGACCACATGCGGGGTCCCCTGCCGGATCTCGTGGTCACAGCCGGGGCAGCGGTAGTCCTTGGTGGCCTGCGCGCCGGGCACGGTGCGCACCAGCCATTCGCCGTCGGCGGCGGTTTCGGAGCGCGCCCAGCCGGTCGACGCGCCGAGATCGGGGCGTCCACCGCGTTCGGGCCGGTTACGTCGTGGCACGCCGAAACGGTATACGGCGGAGTGCCGTGTGATCCCGCTCGCTCGACGTTCGGACCCGCTGCCGGCCGCCGGACACGCATGATGCGCCTCCAATCACGCATGTTTCGCCTCCAATCACGCGAGATGCGCCTTCGGTCACGTGAGATGCGCAGAAGACCGCGTGACCGGGCGTGCGGCGCCACGTGGCCGGAGGCGGCACTCGCGTGATTGCACGCGTAACTCGCGTGACTGGAAGCGCATCTCGCGTGATCGCAGGCGTAATTCGCGTGTCTGGAGGCGTAACTCGCATGCTAGCCGCCGAAGTAGGCGCCCGGCGTCACGCCGACCGCGCGGCGGAAGGCGGCGACGAACGCGCTCGGCGAGGAGTAGCCGATCCGGCGGGAGACCGCGGTCAGCGGCATGCCCTCGGCCAACAGCGGCAGTGACGCGCGCAGGCGGGCCTGCACCCGCCACGCGCCGAACGTCGTGCGGCATTCGGTGAGGAACAGCCTCGCGAGGGTGCGTTCGCTCGTGCCCGCGTGCCGGGCGAAGTCCGCGAGGCCGCGGCGGTCCGCCGGATCGGCGATCACCGCCCGCGCGACGGCCAGCGCGCGTCCGTCGGACGGCATCGGCACGGTGATGGGCACGACGTCCACCGGTTCGAGCAGGTCGAAGGCGACGGCTTCGGCCCGGCGGCGCGCGTCGTCGCCGAGGTCGGCCGAGCCGAGATGCTCCAGCAGCTCGCGCAACAGCGGGCGGACGGCGACGAGCGTCGGTTCGGGCCAGCGCACCGGGCATCGGTCCCGGGCGGCGTAGATCCCCCGCAGCACGGTTTGCGCGGTGGCGCCGGTCCGGTGGACGACCCCTGCCGGGATCCAGAGTGCGCGCGTCGGCGGCAGCACCCAGTGCCGCTCGCCGACGTTCACGCTCAAGATCCCCCGCGCCGCCCAGGCGAGCTGGTGACCGTCGTGCTCGTGCCACGGGAGCCAGGTGCCGGCGGGCAGGTCCATCTCGCCGAGCACCATCGCCGTCGCCATCGGGGGCAGGAGTCCGATATTCGACATCACTTGGCAGCCTATCGCCTACCGGTCACGGCTAGCTTCGGATTCATGCCGATGAACCTGGTGCACCGCAAACTCTGCAGTTCCGCGTTGTGGGCGAAGGCCGTCGCCGCCGAGATGCCGGGCAACGTCGCCGGCTTCGACCTCGGAGACTCCGTCTTGGAGATCGGACCCGGTTTCGGCGCGACCACGCGGGCCCTCGTCGGGCTCGTCCCCCAGCTCACGGCCATTGAGATCGACAAAGCTTCGGCGGACCTCCTCAAACGGGAGTTCGACGGCCGGGTGCGGATCATCCAGGGTGACGGGGCGGCGATGCCCTTCGAGGACGGCGAGTTCTCCGCGGTCGTCTGCTTCACGATGCTGCACCACGTGCCGACGACGGCGTCGCAGGACTCGATCTTCGCCGAGGCGTTCCGCGTGCTCCGCCCCGGCGGTGTCCTGCGCGCGATCGACAGCCTGGCGAACGCGCCGTTCCGGCTCCTCCACCTCGGCGACACGATGAACGCGCTCGACCCGGTCTCGCTCTGGCCCCGGCTCACCGACGCCGGGTTCACCGACATCAAGGTCGACCACGTGCCGAAGCGCTCCGTGAAGTTCTCGGCCCGGAAGCCCACCTGACGGGCTAGCCGCGCGCGAGGACCAGCGGGACGAGTTGCTCGGCCGGAGTGAGCGAACCGTGCTGGCCGACCAAGGAGGACTCGACGGCCTCCGCCAGCTCCCGCACGAGCCCGAAACGTCCCTTCGCCGCCACGACCACGTCGCCGATGCGCGGGCGGACCCGATCGGAGACCGGCCCGAACCAGCCCGCCTCGACGGCTTCGTCGCGCGAGAGGATCCACGCCCGGTCGCCGATCACCGCGCGCCAGGCCGCCAGGACGTCGGCCTCCGCGCCCGGTTCGCTGTAGACGTGCCGTGCCCGCACCTCGCCCCCGATGGCCCGGACGCCACCGAGCAGCGCGGGTGTCTCGTCGATGTCGAGCGCGCCCTCGACGGTCACCATGCCGTGGTCGGCCACCACGGCGAGGAGCGCGCCGGGCGACAGGCCGTCCACAAGGGACTCGACCAACCTGTCGACGTGCCGCAGCTGCATCCGCCACGGCGCCGAACCGGGCCCGTAGATGTGGCCCAGCATGTCGAGTTCACTGTGATAGCCCCAGCAGAACGCGGGCCGCGCTTCGAGGCAATGTAGGACGCAGGCGGCCAGGTCGCCGAGCGCGTGGACACCCACGTAGCGCGCGCCGGACTGCGTCGCCCGGGTGAGCGCGGTGTCGGCGAACTTCGCCGAAGACACCACGCTCGTCGTGATCCCGGCGGCCGCCGCGCGTTCGAACGTCGTCGGCAGCGGCTGCACTTCGCGCGGCGGCAACGCCCCGCGGAGATCGCCGCCGTCCACATGGCTGCTCCAGCGCAACGCGTTCAGGACGCCGGTGCCCGGCACCTCGAAGCTGTACCCGACCAGGCCGTGTTCCCCCGACGCCAGGCCCGTGCCGATCGCGCCCAGACCGGCCGCCGTCGTCGCCGGGAAACCGACCCGCAACGGCGACTTCGCCAGCTGGGTGAGCACGGGCGCGTCGGCGGCGTGCTCGGCCAGCAGTTCCCAGCCGAGCCCGTCGATGAGCAGCACACAGGCGCTGGACGCCTCCGCCAGGCTCAGCGAATTGGCGAACCCGTCGGCGCCGAGGGCGGAAAGCACGGACGGGACGACTTGGCCGAGGTGCGGCACATGCGCCGCGACAGGCAGTTCCACCCGGCCAGCTTGCCATCCCGAAGGCGGGAAGGAGATGGGATAATGCCGGAATGCCGACTTACGCCTACCGCTGCCGCGAATGCGCCGGAACCTTCGAACTGCTGCGGCCGATGAGCGAGTCCGGTGCGCCCGCGCCGTGCCCGGAGGGCCACCAGGACACCGTCAAGCTCCTGACGACCGTCGCGCTGACCGGCTCGGCTTCCGGCCCGGCCCCCGTCCCCGCAGGTGGAGGCGGTTGCTGCGGAGGCGGCTGCTGCGGTTGACCCACCCGTTCGGGTGGCGCAACGTGTGATCGCCCGAATGGCGGGTACCCCCCTCCCACCAGTCTGGAAGCTCCAGTGGTGGGAAGGGAGAAAGTCCAGTGGCCACATCAGCACTGGCGGCCGTCGACTTCGGTCAGGGCGTGTCGAGCGCCTGGAGTTCGGTCGCCACCTTCGTCCCGAAACTGCTCGCGTTCCTGGTCATCCTGTTCATCGGCTGGCTGATCGCGAAGGCGCTCGCCAAGGCCGTGAGCATGGTGCTCGAGAAGGTCGGGTTCAACCGGCTCCTCGAACGCGGGGGCTTCAAACAGATGCTCGCCCGCAGCCAGTTCGACGCGTCGAACATCATCAGCAAGATCGTCTACTACGCGATCCTGCTGATCGCCCTGCAGTTCGCGTTCGGCGTGTTCGGCCCGAACCCGGTGAGCGCGCTGCTCAACGACATCGTCGCCTGGCTGCCGCGCGCCATCGTCGCGATCGTCATCGTGGTGATCGCCGGCGCGATCGCCAAGGCGGTCAAGGATCTGATCGGCAGGGCCCTCAGCGGTGTCTCCTACGGCAAGGTGCTCGCCACCATCGCCTCGGTGTTCATCTGGGGCCTCGGCGCGATCGCCGCGCTGAACCAGATCGGCGTGGCCACCGCGGTCACGCTGCCGGTGCTGATCACCGTGCTCGCCACGGTCGGCGGGATCGCCGTCGTCGGTGTCGGCGGTGGTCTCATCAAGCCGATGCAGCAGCGCTGGGAGACCTGGCTCGGCCGGGCCGAGGCGGAGATCCCCGCCGCGAAGGCACAGGCCGAGGCGTACCAGCGCGGACGTGAGGACGCCGGTCGCTCGGGTGACGTGCCGACCGAGCGCACGACGGTCAACCAGCCGGTGTCCGCCGGGCACCACGCGGCCGACCCGAATCGGATGGGTCAGCAGCCGACGCAGCACCAGCAGTTCCCGCCCAGCCAGGGTCAGGTGCCTCCGCGCCAAGATCCCGGCCAGCGGCCCCCCGGTGGAAACATGCCCCCTCCGCCGGAGTACCGCTGACCTTCCACGGGAGCGGGTGGGGCGTCCGGCCGCCCTACCCGTTCCCGGTCGGCTGGGTACGCCGGTCGTCCATTGTGGCGGCCAGCGAACACACGCCGACCAGCCGCGCGGTCAACCAGTCGCTGGTGGTCCACGCGGTCAGGTCGGCCGGAGCCCGGAACGTCCACCCCTTGGCCTTGGCCTCGTCGAGCAGCCCACGCGTGTAGCCGGCGAGGAGGACGACCCCGGCGACCGCGGCCGAGCCTTCGACCCCCACCGCGAGGATGTCCCGCACCGCGGCGGAGTGCTGATCGAAGACGGCCGACAGCCCGGGCACAGCCGCCGCCGCGGCGAGCCCGGCCACCCCGATCTGCTGTTGCAGCCGGGAAAGCGTGCTACGAGCCGAAGATTCCACCCAGGACGAGACCAGATCTTTCACCCGACCAGGTTAACCAGGCCGGACGATTTGTCGACATCCCGGTGATGACGATCGCAGAACTCAGCATGCTTTGAGTGCCTGATCCAGGTCGTGCCACAGGTCCTCGACGTCCTCCAGCCCCACCGACATGCGGATGAGCCGGTCGGTGACCCCCGCGCCGCGCCGGTCGTCCTCGGCGACGATCCGGTGACTGATCGAGGCGGGATGCTGGATGAGCGAGTCCACGCTGCCGAGACTGACGGCCGGGGTGATCAGCCGGACCGCGCCGATGAGCGCGTGCGGATCGCCCTCGACCTCGAACGCGATCAGCGGGCCACCGACGGCCGGGTAGTACACGGCGCTCACGTTCGCGTGGCCGCGAAGCCGCTCGACGAGCTCGGCGGCCGTCGCGGACGCGGCGTTGACGCGCAGCGGAAGGGTCGACAGGCCGCGAAGCAGCATGTAGCCGGCCAGTGGGTGAAGCACGCCTCCGGTGGCGAAGCGGATCTGCCGCAGCATCCCGGCGTCTTCTGCGCTGCACGCGACCACGCCGCCCATGACGTCGCCGTGGCCACCGAGGAACTTGGTCGCGCTGTGCAGGACGAACCGGGCGCCGTGCCGCCCCGGCCGCTGGAGCACGGGAGTCGCGAAGGTGTTGTCGACCAGCACCGGGACGTCGCCCGCGGCACGCACGATCTCGGCGATGTCGACCTCGCGCAGGGTCGGGTTCGCGGGCGTTTCGAGCAGCACGAGCCCGGTGTCGGGACGCAGCGCCGAGGCGACGTCCTCCGGATCGGCCCAGGTCACCTCGGTGCCGAGCAGACCGGACGTGAGCATGTGGTCGGTGCAGCCGTACACCGGCCGGACGGCGACCACGTGCCGCTTGCCCTGTGCGACGGCGGCGAGCAGCGAGGCCGACACCGCGGCCATGCCGGTGGCGAACGCGACGGCGTCGTCGAAGCCTTCGAGTTCGGCCAGCGCCTTCTCGAAGCGCTCGACGGTCGGGTTGCTCAGCCGCCCGTAGACCGGGAGCCCGGACAACGAGCCCGAGGCGGCGAATTCGTCGATGCGGCCCGCCTCCTCGACGCTGTCCCGCGACGGGTAGGTCGTGGACAGGTCGAGCGGAGCGGCGTGGACGCCGAGGTCCGTGAGATCGTCACGGCCGGCGTGGACGGCTCGGGTGCGCAGCGTTGCGGTCATACTCCAGATGGTGCGATTTTCTCCGGATCGAACGCAATATCCTCGGATATCATTCGCCGATGTCGGATTCCGTCGAACTGAGCACGGTTGATCTTCGAATTCTGCGGCTCTTGCAGAACGACGCCCGGATCTCGAACAAGGATCTGGCGGCCGAGGTCGGTGTCGCGCCCTCGACCTGTCTCGACCGCGTCAACCGGCTGCGCGAGCTCGGGGTGATCATCGGCCAGCGCGCCGAGGTGGACGCGGCCAAACTGGGCCGCCCGCTCGAAGCGCTCCTGTTCGTCCAGGTCCGCCCGCACCGGCGAGCGCTGGTCGATTCGTTCGTCGAGCATCTGCTGGCCCTGCCCGAGGTCCGCGCCGTCTACCACCTGACCGGCCCGGACGACTTCCTCGCGCATGTCGCCACCGCTTCGGCGACCGAGCTGCAGCGGCTGGTGCTCGACGAGCTGACCGCCCGCGACGAGGTCGCCCGGGTGCACACGAACCTGGTCTTCCAGCACTGGAGCGGGGGACCTTTGCTACCGCCCGCTTAGTCGATCCGAACCTTGAAGGGATGCGTGACGTCAGTGGGGCAGGTGAAGACGTTCAGCACCCCCTGGCGGCCGAACGCCCAACCCGCGGCCTCGCCCTCGGGGACCTCGCAGCCGCAGCCGACCTCGTGCTCCTCCGTGGCCAGCGCGATCGTCTGGCGCAGTTCGGCGCCGCACTCCCGGCAGCCCAGCTCGTACCGATCGGTGGCGTACCAAGCGGTCCAGCCGCCGATCTTCGAATAGTGATCCAGCTCGGGCCAGCCCTCCGGCTCGTCGCCCGCGCCCTCGGGGATGCCGAGCGCGGTGCGGGTCTCCGCCGGGAAGTCGCAGAGCCGGGGCAGCTCGTCGATCGAGCACGGTTCGAAAACGCAGGGTTCCGGCAGGTAGGCGGCTTCGGCGTCCTCGGGAGCGGGCGGCGGGTCCGCGATGTCCCCCACCTCGCCGGAATCGCGCCACACCAGCCGGACCGCGGGCCCCTGGTGATACGGGCTGTTGTGATCGAGCGGGCAGAACAGGATCTGCAGGACGTCGGTGCCCTCCGGGAAGGGCAGCTCCGGGAAGTCGTCGCGGAAGAACTGCGCCGCGCCGACCATCGCCGGGACCGGCTCGTCGAGCGGATGCCCGCCCTGCCACGCGTCGTCGGACGCGTCCGGGTCGGGCGGCCAGGTCACCGGGCATTCCGGCCACGGCTCGTCCGACGGCCAGAGCAGCGGGCCGCCGAAGTGGCTTTCGTCCGGACGGGGCACTCCGGGCGCGGGGTGCAGCCGGATGGCCGTCCGGACCAGGTCGTTCAGGCCGGGGATGGGCACCCCGTCGTAGGTGAGCTGACGCACTCACGCGAGCTTAGAGGTCCGGCAGCGGATCTTCAGGTTTTCCCCGCATGATCTCGGCGTCGGCGGCGTGGACGACCGCGATGTACTCGTCGTCGATCTCGTAGTCGACGCCGTTGAACTTGAACCACGGGACGGTCGAGGTGTCGACCGGCCCGATCCGATGGTTTCGCAGTGTCGTCGAGACGACGCGTTTCGGCGTCTTGCGGCTCAGGTATCCGGTGGTCAGGATCGTGATCGTCTTACGGGTCACCGCGAAGAAGACCCCGGGGTTGGTGCTGCCGAAGACGTCGGCTGGGAACACGTAGTGGATCTCGTCATCCGGATCGAGGAGTTCCTTGATCCGTTTCCTGACCCCTGAGGAAACCGGCATGCCACCCAAGTTACCGGGCCGAGTAGTCCTTGAACCCCTTTCCGGTCTTCCGGCCGAGCCGTCCGGCGGTCACGAGGTGCTCCAGCAGCGGCGCGGGCGCGAAGCCCTCTTCGCGGAACTCGTTGAACAGAGTCCGCTGGATCGCCAGCGAAACGTCCAGCCCGACGACGTCGAGCAGCTCGAACGGCCCCATCGGCAGCCCGCAGCCCACCTTCATCGCGGTGTCGATGTCGTCGGCCTCGGCGTAGTGCGCTTCGAGCATCTTCACCGCGTCGTTCAGGTACGGGAACAGCAGCGCGTTGACGATGAACCCGGCCCGGTCGCCACAGTGGACGGGGTGTTTGCCGACCGCCGCGCAGACGGCGTCGACCGTCGCGATCACGTCGGGCGCGGTGGCGATGGTCGAGACGACCTCGACCAGTTTCATCACCGGCGCCGGGTTGAAGAAGTGCACGCCGACCACGTCGGAGGGCCGCGAGGTGGCGGCCGCGCATTCGATGACCGGCAGCGAGGACGTGGTCGTCGCCAGGACCGCGCCGGGCTTCACGACGTCGTCGAGCGCGGCGAAGACGGCCTGCTTGACGGCCAGGTCTTCGGCCACCGCCTCGACGACGAGGTCTACGTCGGCCAGCTCCTCGAACTCCACCGCCGGCGAGATCCGGCCGAGCGCGGCGGCGGCGTCCTCCTCGGACAGCCTGCCCTTGACGACGGCCTTGTCCAGCGACTTCTTCACCCGCGCGACCGACGCCGCGGCCTTCTCCGCGCTCCGGGCCCGCAAGATGACCTCATAACCGCGTTTCGCGAACACTTCGACGATGCCCGTCGCCATGGTCCCTGTCCCCACGACGCCGACCTTGTGCACCTCGCGGGCCGTCGCGGTGTCCGATGTGGACACTGTGACCGCGTCGGTCACCGTCGGCGAATCGGGCTCGTCGTAGGTGTAGAAACCCTGGCCCGTCTTCCGGCCGAGCAGGCCGGCGGTGATCATCTGCTTCAGCAGCGGCGCCGGCGCGTGCAGCCGGTTGCGCGACTGGTGGTACATCGTGTCGAGGATCTCGTACGCGGTGTCCAGCCCGATGAGGTCGAGCAAAGCCAAGGGCCCCATGGGATATCCGCAGCCGAACCGCATCGCGGCGTCGAGGTCCTCGCGGGTGGCGTAGCGCTGCTCGTACATCCGCACGGCGTGGTTGAGGTACCCGAAGAGCAGGGCGTTGGCGATGAAGCCGGCGCGGTCGCCGATCACCACCGGGGTCTTGCCGAGCCGTTCGGCGAACGCGACGACGTCGGTGACCACGTCGGGTTCGGTGACGACGGTGCGGACGATCTCGACCAGCTTGAGGATCGGCGCGGGATTGAAGAAGTGCATCCCGACGACCTTGCCCGGCCGCGCGGTGTGCACGCCGATCTCGGTGATCGACAGCGAAGAGGTGTTCGAGACGAAGATCGTGTCCGGGCCGGTGATCTTGTCCAGCTGCGCGAACACGTCGGATTTCGCTTCGAGGTTCTCCGGGATCGCCTCGATCACCAGGTCCACATCGGACAGTTCGGTCAGCGACGTGGTGTACCGGATCCGGTCGAGGAGCGCGCTCCTGCCGTCGGCGTCGAGCTTGCCGCCGGACACCGCCCGTTCGGACGAATGCTCCAGATGACCCCGGCCGCGCTGGACGCCGTCGTCGTCGATCTCCACCGCGACCACGGACACGCCGCTCCGCGCGAGCACCTCGGCGATCCCGGCACCCATGGTGCCGAGACCGATGACTCCCACACTCGAGATTTCCCGCGCCACAACCGGCCTCCGGAGGTTACTCGCTGGTAGTTTCTCCGATCGTGCCATGCCGGGGCGCGGAAAGCAGCGGCTGTCACCCTCCGAATCGAGTAAGTGTCACTCGCGTAAGAGGACCGAAGGGGAACTTTCCCTGCATACGGCGGGGCCACATGCCGTGAAGGCCTCCTTCCCTACCCTCAAGGTAGGCAAGGAGGCCTTCACGGCATGAGACTTCAGCTCACTCCCCGAAGTTCTGGTCGACGAGGTCCTTGACCTTGGTGAGCGCTTCGTCGGCCTGCGCGCCCTTCGCGCGGACCTCGATCCGGTCGCCCTGGCGGGCGCCGAGCGCCATCAGCGCGAGCACGCTGTTGGCGTCCGCGGTTTCGTCGCCGAGCCGCACGGTGACCTGCGCGTCCAGCCCCGCGATGCTGCGGACCAGTACCGCGGCCGGCCGTGCGTGCAGCCCGACGTCGTTCCGCAGCGTGAGTTCGACACTGCTCTCGCCGTCGTGCGCGCCTTCGTCGAGCGTGAGGTCCGGCGGTGCTCCCGCCGAGGCGGCCGCTTCGGCGACGGCCTGGCGGTCCGCCCCGCCCTGCGCCGCGACAGCGGCGGCGATCGCGCCTTCGACCAGCGGCGCGTCCACGACGACCGCGGCCGACGGATCGGCGAGCGATTCGACCGCCAGTTCCGCGGTCATCTGCGCGCTGCCCAGGTCGTACAGCAGGACGACGCCCGATCCAGCATCGGCGCTCTGTGTCGCGGCGACGACCTCGTCGTAATCCGTGCCGATCCCACCGTCGGCCAGGCCGCCCGCCGCCGCGATGGTGACGTCCGGCGCCATCTGCGCGGCGAGTTCCGCGAGCCCTTCGGCGAGTTTGGCGCTGTGGGAGACGAGCACGATTCCGACGCTCACTTGGCGGCCTCCGCGAAGGCACGCAGCAGCAACGCCGTCGAACGGGCACCGGGATCCATATGTCCCTTGGCCCGCTCGCCGAGGTACGACGCCCGGCCCTTGCGCGGCACGAGGTCCACAGTGGACTCGGCGCCTTTGTCCGCGGCGTCGGCGGCCGCGGCCAGGATCGCCGCGACGCCGTCGCCGGAGGCCTCCTCGGCGGCGGAAACAGCGGGGATCAGGGCGTCGACCATGGTCGCGTCTCCCCCGACGGCCTTGCCCCGCGCCTGCACTCCTTCGAGCGCCGCGCGCAAGGCCTCGACGAGCAGCGGACCGTCCACTTCGGCCGCGTCGCCCAGTTTGACCGACGCGCGCAGGAAAGCCGTGCCGTACAACGGCCCGGCCGCGCCGCCGACCTTCGAGATCAGGGTCGTGGCGGCGAGCTTCGCCACCGCGGCGGGGGTTTCGGGCGTGGCGGAGTCCAAAGCGGACACGATGGCGGTGAACCCCCGGTCCATGTTCTCGCCGTGGTCGGCGTCGCCGATCGCGCGGTCGAGGTCGACCAGCTCGGCTCGATGCTCGGCGATCACCGCGGCCGCCGCCCGCAAGGCGGCGGCGAGCGTCTCGGCGGTGCAGGCCATCAGACTCCCCACCTCAGGGCCGGGGTGTTCACCGGCGCGTCCCACAACTCGGTCAGCTCGTCGTCCAGTTTCAGCAACGTCAGGCTCATCCCCTGCATCTCGAGGCTGGTGATGTACGGCCCCACCAGCCGCCGTTCGACCACGATGCCACGCTCGGCCAGCAGCCGCTCGGCGATCCCGTGTGCCAGGTACAGCTCGACCAGCGGGGTCCCGCCCATCGAGTTCGTGAACAACAGGACCTTGTCACCCTCGGCGAAGGGCAGGTCCGTGACCACCGCTTCGACCATGCGCGCGACGAGCTCGTCGGCGGTCACCACGGCGGTCCGCTCGATACCCGGTTCGCCGTGGATGCCGATGCCGAACTCGATCTCGTCGTCGGCGAGGTCGAAACTCGGCTCGCCCGCGTGCGGCACGGTCGGCGCGGTGAGCGCGACCCCGATCGACCGGACCTGGCCGATCACCTTGCGGGCCAACGCCTCCACCGCGTCGAGCGCGTCGCCGCGTTCGGCGGCGGCACCGGTGATCTTCTCCAGCAGCACCGTGCCGCCGACACCGCGACGGCCGGCGGTGTACGTGGAGTCCTTGACCGCGACGTCGTCGTCGATGACCACGCTGCGCACGTCCAGCCCTTCGGCGGCGGCGAGTTCCGCGGCGGTCTCGAAGTTGAGCACGTCCCCGGTGTAGTTCTTCACGATCAGCAACGCGCCCGCGTCGCCGGTGGTGGCCTTCACCGCGGCTTCCACGGCGTCCGGCGTCGGCGAGGTGAACACCGCGCCCGGGACTGCGGCGGCGAGCATGCCCTGCCCGACGAAGCCGCCGTGCAGCGGTTCGTGCCCCGAGCCGCCGCCGGAGATCACCGCGACCTTGCCCGCCAGTGGCGCGTCCACGCGCACCACGATCGCCGGGTCGTCCTCCACGCGCAGGACGTCCGCGTGCGCCGCGGCGAGTCCGCGCAAGGATTCCGCGACCACCGTCTTCGGGTCGTTGATGATCTTCTTCAAGGGTGGCCTCCGGCACGTCGGCGGGTGGGGTGTCCCCTTCCTACCTCTCCCGGCCGGATGCCGCCAGCGTCAGGGCTTCGGCAGCTTGGAGATCACCGATTTGGCGATCTTCGCGGCCTTCCCGCACGACGCCGCTTCGTCGGACTTCTCGTCGTAGTTCTTGTAGATCACGCTGGCGATCTCGACCTCATCGTCGATCCACGGCTTGTGCTGCCATTCGATCTTGCACTCGGCGTCGCTGCCGCTGCCGACCTTCTGGTACACGGAGACGCCGTCGATGTCGACCTTCTTGTTCCCGTCGCGTTCCCCCGGCGGGAGGCCGCGGCGGAAGCCGATCGAGATCCGCGGGTTGGAGCCCGGTGTCCAGTCGCAGGAGTGGAAGCTGGTCAGCGTGGTCGCGCCGTGCGGCACCACCTCGTTGAGGACGGCCGTGTCGGCGGCGGTGCAAGGATCGACAGCGGTGAGCGTGCCCGCGGCGGCCGGGTACTTCGCCGGTGACGCGTGCAGGCTCTTCGCGGCCTTCGCGGCCACCGCACGGCCTGTCGCGCACGAGTCGCCACCGTCGTAGGTGACCGAGAAGCTGATCCCGCGCTCGGGCTTGCGCAGGGTCATGATGCTGACGTCGCAGCTCTTCCCGTCCTTGTCCTTGCGCTCGATCTGCGGAAGCCCCTCGACCGCCGAAACGGTGATGCCGTTGCTCGAGAGGTAGGTCGACGCGCCGATCTCGACCCTGACCGTGAGCTCCTTGCCCCCGGCGTCGACGGCCTTCGCCCGGCAGGTGCCGAACGAGCTGAGGTTCGCCGTCGGCTCCTCCGGCGTGCCGAGGCCGCCCATCACTTCCTTGCTCACCAGCCCGCACGGGTCGATCGTGCGCATCACCGCGGGGGTGACCGCCGGATCGTTGATGTCCCCGTCGGGCACCCCGCCGGCACCGGAGCCGGGTTCGGCGGCGACGGTGGTGCGGGCGAAGTTGGACTTGCCGAGGTTCTGACCGCAGGCCGAGAGCACGCCCAGCGCGGCGACCAGGGCCAGCACGGACGCGATCCGACGACGTCGAGCATTGAGCAGCACGAGATGCACGGTAGCCGGAGCCCTTCGCCGCTGTCCGGACAACCCGGCTATTCGCCGCCCTCGCCCTCGGTGCTCGCCGGCACCACGATGGGCCGCAGCTTCGCCCACAGCATGAACAACGCCGCGAACACCAGCATGCCGATGCCCGCCCACAGGTTGATGTTGACGTCGGCGGCCTTCTTCAGCTCTTCCTCGGTGGTGAAGCCGATGCCCATGATCGTGAGCACCAGCCCGTAACCGCCGATGAGCAGGGCGATGACCAGCCGGATGTCGAAGACGCCGGCCTTCTTGGGAGCTTGCGAAGCAGCCATCTCCGGCCTCCTAGAAGATGATGTTGAGCGCGATGGTCAGGATCAGCACGATGCCCGCGAGCAGGCCCGGCTTGCGGTACCAGCCCGCGTCGTCGCCGGTCTCGTCGTGCTTCAGCGACTCCTTCGGGGTGAGGGAGTAGACGAGACCGACCAGCTGGGCCTCCGGCTTCGGCGCGGTGGCGAGCGAAACCCCGACGCTGACCACGATGTCGACGACGAACGCCGTACCGGCGGCCACGAAGCTGATGCCCTGCCCGGTGAGCCCGAGGACCCCTGCCTGCGACAGCAGCCACACGGTGATCGCCGAGGCCGTACCGGACACCAGGCCGACCCAGCCCGCCGTCGGCGTCATCCGCTTCCAGAACATGCCGAGGATGAAGGTGGCGAACAGCGGCGCGTTGAAGAAGGAGAACAGGTCCTGCAGGTAGGTCAGGATGTTCCCGGAGTTCGACGCGATGAACGCGGTGCCGATCGCGAGCACGGTGCCGATCGCGGTGACCAGGCGGCCGAGGCGGAGGTAGTAGCCGTCCGACTCGTTCTTCTTCACGTACGACTGCCAGATGTCGTAGGTGAACACGGTGTTGAACGAGCTCAGGTTCGCGGCCATCCCGGCCATGAACGAGGCGAGCAGACCGGCGAGCGCGACGCCGAGCATGCCGTTCGGCAGCAGGTCGCGCATCAGCAGCAGGATGGCGTTGTTCGCGGTCACGCCGCTCGGCGCGTCGCCGCCGTCGAGCAGGACCTGCTTGTCCTGGACGTACTCGGAAACGGTGACCGCGGCGATCATGCCGGGGATGATCACGATGAACGGGACCAGCATCTTCGGGAAGGCGCCGATGATCGGCGTCCGCCGCGCGGCCGACATGCTCTTCGACGCCATCGCGCGCTGGACCTCGACGAAGTTCGTCGTCCAGTAACCGAAGGACAGCACGAAACCGAGGCCGAAGACGAGACCGAGGATCGACAGGAAGCTGTTGCCGAAGCCGGTGAGGTTGTCACCCGGCCACGAGTGCAGCTGCGCGTCGCCGCCGGGGCTCGCGGTGACCTTGTCGACCAGGCCCTGCCAGCCGCCGACCTTCACCAGGCCGACGATGGTCAGCGGCAGCAGCGCCGCGACGATCACGAAGAACTGCAGCACCTCGTTGTAGATCGCGGCGGAGAGGCCGCCGAGCGCGGTGTAGGAGAGCACGACCGCGGCCGCGACGATGATCGACACCCACAACGGCCAGCCGAGTAGGAGGTTCACCACGCTGGCGAGCAGGAACAGGTTCGCGCCGGCGATGAGGATCTGCGCGCTCGCGAAGCTGATGCCGTTGACCAGGTGGGCGGGTTTGCCGAACCGGCGGAGCATGAACTCCGGGACGCTGCGGACCTTCGAGCCGTAGTAGAACGGCATCATCACGATGCCGAGGAACAGCATCGCCGGGATCGCGCCGATCCAGAAGTAGTGCACCGTCGGAAGGCCGTAGAGCACGCCGTTGGCCGACATGCCCATGATCTCGACAGCGCCGAGGTTCGCCGAGATGAAGGCCAGACCGGTGACCCAGGCGGGCAGCGATCGGCCCGAGAGGAAGAAGTCGAGGCTGCTCGAGACCGACCTTCGCGCCATGTAACCGATGCCGAGCACCAGCGCGAAATAGAAGGCGAGCAGGACGTAGTCGATCGGACTTGCGTCGAGCCGCAGGTTCGCATCGGCCAGCACGTGCAACCGACTCACCTCCATAGTGAAAATGTCCACGAGAAACGCCGGTATCGCGTCAATCGCGGACCATACTGCATGGATTCAGCAACGGCAGTGCGGGTGGGCGACGACTGACCTGAAGTGTCTGTTTCGGGGCGGTTCTTGACAATTCCTGTCCGGTCACCCGGCCGTCAAGACGGGGTGTCCGGGCCGACCGGACCGAATTCGGCGAGCACGCCGATCAGCCGCGTCCAGGTCTCGCGGTCCAGGCCTCCGACGAAATGCGGCCCGACGCTCCCCTCGGCCACTTGAGCCTGGCGATGCTCGTGATACGACGTGCTGGACGGCCCCTGCTCGTGCATCGCGTTGAGCACCCAGACGGCGTCCGGCATGATCCCGGAAAAGGGCCGCTCCGGCTTCCGCCAGGAACGGCCCTTTCCCGTGACCGGTGGGGGTTTACCGGTCCGTGGGCAGGCCGACTTCGCCGTCCTCCTTGATCAACCGGGCGAGGACGTCGTCCGGCATGTACGTGCGATGCGGATAGCCCGGTCCCCACGAGTTGAGGAACGGCACGGCGCCGAGTTCGTCGGCACGCGGATTGGCGAGGACCTCGTGCACCTCGTCGACCGTCTTCGCCCAGCGATAGGCCTGGAGGCCGTTCTTGACGTCGGGTGTGTAGGCGGCCCGCTTGACGTGATCGTCGCCGGCGTAGGTCTCCGACCAGGGGACGTGTCCCAGTTCGAGCAGGACCTCGGCCGCCGCGCGGACGGACGTGCCGTTGTTGTCACCGGGGTTGGTCTCGTCCCATTCGTCACGCAGCTTCGCCTGGTCCCACAGCCACCGCGCGGCGTAGAGGTCGCCGTTGAACATCGTCATGCAGCGCGACCAGCCGAAGCCGACGCACGCGCCTTCCCTGCCCTGGTCGTAGAACGCGTACTGGGTGTCGCCGTCAGTCGACTCACCGGGTTCGAGGCAGACGCAGTGCCCGCCGCGGATCCTGGTGAGCGATTTCGCGCCGCCCTTCGCGACGAAGAATTCGCCGGACTTCTCGTCCTTCTCCGGCACGTCGAATTCCTTGTACCAGTTGACACCGATGACGACCGGTGACCGGGTGGGCCGGTCCTCGGCGGCCAGCGCGGTCAGCGGATAGCGCTCGACGTGGCGCCAGTCGTCCGGGACGAACCTGCCTAGGCGGCCGTCCGCCGGGTCACTGCCGATCGGGCGATAACGCATGGGATCCTCCTATCCCTCATCCCACCGGAATACCGCCGGCGAGTTCACTGCGGCACGATCTTTTCCAAAAACCTCCGCGCGGCCTCCCGTCCGCTTTCGAAGAGGCGCTTCTTCTCCTCTTCACCGAGCCCGAAGTCGACGGCGGAAATCCCGGTCGTGTCGACGTACACCGTCCTCCGGTTCACACCCTCCTCGTGCAACCGGTAACGATTCCAGTCCGACAGCAGGGTTTCGAGCGAACCGATGGCGATCCGCAACGCGCTCTTCACCGGTTTGTCCCTGCGGCCCACCGGCTCCCCGGAAAGCTTCACGCCCCAGGTCGGCCATCGCGGCTTCTTCGTGTCGGTCCGGTCGAAGACGGTGATCGGGAAGTTCGACAGCAGCCCCCCGTCGACCCACGTGACGGTGCCCTCGGGACGGACGTCGAACTGCACCGGCCGGAAGTACAGCGGGATCGACATCGACGCGCGTACCGCGTCGACGATCTTCTCCGCACCGGGATCGCGGCCGTACTGGGAATAATCCCAAGGCAACCGGACGAGTACGCGGCGAGTCAGGTCACTGACATGGACGACGAGCGAATACCGTTGATACGGAAGCAAAGTACTTTCCGGATCGTCGACGGCGAGATCGGCGAAAGTATGCACGTCGACCTCTTCCAGCAACGGCGTGAGCCATTCCGCGAGATAGTCACCGGAGTGCATCCCGTCGTGCAGCAGCAGATCGACGCCGTCACCGATCGGGCCGGCGACCTTGTCGAGCAGGGACCGGTCCTGGAAACGGCGGCAGTCCATGTCGTTCATCACCGCTTCCAGACCGCCGAGGTCCTTCTCCGCCTTCTGATAAGCGGCGACCAGTGCCGCCACGATCGCGCCGGCGCTCGCCCCGGCGATCCGGGGGAACGAATAACCGGCGTCGTGCAACTCCAGTACCGCGCCCAGCAGCCCGATGCCTTTGACGCCGCCGCCTTCCAGCACCAGATCGACACACTTCGGAGAATCAGCCATGGCACTTCACCTCTGCACCCGCGACCGCCGTATGTCGGCGGTACCCCTCGCGGAAATCGAGTGTGGCACAGCGTGAGACCGAGGAATCCGGCGTTCACCCGAATGACGCGGAAACAGCTGGTTCTTTTGCAGGAGAGTGCGAGTTCGTTAATTTCCCGCCGCCCTTTCGGGCATTCTGTGGCGCGGGAAAGAATGCAGATACAGAACCGAGGACTCGATTCGATATCGGCTGTTCACCGGACGAACGCGACTGGGCACGGGAGCTGAAGGCGACTTTGCCCGCGTCAGACGCGGTTAAGGGCGCCTTCCCCACATCGCACACGGGGATGGGGCTTCAGGTCAGACCGAGGTACGCGGGGCCGGGTGACGCATGAGCGTGGATTTGCCTCGGGTATCAGGACGAGGTCTGCGCGTCGAGGAGACGCCGGCGGAGTTCGGCGGCCTTGTGGGAGAAGCCGGTGTCGTCGTAAACCGCAGCGGCCTCCTGCCAGCAGGTGACTGCTTCGCCGGTGTGGCCGACTCGGTGAAGACAGGTCGCCAGGACGTCCAGCGGCTCGGCGACGGTGCTGTGCCGATTGAGAGGTCTGCTGTGGCCGATGGCCAGCGCTTCCCGGCACATCGCGATCGCCTTCTCGAGTTCATCCAGGTGACGCCAGGCACGCGCCAAATACGTCAACGCCATGGCTTCGCCGCCGAGATCTCCGGCACGACGGCGCAGGTGCAGGCCGCGTTCGGCGTGCTTGAGCGCGAGCTCACCGTGGTCGAGGTTCAGGTGTGCGGTGCTGAGATTGCCTTCCACCACCGCCTCCCAGCTTCCGGCATCGATTCCTCGGCTTAACGGCAACGCCAGCTCGAGCCACCGAACGGCCTCCTCGAACTGACCCTGTCGAAGCAACAACAGGCCGCGGTCGTTGAAGGCGTACACCTGGAGTGGAGTGTCGTCGAGTTGCCGGGCCAAGGTGGCCGCACGGTCGAGGTCGGCCCGCGCCTGATCCCACCATCCCAGGCCGGAAGCCATTTCCGCACGGCTGAACAAGAGAATCGCTTCCTGGGTGCGGTCGCCATTTCGGTGCGCAGCGCTGATCCCGGCGCCATTCGCGGCCACGTATTCATGCGGGTTCCCCGCAGATCTGAGGAAGCGGCAGGCGCGGGCAAGCGGGACTGTGTGGTGGTCAAGCCGGTGCTCGGCGGCGTGGTGGAGAGCAGCCAGGATGTTGATGTGTTCGGCGTTGAACCAGGCCCACGCATGGTCGAAGTCGGCTATGGGATACGGGTGATCGGGTTCGGCCGCGGTCGGCGGCATCAGCGTGTACAAGTGGGCGAAGTAGCGGTCCGCGGTGCGCGCGGTGTGGGTATAGAAGGTCAGCATGGATTCCAGCGCGCGGTCCCGGTCGACGTCGGTGTCGTTGTGGCGGGCCTGGTCCGCGGCATAGGCCCTCAACAAGTCGTGGAACTGGTACCGGCCACCCGCGGCGGCCTCGATCAGATGCGCGTCGGCCAAGGCGGCGAGCAGAGGGCGGGTGTCCGCGGGCGGCAAATCGGCGAGGGCGGCGGCGACCGGCAGGGAGAAATCAGGTCCGGGATGCAGGCCGAGCCGCCGGAAAAGCCTCGCCTGCCCTGGTGGAAGTCGCCGGTAGGACCAGTCGAACACCACCCGGACGGCGGCTCGCTCATCGCCGAACTCGCTGAGGACGTCGAGCCGGGTTCTGTCGTCGGCCAGTTCGGTGACGACCTCGGCGACCGTCACATGGGGGTGGGCGGCGGCACGGCTGGCCGCGACCCGCAACGCCAGCGGTAACCGTGCACACAGCCGGACCAGTTCCGCGACCGCATCCGGTTCCGCGGCTGCCCGCTCAGTACCGAGAATGCCGGTCACCAGGTCGAGTGCTTCGGACCGGTCGAGCGGGCCGAGGGTCAGGCGGTGAGCGGCCTCGGTGACCGCGAGGCCGTTGAGGCTGTCGCGGCTGGTGACCACCACCATGCAGCCCGCGGTGCCGGGCAGGAGAGGCCGGATCTGTTCGGCACTATGGGCGTTGTCCAGCACGAGTAGTATCCGTTTGTCCGCGAGCAGGGACCGCAGCAGTGCCGCCTGCGCGTCGACGTCGGCGGGGATCGCGCGAGCCGCGACACCCAATGCCCGCAGGAACCCGTTAAGGCCTTCGCTGGGGGCAACCGGGGTTCCGGAGCCGTAGCCGCGCAGGTCAATGTGCAAGGTACCGTCGGGGAACCGGTCCTGGACCCGGTGGGCCCAGTGCAGCACGAGGGTGGTCTTGCCCATCCCGCCCGCACCGTCGACCGCGGCGATCACCACCGACAGCGGTCGCTCGCCGTACCGGTCGGAGTCGGGTGGGACCAGCGCGTCGAGTTCGGCCAGGTGTTCGGCCCGGCCGGTGAAATCTCGCACCGCCCCGGGAAGCTGCCGAGGCACCACCCGGCCCGAACCCGCGCGCGGACGCCCTGCCGGTGCCGGCACCGGGCCGATCGAATACGGATGGTCAGGCAGGGTGATCCATCCGGTCGTGGTGGCTTCTTTGACCTCGACCGGGATCTCGCGCCAGGTCGAGGGCGCGGTACCGGGAGTGTGGCGGATGACTTCGTCGTACAACCAGTCCGACGCGATCACCGCCAGCATCCCCGGAGACTCGGCGAGCGCGGTCTTCAGCGGCAGTGCATCGCACAGCCGGAAAGTCAGCGTCAGGGACGACGACGTGACACCGTGCGCGTCGTAGCCGACTTCTCCGGCATGCAGCGCCACTCGCAACCGGATCCGTTGTGCTTCGGGATGGGTTTCGTTGTGAACTCGGAGTCGTATCACCAGCGCCGGCAGTGTCGCTTCCACGAACCTCGCCTTGTCCGCATCGCCCGGCACCAGCGCGAACACCGCGTCTCCGCGGTCCTCCCGGTAGCACTTGTCCCAGTTGGCCCCAGACCCGGCGAACGCTGCCCTCATCACTTCGTCGAGGCCCTTGCGCACCGCATGCTGATGCGGTCCGGTCCGCCGCCGGTCCCCGAACCCCTCCACGTCGGCCACCACGATCAAGTGATGCCGCGAACCCTGCCCCTCGATCATCGCCGTCCCTCGTCCCCGCCCGCCGAACACTCAAGACACGACAAGGATCCCAAGAATGCGATACGGAGTTAAGAGCCGGCTGAGCAGAAGAACTGTTCTACCGCGAAAGAAAGCACCCTGCCTATCAGGGCTCGTGGTTCAGCTCAGAAGAGGCGGAACTCGTCCGACTCGATGCCGCGCAAAGCGTCGTAGTCCAGCGTGAGGCACCGGATCCCCCGGTCCTCGGCCAGCACCCGTGCCTGCGGTTTGATGATCTGCGCCGCGAACACGCCCTGCACCGGCGCCAGCAGCGGGTCGCGGTTGAGCAGTTCGAGGTAGCGCGTCAGCTGCTCGACGCCGTCGATCTCGCCGCGCCGTTTGATCTCGACGGCGACGCTGGCACCGTCGGCGTCGCGGGCCATGATGTCGACCGGCCCGATCGCGGTCGGGAACTCCCGCCGCACCAGGGTGTAGCCGTCACCGAGGGTCTTGATGTGCTCGGCGAGCAGTTCCTGCAGGTGCGCCTCGACGCCGTCCTTCTGCAGGCCCGGTTCCGCGCCGAGTTCCTGGGCGTGGTCGTGGAAGATCTCGTCGATCGTGATGACGAGCTTCTCCCCCTGCTTGTTCTCGACGATCCACAGTTTGCCGTCCTCGATCAGCCAGCACGGCGGGCTCATCCAGTTCAGCGGCTTGTAGGCGCGGTCGTCCGAGTGCACGGACACCGAGCCGTCGGCCTTCACGAGCAGCAGCCGGGTGGCCATCGGCAGATGGGCGGTCAGACGGCCGGCGTAGTCGACCTGGCAGCGAGCGATCACAAGGCGCACCACGCGAGGGTAGGACAAGCATGGCGATACTGTGCGCATGGACCCCGTTCAGCGTGTCAGCTCCCGTGAGGTGTACCGGAACAACTGGATGACCGTGCGCGAGGACTCCGTCCGGCGGCTCGATGGTTCCGAGGGGATCTACGCCGTCGTCGACAAGCCCACCTGCGCCGTGATCATCCCCTTCGACGGCGCGAGGTTTCACCTGGTCGAGCAATTCCGCTATCCGCTCGGGCTGCGGCGCTGGGAGTTCCCCATGGGCACCGCCCCCGAGCGGGCCGACGTCCCGCCGCGCGAGCTCGCCGCCCGCGAACTGCGTGAGGAGACCGGGTTGATCGCGGGCTTGATGACCGACCTCGGCGTGACGGACGTCGCCGCCGGAATGTCGAGCCAGCGCGGGCGGGTGTTCCTGGCCACCGATCTCACGCAGAGTGAAACCCAGCGCGAGGTCGAAGAGCAGGACATGCGGACGGCGTGGTTCGACCTCGACGAGTTCGAGAAGATGATCGCCTCGGGTGACATCACCGACGCGCAGACGCTGGCCGCCTACACACTGCTGCTCATGCGCGAACGCGCGCTCTGAACTCAGTCGGGCCACACCGGCGAACGCTTCTCCAGGAAGGCCGCCATCCCCTCACGCGCCCCGGGCAGCTGCGACGCCGAAGCCATCACCTCCAGCGCCAGCGCGTAGGCGTCGGCCTCGGGCCGGTCCAGCTGCGCGTAGAGGGTCTGCTTGCCCATCGCCTTGCTCGCGCGGCTTCCCCGCGTCGCACGCCCCAGCAGCGAAGCGACGGCTTCGTCCAGCGAGTCATCCGGCACGACGCGATTCACCAGGCCCCAGTCCAGCGCGGTCGCGGCGTCGACGACGTCACCGGTGAGTGCCAGCTCCATCAGCCGTTTCCGCCCGATCGAGCGGGCCACCGGGACCGCGGGCGTGTGGCAGAACCAGCCGCCCTTGCCGCCGGGCAGAGCGAAGCCGGCGGACTCCGCGGCGACGGCGAGGTCGCACGACGCCACCAGCTGGCAGCCCGCCGCGGTCGCGAGCCCGTGCACCCGCGCGACGACGACCTGCGGAACGGACTGCATCGTGCCCATCAGGTCCGTGCACAGCCGCAGCAGCTCGCGCACGCCCATCAGGTCGCGTGCGGCGACGTCGCCGAAGTCGTGCCCCGCCGAGAACACCGGCCCGGCGCCCGCCAGGACGATCCCGGTGGCGTCGGTCTCCCCGGCCTCGCGGAACGCAGCGAGCAGCTCGGCGAGATGGTCCGCCGACAGTGAGTTGCGCCGCGCGGCGCGGTTCATGGTGATCGTGACGGTGTCACCGTCCCGCTTCACGAGGATGTGCTCGTACTCGGCCATGCTTCGACGGTAACCGACCGGAACGTCCGGCGATACGAATCGGGCCCGACACCGACGTCGGCCCGGAGCCTTCGCCGCAGGTTGGCGGCGGTGCCGAGGCCGGACCGCTGCGCGACCCGCTCGACCGGGAGCTCGGTGGTCTCCAGCAGCCGCCGCGCGAGCCGCACCCGCTGCGCGCGCAGCCAGCGCCCCGGCGTGACGCCGGTCGCCGCCGCGAACTCGCGATGGAAGGTCCGCTCGCTGAGCCCGGCGTGCCCGACGAGGTCGTCGACGCCGATGTCGTCGGCGATGCGCTCCAGCGCCCAGTCCATTGTGGACGAGACACTCGGCCGCGAGGGCCTGGGCGGCAACGGGTTGTCGACATACTGCCGCTGGCCGCCTTCCCGCGCCGGCGGCATCACGAGCCGCCGGGCGAGCGCGGCCGCGACCTCGGCGCCGTGATCGCGGCGCACCAGGTGCAGGCAGAGATCGAGCCCGCCGACCACCCCGGCGGACGTCAGGACGTCACCCTCGTCGGTGAACAGCACGTCCCGCTGGACGACCGCGTCGCGAGCGGCGGTTTCGAGGTCGTCCAGCAGCCGCCAGTGCGTGGTGACGGACCGGCCGTCGAGCAGCCCGGCCGCCGCGAGGGTGAAGGCGCCGGAGCACAGCGAGGCCACGGTGATCCCCGCCCGGTGCGCCTTGCGCAGCGCGGCGACGGCGGCCGCGGGCACCTCGGCGTGCGGATCGACCCGGCCGGGCACGAGGACGAGATCGCAGCCCGCCAGCCCGCTCAGCCCATGGGTCGCCTCGACCTGGCCGAACGGGTGGATGGCGACCCGATCGCGGCCGGACGCGCAGAGCCGGACTTCGAAGGGGCCGATGCCGCTGTCCGTCCGGTCCACGCCCCAGACCTCGCCGATCACGCCCAGGTCGAAGGACCGGCTGCCCGGCAAGAGGAGCACACCCACGGTTCGCATGGCAGAAAAGTACCGCATCGCGCTTCTTCTGCCACTCCCGTTCAGTGCCGATGCGCGTGAAACTCGGAGCCATGACCACTGAAACCAAGGCCCTGCTCGTGATCGACGTCCAGCGCGGCTTCGACAAGCCCGTCTGGGGCCCGCGCAACAACCCCGGCGCGGAGGCCAACATCAAGGCGCTCGTCGACGCCTGGCAGGAGCGCGGACTGCCGATCGTGCTGGTGCACCACGACTCCGTGAAACCCGGCTCGTCGCTGCGGCCCGGCCAGGAGGGCAACCACTTCAAGCCGGAACTCGACGGCGTGCGCGCGGATCTGGTGTTCGGCAAGAAGGTCAACTCGGCCTTCCACGGCGACATCGATCTCGACGGCTGGCTGAAGACCCGCGGCATCACCTCGTTCGTGCTCGCCGGCATCCAGACGAACTTCTGCTGCGAGACCACCGCGCGCGTCGGCGGGAACCTCGGCTACGACGTGACTTTCGCGCTCGACGCCACCTTCACCTTCGACCTCGCCGGGCCGGACGGCGGCGTCCTGACCGCGGACGAGCTGTACCGGGCGACCGCGACGAACCTGCACGGCGGCGGGTTCGCCACGGTCACCTCGACGAAGGAGATCTTGAGCGCGCTTTAGGCGCGGTCGATCACGGCCTTGAGGAACTGCCGCGTCCGGTCGTGGTCCGGATCGTTGAACAGCTTGTCCGGCGTGGCATCCTCCAGCACCTGCCCCTGGTCGAACATCATCACCCGATCCGAAACGTCCCGCGCGAACTGCATTTCGTGCGTGACACACAGGATCGTGATGTCGGTGGACGTCGCGATCTCGCGCAGCACGCGCAGCACGTCGGCCACCAGTTCCGGGTCGAGCGCCGAAGTCACCTCGTCCAGCAGC
This sequence comes from Amycolatopsis sp. NPDC102389, assembly GCF_044765885.1. Taxonomy (NCBI): domain Bacteria; kingdom Bacillati; phylum Actinomycetota; class Actinomycetes; order Pseudonocardiales; family Pseudonocardiaceae; genus Amycolatopsis; species Amycolatopsis sp. NPDC102389. Next base: position 49,919 of record NZ_JBIWKX010000031.1, read on the forward strand.
AGCACGTCCGGTCGCATCGCGAGCGCGCGGGCGATCGCGACGCGCTGCTGCTGGCCACCGGAAAGCCGCGTGGGGTGCTCGTCCTTCTTGTCGGTGAGCCCCACCATTTCCAGCAGCTCGACGGCCCGTGCCTCGGCCTCGTCCCGCGAGACGCCGAGCGAGTGGATCGGCGCCTCGGTGATGTTGCGCAGCACGTTCATGTTGGGGAACAGGTTGAACTGCTGGAACACCATGCCGATCCGCTTGCGCGCCTCCCGCAGGTACTTCTCGTCCGCGGGCACCAGCTTTTCGCCGCGTTTCATATGGCTCAGGTAGTCACCGCAGACCTCGATCGTGCCGCCGTCGACCTTCTCCAGTGTCATCAACAGCCGCAGGATCGTCGTCTTCCCGGACCCGCTCGGTCCGATCAGCGAGACGAATTCCCCTGGTGCGACGGTGAAATCGAGGTCCCGCAGTACGACGTGGTCCCCGAAGGACTTGACCACCTGCGAGAACCGGATCATCGGGGAATCAACTGTGGGCGGCACGTCGCTCCAACCTTCTCACCAGAATCGAAGCCGGCAGGCTCACCAGCAGGAACAGCACCCCGGCCAGGGTGTACGGCTCGGTGACGCGGAACGTGTCGGCGCCGACCTCCTTCGCCCTCGCCAGGACGTCGACGACGCCGATCGCCAGCAGCAGCGGGGTTTCCTTGAACATCGAGATCGTGTAGTTGCCGAGCGCGGGCAGCACCCGAGGCACCGCTTGCGGCAGGACCACGGCGGTCCACACCCGCGACCTCGGCAGGTTCAGCGCGGTCGTGGCCTCCCACTGTCCTTTCGGGACGGCTTCGATCCCGGCACGGTAGACCTCGGCGGCGTAGGTCGCGTAATGCACACCGAGCGCGATGACGCCGGTGGTGAACGGGGACAAGGTCATCCCGCCCACCGGCTGGATCACGTAGTAGAGCACGAACACCTGGATCAGCAAAGGTGTGCTGCGGATGAACTCGATGAACAGCAGAACCGCTTGGGACAGCACGGGAATCCCGGTCCGGCGGATCAGCGCGAACACCAGCCCGAGCGCGTACGCGACCACCGAGGCCAGCAGGGTGATCTCGACGGTGACGAGAAGTCCTTCCAGCAGCAAAGGAATCGAATCGGCTGCCGCTTCCCAGCTCCAGTCCATCACACACCTCCCGCGGTGGCCGTCATCTTGGCCGGGGCCCGGCCGAGGCGTCGCGCGGCGATCCGTTCCAGCAGCCGCATCCCACTGGTGATCAGCAACGCGAGCAGGAGGTAGAGCACGAGTTCGGTGCCGTAGATCCAGCTCAGCTCGGCGCCGAACACCGGCCGCAGCAGTTCACCTTGCCGCGCCATCTCCGGGACGGCGATGAACGACAGCAGCGCGGTGCTCTTCAGCAACTGGATGAAGAGATTGTTGAACGGTGGCAGCATTTCCGCGAACGCCTGCGGCAGGATCACCCGCCGCATCCGCTGGGCGGGCGTCAGGTTGAGCGCGACGGCGCCTTCGAACTGCGCGCGGGGCACCGAATTCACCGCCCCGCGGACGATTTCCGCGCCGTAGGCTCCGTGGTTGAGGCCCAGCACCAGGATTCCGGCGAACATCGGCACCAGCTGGAAACCGACCAGCACCGGGAGCACGAAGTACAGCCAGAACAGCTGGACGACTTCCGAGGTGCCGCGGAAGATCTCGACGTAGACGCGGGAAATCCCCCGCACCGTCCGGGACGGCGATCCCAGCGCGAGCCCGGCGACCAGGGAGAGCACCACGGTGAGCGCGATCCCGCCGACGGCGGCGGTGACGGTCGCGGTCAGTCCACTGAGGACGGTCGTGATGATATGCGATACCGACGACGACATGACGTCAGCCCCGTTACACCGCGCAGAGTTTCTCGGTGGTGACGTCGGACTTCGGCAGGTTGTCCGCCGAGAACCCGAACGGCGTCACGATCTTGGTCCATTCGCCGCTGTCGTGCAGCTTCTTGAGCTCGGCGTTGAAGGCCTCGCGCAACGGGTTGTCGTCCTTGCGGAAGACGAAGGCACCGGCGGAGACGACCGGCTTGCCGTCCTTGATCGGGTCGAAGCCCGGCGTCACTTCCGCCGCGGCGCCCGCGCTCTTCGCCAGGACGTCCTTGAGGGAGATGTCGGTGAGCGCGGCGCAGTAGACCCGGCCGTCGGTGACCGCGCGGAGCATGTTGTCCTGCGAGTCGAGGGTGACGATCTGGTCCTCGGCGACGCCGGCGTCGGTCGCGTATCCCTTCTCCACGGCCGCCGACAGCACGGCGACCTTGACCTTCTTGGCCGCGATGTCCTCGAACTTCAGCACCTGCTGCGGATTTCCCTTGGGTACCAGCAAGGCCGTCAGCGCCGAGTAGTCGGGGATCGAGAAGGCCGCCGCGTCGCACCGCTCCTTCTTGATGTTCATCCCGGCCGCGACGATGTCGTACTTCCTGGCGTTGAGTGCGGGGATCAGCTGGTCGAAGGAGACCGCTTCGGCTTCCACATTGTCGATGCCCATGGCCTTGAAGACGGCGCGGGCGACTTCGGGCGCCTCGCCGGTGACCTTGCCACTCTGGTCCGTGAAACCGTACGGCGCTTCGTTCGCGATCCCGATCTTGATCTTCTTCGCGTCCTTGGCGGCCTGCAGAGCGTCCCCGGAAGACGTCGACGTGCACGCGGACAACAGCACCGGGCCGCCGATCGTCACCGCACCCAGGACCGCGGACCGCCGGAAGAACTCTCGCCTCGACCATTCGCCGTGCACCATCGCGGCACCTCATTTCGATTAATCGTTTTAATCGAAACGTAGGTGGGTACCTTTGCGTGAGCAGTGTGAGCGGGTGACGAACCAACCGCTGTTACGGTACCGAGATTTACGGTGACTTTAAGTGCTCAGACCGTGGCGCTCCCGTACCAAGCCGACAATTCCGTCCATGATGTCGGTGAGTTCGTAGTCCTTCGGCGTGAACACCCTCGCGATCCCTCGCTCCAGCAGGAGCTTCTCGTCGTCGGGCGGGATGATGCCGCCGACGATGACCGGGATGTCGCCCGCACCCGCGGCCCGCAAGCCGTCGACGACCTGCGGCACGACTTCGAGATGCGAACCCGAGAGCACCGAAAGCCCGACCACGTGCACGCCCTCCTGGACGGCGGCCGCGACGATCTGCTCCGGCGTGAGCCGGATTCCCTGGTACACCACCTCGAAACCGACGTCACGCGCTCGCACGGCCACCTGCTCGGCGCCGTTGGAATGCCCGTCGAGACCGGGTTTGCCGACCAGGATCCGCAGCCGTTCGCCGATTTCGGTGTTCGTCGCCTTGATCCGGTCGCGGACGCGGCGGATCTCCTCGTTGCCCTCGCCCGCGGCCGCCGACGCGGAAACCCCGGTGGGAGCGCGGTATTCGCCGAACACCTCGCGCAGCGCGCCCGACCATTCACCGGTGGTGACCCCGGCGCGAGCACAGTCGATCGTGGCCTCGAACAGGTTCTCCGACGTCTTCGCGACGGCCTTCAGCTTCTCCAGCGCCGACTCGGCGGCCGCGTTGTCGCGGTGTGTCCGCCATTCCTCGATCGCGGTGACGGCCTGCTTCTCGACGGCGGGGTCGATCGTTTCGATCGCCTTCGCGCCTTCGGCCTGAAGCGGCGACGGCTCGGTGGTCTCGAACTTGTTGACCCCGACCAGGATCCGCTCGCCGTTCTCCATGCCGCGCCGGTACTCCGCGAGCGAAGCGACGAGCTGCGACTTCATGTAGCCGCTCTCGACGGCCGCGACCGCACCGCCGAGATCCTGCACGCGCGCGATCTCCTCGCGCGCGCCCGCCATGATCTCGTCGACCTTGGCCTGGATGACGTGCGAGCCGTCGAAGATGTCCTCGTACTCCAGCAGGTCGGTCTCGAACGCCAGCACCTGCTGCATCCGCAGCGCCCACTGCTGATCCCACGGCCGGGGCAGGCCGAGTGCCTCGTTCCACGCGGGCAGCTGGATCGCGCGGGCCCTGGCACCGCGGGAAAGGGAGACCGCGAGCATCTCCAGGACGATGCGCTGGACGTTGTTCTCCGGCTGCGCCTCGGTCAGGCCCAGCGAGTTGACCTGGACGCCGTAGCGCAGCCGCCGCGCCTTGGGATCCGTGACGCCGTAACGGTCCCGGGTGATCTCGTCCCAGAGCGCGGTGAACGCGCGCATCTTCGACATCTCTTCGACGAACCGCACGCCGGCGTTGACGAAGAACGAGATCCGCGCGACGACCTTGGCCATGTCGGCCTGCTCGACCTGGCCGGAATCGCGGACCGCGTCGAGGACGGCGATGGCGGTGCACAACGCGTACGCGACCTCTTGCGTCGGCGTCGCACCGGCTTCCTGCAGGTGGTAGCTGCAGATGTTGATCGGGTTCCACTTCGGCACGTGGTGCACGGTCCACGCGATCATGTCGGTGATGAGGCGGAGACTCGGGCCCGGCGGGAAGATGTAGGTGCCGCGGGAGAGGTATTCCTTGATGATGTCGTTCTGCGTGGTGCCGGTGAGCTTCGCCAGCACCTCGTCGACGTCACGGCCCTCGGCTTCGGCCTGCTCGCGCGCCACGGAGACGTAGAGCGCCAGCAGCCACATGGCGGGCGCGTTGATCGTCATCGACGTGTTGGCCTCGGCGAGCGGGATGCCGTCGAAGAGGCGCCGCATGTCGCCGATATGCGAGACCGGGACGCCGACCTTGCCGACCTCGCCCTTGGACAGCTGGTGATCCGGGTCGTAACCGGTCTGCGTCGGCAGATCGAAGGCGACCGAGAGGCCGGTCTGCCCCTTCGCGAGGTTACGGCGGTACAGCTCGTTGGACGCGGCCGCGGACGAGTGGCCCGCGTAGGTCCGCATCACCCAGGGGCGGTCCCGTTCACGGTCCGTGGGATAGGGCACGGTACACCTCCGGCACTGGACGACCGCCTGAGTGTACCGGCCGGTAACATCGGCTGCTTAGTTGAATCGAACACAGTCGGGTCATTCTTCCCGGCTGGAAGGCGCCCGGGCCCCGGTGAACGACACGGGACCCGAGCACCTGGATCAGACGACCTCGAGCCCGATCCGGAACCCGTCCGGGTCGAAGGAGTTGGCGTCCAGGGCGTATTCACTCTGGCCCCCGCCCTGGCTCGCCCAACGGGTGAAGGTGGGCACGCCCTCGGGCTCGCCGCGGTCGACGGCCAGGATCGACAGGCGAAGGTCGCTGATCTGAACCCCGGGCGGCAGCGGCCGGGTCTCCAGGAACAGTCGGTACTGGTCCGGGTCGAAGGAGTTGCTGTCGGTGATCACATCGGTCGTGCCGCCACCCTGACTCGCCCAGGGGGTGTAGGCGACGGTGCCGAGTTCCTTGCCGCCGTCGCGGGCCTGCCCGCCGATCCGGAAATCGACCTGGTTCAGCGGACCGCCGCCGAACACGGGGTTGAGATCGATCTTGGCCGCGTCCGGGTCGAAGTTGTTGCTGTCCCCGGCCCATGGCGAAATGCTGGTGCCGAAGTTGGCGAACCCGGTGAACTGCTCGACCCCGAATCCTCCCTTGCCGCCCTTGTCGGCCAGCTGAATACCGACCCTGAAGTTGGGTGGCGCCGCCTCCGCCATCGCCGGCGCGACGGTGAGGAAAAGTCCGCCCGCGGCCACCAGGCCGAAGGTTCTGCTCCAAAGCTTGCGCATTTCTGTCTCCTGTCGGGAATCCGTGCCAACAAGGAGAGATTCACATCCGGCACCACCCGGAAATGTTGTGAAGGTGTTGTGGCGCTCGCTAAGGATTGCGGTTTCGTGCCTCTTCGACGGCTTTCGCCAGTTTCTCCCGCACTTTCGCCACGTCGCTGACACCCACCAGGATGACCGGCGGCTTCCGGGCCTTCCCGGTTCCTGCGCCGAGGTTCGCCGACGCCCACGCCAGCACTCCGAGCCTGCCGAAGGTGATCGTCCCGGTCTTGCCGGGGCCAGGGGTGACAACGGGGTCCGCCAGCCCGGCCAGCGCCGCGGACTCCTCCTTGCGGCGGACGAGCGAACTGGTCGCGATGACCCGGCCGTCCGTCACGGCGTACGTCGTCGAGGCGAGCCTGAGGTAGCGGATCAGCGGCCTGCCGGCGAGATGGAGAACGCCCGCGGCGGTGAGCACCGCCCACGCGACCGTGTGGAACGCCGTGTCGTGGTTGTACGCGAAGAACACCGTGACGGCGCCGAGCCAGCAAAGGCCTACAGGGACGTTGAAGTAGTCGCCGGGATTGAAGAGGGGCCTGCGCACCGGCTGTCCGGCCCAGATGACCCGTTCGCCTGGAAGGAGGTCGATCTGCCCCTCATGCATGCCACGGCACATTACCCGTCCGGGGGACGGGCGCCAGTGTCCGTTCGTCGGTTGCCTACCCGGCCGAACGGACGTGGCAGGCCGTCGCGATCTTGGGTCGTGGGTGGGGGGGGGGGGGGGGGGGGGGGGGGGGGGGACCCCCCCCCCCCCCCCCCCCCCCCCGACCCAGGGCTCCCCGCGGTGACCAGGGACTGTGACCGAAATCCGCGAGACTCTCCCCCGCCCGGCGTCTAGCGTGGGTGACCGTGACGTGGAGTTCGTACAGCAGCTATCTGGTCATCGTCGTCCTGATCGTCCTCGCGCCGGGCCCGGACACGATGGTGATGCTCAAGAACTCGCTGTCCGGCGGCACCCGCGGCGGATTCCTCGCCACGGCCGGGATCTTCGTGGCCAACGCCGTCCAGGGCACCGCCGCCGCGCTCGGCCTCGGCGTCGTGATCGCGCAGTCGCAGCCGGTGTTCGTGACGCTCAAATGGGTCGGTGCCGCCTACCTGGTCTTCCTCGGGTTCCAGGCGTTGCGCGGCGCGTGGCGGGGTGACTACTCCGGTGTCACCGCGGTGAAGCAGCAACGGACAAGCGGGTTCCGCCGCTTCCGTGAGGGCTTCCTTTCCAACATCACCAACCCGAAGGTGCTCGTGCTGTACCTCTCGGTGCTGCCGCAGTTCCTCGACCCGGTGACGACCTCGGCCTGGCACGCGTTGCTGCTCGCCTACACGGTCGCCGTGCTGGGCGCGATCTGGCTGCTGACGCTGCTGTTCTTCGTGCATCGCGTGCGCACCTGGCTGGAACGCCGCAAGGTCCGGCGGGCGCTCGACGGCGTCACGGGGACCGCGCTGGTCGGCTTCGGCGCGGCTTTGGTGCGCGAGTCATGACCTGGGGCGTCTACGGCGGTTTCGCGCTGATGATGCTGGCGCTGGCGCTCGTCCCGGGCCCGGACAACATGGTGGTGCTGAAGAACGCGCTGTCCGGAGGTGTCCGCGGCGGGGGTTGGGCCTGCTTCGGCGTCGGCATCGCGAACCTCACGCAGGCGACCGCGGCCGCGCTCGGTCTCGGCGCGGTCATCATGAACTCGCGGCCGGTGTTCGAAGCGGTGAAATGGGCGGGCGCGGCCTATCTCTGCTACCTCGGCGTCCGGGCCTTGATCGGCGCCTTCCGCGGCGACTACGGCAGGCTCGCCGAGACGGCCGCCGCCCGGAGCGGATTCCGCCGCTGGCGGGAGGGCTTCCTCTCCAACTTCACCAATCCGAAGGTCCTCGTGCTGTACCTGTCGGTGCTGCCGCAGTTCCTGACCCCGGGCGTCACCGGCACCGGCGACGCGCTGCTGCTGGCCTACACGATCGCGGCGGCCGGCACCATCGCCCAGCTTCTGCTGCTGTTCTTCGTGCACCGGGTGCGGGCCTGGCTGGAACGCCGCAAGGTGCGCCGCGCGCTCGACGGCGTCACGGGGACCGCGCTGGTCGGTTTCGGCGCCGCTCTCGTGCTCGAGTAACCCTTACGGTCGTTCTTCTCGGCGTCGGGCGCGGCAATCCGGCGCACACCGCCTGCGTTCCGGACCGGACACCGCCCGCCACGAACCCGCCTGCCGAGACTCCCCCGCCCGGGGGACCGCACGGGGAAGTCGTCCGTCCCGCGGTCGTTCCGGTGGCGGCCGTCGCCCCTCGTACCGTCGAGGCGGTGGCGAGTCCCCCTTCGCTGGCCAAGACCGGTTTCGATCTCGAACCCATCCTGTTGACCGGGCTGGGTTCGCTGGCCGCGGGTGCCGCCCTGTACGCGGGAACCCGGCGGCGCCGGGACGCGTGACTACTTTCGGCGGCTGACTTTCCCGCGTCCACCACGTTGAATCCCGTCTCCAGAAGCACGAGACGAGGAGGCCGTTCGTGAGGTTCACCCCCGCCGCCACCGTCGCGGCGCTGTCCGCCGCCCTGCTGCTGGGCGGCGCCACCGCCGCGCCCGCGATCAACTCCTACAACGCCACCCCCGCACCGGAACGCACCGAGGTCGGCGCCCTCGTCGCGACCTGGGACAACGACGGCGACCCGGCGACACCGGACCGGGTCGACTGGGTGTGCTCCGGCACGATGGTGGACGCCGACACCTTCCTCACCGCCGCGCACTGCACCACCGATTGGCCCGCCAACGTGCGGTTCTTCGTCTCCCTCGACCAAGACGTGCAAGCGGGCCTCGACGCGGCCGCGAAGAAGTACCCCGGCGACCCGGCGGCGATCGCCAAGGCCGTCGCCGTCGAGGGGGTCGCGCACAGCGAGCCCGGCTACCCCGGCAACTCCGCCGACTCGCACGACATCGCCGTCGTCCAGCTGCCCGCGAAACAGGTCGCCGCACGCTGGACCTTCACGCCGGCGAAGCTGCCCCGCGCCGGTCAGCTCGACAAGCTCGGCCCGCAGGGGCTGAACTCGACGCCGTTCGTGGTCGCGGGTTACGGCACGCAGGAGGCCGTGAACGGGCCGGGCGGGCACACCCATCCGGGCGGCGGCGTCCGGATGAAGGCGCCCGTCACCTTCAACGCGCTGAACAACACCTGGGTCCGGCTCGCGATGACGGCGCCCCAGGGCAACGGCGGCGCCTGCTACGGCGACTCCGGCGGGCCGAACTTCGCCACCATCGGCGGCGAGCGCGTCCTCGTGTCGACGACCATCACCGGTGACGGCCCCTGCTACGCCACCAACGTCACCTACCGGCTGGACTCGCCGACGTCGCGCGACTTCCTCGCGGCGTTCGTCGCCCTGTCCTGATCGCCGTCAGGCCCGGTCGGGTTCCCCGGCGACGCGTTCGATCCGGGCGCCGAGCCGGTTCAGGTTCTCCACGAAATGCGGGTAGCCGCGGTCGATGTGGAAGACGTCCCAGACCTCGGTGACGCCGTCCGCGCACAGCCCGGCCAGCACCAGCCCGGCGCCGGCGCGGATGTCCGCGGCCCACACCGGAGCGCTCGAGAGCTTCTCCACGCCACGCACGACGGCGTGATGGCCATCGGTGCGCGCGTCGCCGGAAAGCCGCATCATCTCTTCGATGAACCGGAACCGGGCCTCGTAGATGTTCTCCGTGATCATCGACGTGCCTTCGGAAACCGCCGACAGCGCCACCGCGAACGGCTGCAGGTCGGTCGCGAAACCGGGGTACGGCAGCGTCACCCAGTCGACGGCCTTCGGGCGCTCGTTCTGGACGATGCGGAAACCCTCGCCGTCGAACGTCTCGACCTCGGCGCCCGCCAGGCGGAGCTTGTCGAGGACCAGGTCGAGGTAGTGCGGGTTGACGCCGCGGACGGTCAGGTCGCCCCTGGTCATCGCGGCGGCGAACGCCCAGGTCGCGCCGACGATCCGGTCGCCGATCACGCGGTGTTCGGTGGGGTGCAGCTTCTCGACGCCCTCGACGGTGAGCGTCGAGGTGCCCGCGCCTTCGACCTTCGCGCCCATCTCGGTCAGCATCGTGCAGATGTCGACGATCTCGGGCTCGCGCGCGGCGTTGTCGATGACCGTGGTGCCCTCGGCGAGCACGGCGGCCATCAGGATGTTCTCGGTGGCGCCGACGCTCGGGAAGTCCAGCCAGATCTGCGCGCCGCGCAGGCCGTCGGCCTTCGCCACGACGCAGCCGTGCTCGATGGTGCTGGTGGCGCCCAGCTTGCGCAGGCCGTTCTGGTGCATGTCCAGCGGCCGCGAACCGATGGCGTCACCGCCCGGCAGCGCCACGACGGCCTGCTTGAGCCGCCCGACCAGCGGACCCAGCACGCACACCGACGCCCGCAGCTTGCCCATCGCGGCCGAATCGGCCCGGTGCGACAGCTCGGCCGGGGTGGTGATCTTGGCGGTGTCGCCGTCGATGACGACGTCGCAGCCGACACTGCGCAGGACGTCGCCCATCAGGGGGACGTCCAGGATCTGGGGGCAGTTCGTGATGGTCGTCGTACCCTCGGCCAGCAGGGCCGCGGCCATCAGTTTCAGGACGCTGTTCTTGGCCCCGACCACGTCGACCTCGCCGACCAGCCGTGCTCCGCCGTGCACGTCGAAGTGCTCGCTCATGGGCGCCAATCATGCCCTCTCGCCCGGATTTGCCTTACGCCGGGCCGGTAGAGTCGGCTTCATGGTCGTTCGCATCAACCGCGTGTACACGAAGGTCGGCGACAACGGCACCACGGCGCTCGGCGACGGCTCCCGCGTGCCGAAGACGTCGCCCCGGCTGGGTGCGTACGCCGACGTCGACGAAGCCAACTCCGTCATCGGGCTGGCGCTCGCGATGGGCAGTCTCCCCGAGGAGATCACGCAGGTGCTGCGTGCGGTGCAGAACGATCTCTTCGACGTCGGCGCGGATCTGTGCGCGCCGATCGTGGAGAACCCGCCGTACGAACCGCTGCGCATCACCGAGCGGTACATCGAGCGGCTGGAAGGCTGGTGCGACGAGTTCAACGAGCGCGTGCCGAAGCTGACGTCGTTCATCCTGCCGGGTGGCACCCCGGGGGCGGCTTTCCTGCACCAGGCCCGCACGGTCGCGCGGCGGGCGGAGCGTTCCGGCTGGGCGCTGTTCGAGGCCGAGCAGGCCACGACGAACCAGCTGGCGATCAAGTACCTGAACCGGCTTTCGGATCTGCTGTTCATCCTGTCGCGGCTGGCGAACCCGGACGGCGACATCCTGTGGCAGCCGGGCGGGGCGAGCTGAAGGACGCTTTCACCGCGCCCTTCAGCTCATGTTCAGCCCTGTTCCTGTGCTGCCCAATAGCGCTCGAGGTCGACTTCGGGCGTGCCGTCCTTGCCCGGGTCGATCGCCTTCATCGTGATCGTGTCCTCCAGGGACACGGACTCGGGAAGGTGGCTCCAGCGGTTCGCGTCCTCGCTCTGAGTCATGGAGCGAGAATAGACGTGGATCACGTCCGAAGCCCGGTAGAAATGCCGCATTCAGAGGACTAAATGCCCCAGGAAGTTCGGAGCGAAGCGAGCGCGTCGTGGAAGCCGGGGAAGGTCTTCTTCACGCATCCCGGATCGTCCAGCGTGATCCCCGGCGTCCGCAGCCCCGTGACGCTGAACGCCATCGCGATCCGGTGGTCCCGCCGGCATTTTACGAGCGTCCCCGCCGGCGTGCCCGGCCGGATCTCGATCCAGTCCCGCCCGGTCTCCACCGAGACACCCATCGCGCGCAGGTTCTCCTCGCACGCCGCCAGCCGGTCGCATTCCTTGATCCGCGTGTTGTAGACGTCCTCGATCCGCACCGGCCCGTCCGCGAACGGCGCGATGGCCGCGAGCGTCGGCACGGTGTCGGAGATGTCGCGCATGTTCACGGTGACCCCGCGCAGCCCGCCCGTCCCGGTCACGGTCACCGCGTCCGGACCGACCTCGACGTCCGCACCCATCTGCCGCAGGACGTCGACGAAAGCCAGATCCCCTTGCAGCGCACCGGTACCCAGCCCCGGCACGGTCACCGAGCGGCCGGTCAAAGCCGCCGCCGCGAAGAAGTAGCTGGACGTCGAAGCGTCGGGCTCGATCTCGTAGCGACAGGCCTGATACGGCGTGGGCGGCACGACGAACGTGTCGCCGTCGCGGACGACCTCGACGCCGAAGCGCCGCATCATCGCGATGGTGATCTCGACGTAGGGCACCGACACGAGGTCCGTCACGGTGATCCGCAGGCCCTCGGCGGTCAGCGGTCCGACCAGCAGCAACGCGGTCAGGAACTGCGAGGACAGCCCCGCGTCCAGGGTCAGTTCCCCGCCCTTGATCCCGGCGGCCCGCACCACCAGCGGATGGTGTCCCGGCGAACCTTCGAAGGTCAGGTCGACGCCCAGCTCCAGCAACGCGTCGGTGAGCGGCCCCAGCGGCCGGGCGCGCATCTGCTCGGAGGCGTCGAAGCGGAACGTGCCGTGCCCGGCGGCGGCCAGTGCGGGCAGGAAACGCGCGGTGGTTGCTCCGTCGCGGCAGAAGACGTCGGCGTTGTCGGCGCCGGGGCCCTCGGGCCTGCCTTCGATCGTCCACTCGCCGTCAGTGCGGGAGACCTGATAGCCGAGCTCGAGGAGGCCTTCGGCGAAACCCTCGGAGTCGTCCGAACGCAGCGGCCTGCTCAGCACGGTCGTCCCGTGGGCGGCGGCCGCGAGGAACAGGCCTCGGGCGGTGATCGACTTCGAACCGGGGATGTCGACGGTGGTCACGGCGTGAGCATACGGCGTGCTCGAACGGCGAACTCACGTGATCAGAGGCGCGACTCGCGTGATTGAACGGCGAACTCGCGTGATTGGAGGCGTAACTCAGGAGGCGCGCGGGAGGCGCCGGCCGGGCGGGGCCGATTCGAGCCAGGAGAGGAAGCCGGTGAGGGCACCGGGACCCATCGCGATCTCGATCGCCTCCTGGGTGGCGGACTCACACCGCAGGACGATCGAACCTTCGGGGACGGCGTACGCCTCGGTGCCGGAGGGATCGCGCCGGTCCGCGATCTCCATACTCGCCCGCTGGAACACCCGGTCCGGGCCGGTCCGCAGGCTCCAGACGCGGAACCAGACGAACTCGTCGCCCTCGTAGCGGCCCAGCCCCAGATGCCAGCTGGACCGCGCCTCGTCCGGGCGCCACCGCAGGGCGACGCTCACGCCGCCACCGCGGCGCATCCGGACCCACCGCAACGAATACCAGGCCGCGAGAACGGCCAGGATGGTCAGGGCCCCGAGAACACCCACGGCGATTTCCACGGCCCGGCCCCTGTCCTTCGCCCGGTCAGACTGACTGACCGGCCGCGCGGAGCTGGGCGGTCGCCCTAGCCCGCTCTTGCTCGTCTTCGCCGCTCAGCGCCTTCTTGGCCGCGTCGACGTCGATCTCGTCCGAAAGCTCCGCGCTCTCGGCGAGGATGCTCACGCCGGTCGCGGTGACCGACAGGAAACCGCCGTGCACCGCGGCGGTCACGGTCTCGCCGTCCGTGGTCGTCACCTTGACGACGCCACCCTCGACGAGCTGACCCAGAACCGGCTCATGACCGGCCATGATGCCGATCTCGCCCTCGGTGGTCTGCGCCACCACGAACGTGGCGGTACCGGACCAGAGACGGCGCTCGACGGCTACCAGCTCGACAGAAATCTCAGCCACGTAGCTTCCCTTCACCTCAGGTGCTGGCACCGAGTGTAGTAGTCGACGTTCCCGGTAAGCGAACGGCGGGACCAGCGTCCACAGTAGACACTGATCCCGCCGCTCATCGGAACATCACTTCTTGGTGATTTCCTTGTACTTCTTCTCGAGGTCTTCGAGGCCACCGATACCCAGGAACGCCTGCTCCGGGTAGTGGTCGAAGTCGCCCTTGGTGATGCGGTCGAAGGACTCGATGGTCTCCGACAGCGGCACGGTCGAGCCCGGCTGGCCGGTGAAGGCCTCGGCGACCAGCATGTTCTGCGACAGGAACCGCTCGATGCGGCGCGCGCGCTGAACGGTCAGCTTGTCCTCTTCCGACAGCTCGTCCATACCGAGGATCGCGATGATGTCCTGCAGTTCCTTGTACTTCTGCAGGATCCGGATGACCTCGGAGGCCACGCGGTAGTGATCCTCACCGACGATGGCCGGGTCGAGAATGGTCGACGTCGACGCCAGCGGGTCCACCGCCGGGAAGATGCCCTTCTGGAACACGCCACGCGAAAGCTCCGTGGTGGCGTCCAGGTGGGCGAACGTCGTCGCCGGGGCCGGGTCGGTGTAGTCGTCCGCGGGGACGTAGATCGCCTGCATCGAGGTGATCGAACGACCACGGGTCGAGGTGATCCGCTCCTGGAGCTGACCCATCTCGTCGGCCAGCGTCGGCTGGTAACCCACGGCCGAAGGCATGCGGCCCAGCAGGGTCGACACCTCGGAACCGGCCTGGGTGAACCGGAAGATGTTGTCGATGAAGAGCAGCACGTCCTGGTTCTGCACATCGCGGAAGTACTCCGCCATGGTCAGCGCGGACAGCGCGACCCGCATACGGGTGCCCGGCGGCTCATCCATCTGACCGAAGACGAGGGCGGTGTCGTTGATGACGCCGTCCTCGGACATCTCCAGGAAGAGGTCGTTGCCCTCACGGGTGCGCTCGCCGACACCGGCGAACACCGAGGTACCACCGAAGTTCCGGGCGACACGGGTGATCATCTCCTTGATGAGCACCGTCTTGCCGACGCCGGCACCGCCGAACAGACCGATCTTGCCACCCTGCACGTACGGGGTCAGCAGGTCGACGACCTTGAGGCCGGTCTCCAGCATCTCCGTCTTGCCCTCGAGCTGGTCGAAGGACGGCGGGTTGCGGTGGATGCCCCAGCGCTCGAGGTCGTCGCCGTAGCCGGGCTCGTCGAGGCACTCGCCGAGCGCGTTGTAGACGTGGCCCTTGACCTTGTCGCCGACCGGGACCGTGATGGGGCCGCCGGTGTCGGTGACCTCGGCGCCACGGACCAGGCCGTCCTGCGGCTGGAGCGAGATGGTGCGGACGAGGTTGTCACCGAGGTGGCTGGCGACCTCGAGCGTCACCGTCTTGCGGAGCTGCTCGAACTCGATTTCGACCTTGAGCGCGTTGAACTGGTCGGGAACGGAACCGCGCGGGAATTCGACGTCGACGACCGGGCCGGTCACCGAGACGATGCGCCCCTTGGCACGGGCTTCAGTACTGGTCATCAGTCATCACTTCCTGCTGCGGTGAGAGCGTTCGCCCCACCGACGATTTCGGAGATCTCCTGGGTGATCTGCGCCTGGCGGGCCTGGTTCGCCTCCCGCGTCAGCGTGTTCACCAGTTCGTTCGCGTTGTCCGACGCCGCCTTCATCGCGGTTCGGCGGGCCGCGAGTTCGGACGCCGCCGACTCGAGCATCGCCGCGAAGAGCCGCGTGTTGATGTACTTCGGCAGCAACGCGGCGAGCAGCTTCTCGGCGCTGGGCTCGAACTCGTAGCTCGGGAGCAGGCTTTCGGGCTTCTCCTCTTCGCCCTCGGTGTACTCGACCTCGAGCGGCGCGACGCGCTTGGCGACCGGACGCTGGGTGAGCATCGAGACGAACTCGGTGTAGACGACGTGGATCTCGTCGACACCCAGGATGCCGTCGGCGTTGCCCGCCTCGTCGTCGGCGCCGTTCAGGAACGACTCGACGATGAGCTCACCGGCCTCCGCGGCGTTGACGTAACCGGGCTGGTCGGAGAAACCCGTCCAGCTTTCGGCGACGTCACGGCCGCGGAAGCGGTAGAAGCTCAGGCCCTTGTTGCCGGTCACGTACAGCACCGGCTCCTTGCCCTGCTCACGCAGCAGCGTGAGGAGCTCCTCGGTCGCCTTCAGCACGTTGGAGTTGTACCCACCGCACTGGCCCTTGTCGCTGGTGATCACGAGGACCGCCGCGCGCTTCGGGTTCGGACGCTCGACCAGAAGCGGGTGGTCGAGGTTCGCCGAGGCTCCGGCCAGGGCCGAGAGCACGTTCGTGATCTCGTCCGAGTACGGCCGGGAAGCCGCGACCTTCGCCCGCGCCTTGGTGATGCGCGCGGTGGCGATGAGCTCCATCGCCTTGGTGATCTTGCCGATGGACTTGGTCGCCTTGATACGCGACCGGAGTTCTCGGAGTTGTGCGGCCATGAGCTATCAGCTCACTTCTTCGGGGCGGGCTTGTTGACCTTGACGGTCTCCTGCCCGACCTTCTCGGCGTCCATCGCGTCGGAGACCTCGACCAGGCTCTTGCCCTCGGAGGTGGTGAACTCCTTCTTGAACTCGTTCACCGCGTCGACCAGCCCGGAAGCGGTCTCCTTGGAGAACTTGCCCGACTCGCGGATGTCCTTGAGGAGCTCTCCGTGCTTGCGGCGCGCGGAGTCGATGAACTCGTCGCGGAAGCGGCGCACGTCCTCGGTCGGAACGGTGTCGAAGTGACCGTTCGTGCCGAGGTACACCGTGACGACCTGCTCCTCGACCGGGATCGGCGAGTACTGCGGCTGCTTGAGCACCTCGTACAGGCGGGCACCACGCTCGAGCTGCGCCTTCGACGCGTCGTCGAGGTCCGAAGCGAAGGCCGCGAAGGCCTCCAGCTCGCGGTACTGCGACAGGTCGATACGGAGCGAACCCGAAACGTCCTTCATCGCCTTGACCTGCGCGGCACCACCCACGCGGGAAACCGAGATACCCACGTCGATGGCCGGGCGCTGACCGGCGTTGAACAGGTCCGACTGGAAGAAGCACTGACCGTCGGTGATCGAGATGACGTTGGTCGGGATGTAGGCCGACACGTCGTTCGCCTTGGTCTCGATGATCGGGAGACCGGTCAGCGAGCCCGCGCCCAGCTCGTCCGAGAGCTTCGCGCAACGCTCGAGGAGACGGGAGTGCAAGTAGAAGACGTCGCCGGGGAAGGCTTCACGGCCCGGCGGGCGACGCAGCAGCAGCGAGATCGCGCGGTAGGCGTCGGCCTGCTTGGTCAGGTCGTCGAACACGATGAGGACGTGCTTGCCCTCGTACATCCAGTGCTGGCCGATGGCCGAGCCGGTGTACGGCGCGATCCACTTGAAGCCGGCGGAGTCCGACGCGGGGGCCGCGACGATGGTGGTGTACTCCATCGCGCCGGCGTCCTCGAGGGACTTCTTGACCGCGGCGATCGTGGAGCCCTTCTGGCCGACCGCGACGTAGATGCAGCGAACCTGCTGCTTCGGGTCGCCGGAGTCCCAGTTGGCCTTCTGGTTGATGATCGTGTCCACCGCGACGGCCGTCTTACCGGTCTTGCGGTCACCGATGATCAGCTGACGCTGGCCACGGCCGATCGGGGTCATCGCGTCGATCGCGGTGATACCGGTCTGCAGCGGCTCGGCCACCGGCTGGCGCTCGACCACCGAAGCGGCCTTGACCTCCAGCGGACGACGCCCGGTGGTCTCGATCTCGCCGAGGCCGTCGATCGGGGCGCCCAGCGGGTTCACGACGCGGCCGAGGTAGCCCTCGCCGACCGGAACCGAAAGGACCTGACCGGTCCGCTTGACTTCCTGGCCTTCGACGACGGTCTCGAAGTCACCGAGGATCGCGGCACCGATGGAGCGCGCGTCCAGGTTCAGCGCCACCCCGAGGACCCCGCCGGGGAACTCGAGCAGTTCGTTGGCCATGGCCGAGGGAAGACCCTCGACGTGGGCGATACCGTCACCGGCGTCGACGACGACGCCGACCTCTTCCCGGCTCACGTCCGGGGCGTAACTCGAGACGTAGTTCTCGATCGCGCTACGGATCTCATCCGAGGAGATCGTCAGCTCCGCCATTTCAATCCCGCTCTCGCTTCGTTCGTGCCAGTGTGCAAAGTCGTTGTTGTGGGTCAGCTAGCCAGCCGGCGACGCAGGGCGTCGATGCGCCCCGCGGTGCTGCCGTCGATGACCTCGTCGCCGACGCGGACCACGAGTCCGCCGCCCAGTGACGGGTCGACCTCGACGTGCAGCGCGAGCTGCCGCCCGTACAGGGCGTTGAGCTTCTCGCTCAGCCGAGCCTGCTGCTCATCGGACAGCGCGCTGGCGCTGGTCACCTGGGCGACCGAGCGCTGACGGCGTTCCGCGGCCAGCTGGACCAGCCGCTCGAGGGCGTTGGCGACCCCGCGGCCCTTGGCGCGCAGGACGACCTGCTCGACGAGGGTCTTGGTGACCACGTCCACCTTGTCGGCGAACAGGGTGCGGACGAGAGTCCGCTTCGCCTCGGCGGGAGCGGTCAGGTCGGACAGGGCCTGCTCGAGCTCCGGCGCACCCGCAACGATACGAGTGACCCGGAACAGCTGGTCTTCGACAGCGTCGATGTTCCCGGACTTCTCCGCACTGGTGAGCAGCGCCGAGCGGCCGAGGGCCTCGAGCCCGTCGGTCAGTTCGCGCGGGCTCGACCAGCGGCTGCCCGCCACGGAGTCGAGCACCTGCAGGGCCGGTTCGGAAACCTTGCCCGCGAGAATCCCGCGGGCGAGGCCGATCCGGGCTTCGGGCGTGGCCGAACCGTCGGCGACGGCCCGGCGCAGGCCGATCTCCCGGTCCAGCAGGGCGACGACCGAAAGCAGCTCGTCGCCGACCGTCGCCGGGTCGGTACCCGCTTCGGCCAGAACCTCGCCGAGACGCTTCTCGGCGAGGTCGAGCGCTTCACGGCTCGCAGCATGCAGCGTCATTCTGGTCTACTTCCCCGCTCCGCCAGCGGCACCGGCGGTCTCCAGCTCGGCAAGGAACCGGTCCACGGTGCCGTGACGACGCGCGTCGTCCGCGAGCGACTCGCCGACGATGCGGCTGGCCAGCTCGACGGAGTTACGGCCGAGTTCGGCGCGCAGCTCGGCGATGATCTGCGCCTTCTGAGCCTGCAGCTGAGCCTGGCCCTGGGCGACGATGCGCTGGGACTCGGCCTCCGCTTCGGCCCGCAGCTCCGCCTTGATCTGCTCGGCTTCGAGCCGGGCGTCGTCGCGGATCTTCGCGGCCTCGGAACGGGCTTCCGCCAGCTGCGCCTTGTACTGCGCGAGGTTTTCTTCGGCTTCGGCCTGTGCCTTCTCGGCCCGCTCGATGCCACCCTCGATCAGCTTGGTCCGCTCCTCGTAGGTCGCCTCGAAACGCGGGACGACGTACTTCTTCAGAACGAACAGCAGCAGAAGGAAGGCGATGAAACCGAGGATGAGCTCGGGAACGTGCGGCACGATCGGGTTGGGCGGCGCTTCAGCGGCGGCCAACGCCAATTCGGTCTTCAGCACAACGTCTCCTTAAGCGATGAGCGGAACTCAGCCTTAGGCGGAGGCGAGGAAGTAGATGACGATACCGATCAGCGCGAGCACCTCGGTCAGAACGAAGGTCGAGAAGGCGATGCTCTGCAGCTTGCCCTGGGCCTCCGGCTGACGGGCGGTGCCGTTGATGACCGCGGCGAAGATGAGACCCACACCGATACCGGGGCCGATCGCGCCGAGGCCGTAACCGATGGCGGCGAGACCCGGGTTGATGTTGGTAGCGGCCTCGGCAGCCTGCGCAAGAACGATGTTGCTCACGTGCGTTTCCCTTCAAACTCGGTCCGCGCGACTCACGCGGATCGGGGGCTTTTGGTGTTTCTCAGTGCTCCGACGCCAGCGCGGCGCCGATGTACCCTGCGGACAGCAGTGCGAAAATGTATGCCTGCAGGACCTGGATGAATGCCTCCAGGAAGGTCATCGCGATGGCGAAGAGGAACGCCACCGGCGACGCGACCTTCACGATGCCTTCGCCCTCGGTCAGCAGGAAGCTCCCACCGAGCGTGAAGACCATGATGATCAGGTGCCCGGCGAACATCGCCGCGAAGACTCGGATCGCCAGCGTGGCCGGCGCGATGAAGAACTTCTGCGCGAACTCGATGGTGGAGTACAGCGGCAGAACGAATCCGGGAATGCCCGCGGGGGCCAGTTCCTTCTTCAGGTAACCCTTGAAGCCGTGGCGTTTGAACCCGACGTAGTGGTACACCGGGTAAACGACAAGGAACGCGAGAGCGACCGGGAAGCCGATTCGCGCCATGGTCGGGAACTGGAAGAACGGGATGATCCCGAAGAGGTTGTTCACCAGCACGAAGCTGAACAGTCCCAGTACCAGCGGAATGAACGGCTTGAAGTCGGCAGAGCCGATCTGTTCCCGCGCGATGTTGTTGCGGCCGAAGTTGTAAATCGACTCGGCGATGAACTGTCCCTTACCCGGGACGACCTTCAGC
Organism: Amycolatopsis sp. NPDC102389; assembly: GCF_044765885.1. NCBI lineage: Bacteria > Bacillati > Actinomycetota > Actinomycetes > Pseudonocardiales > Pseudonocardiaceae > Amycolatopsis > Amycolatopsis sp. NPDC102389. Next base: position 69,844 of record NZ_JBIWKX010000031.1, read on the forward strand.
CGGCGCGACGACACCATGAAGTAGGTGACGAGGATGATCAGGGAGATGACCACCAGCAACATCGGCTTGGTGAAGCTCAACCAATAGCCGGAGCCGAACAACGGCGGTAGGTTGAAGTCTTTGACGCCAGGCGGCGTGAACTCCGCACCCTCGGCTAGTACCAGCGCGCCCACTGGGCTCCTTCCGGTTCTCCCGGCCGGCGTTCACTCCGCCGGGGGAATCGTCACGATCTGGACTTAACGTACCCGACACGTATCGGGCCGTCGGAGGCGGCCACCCCACGATGTGCTGAACACGGTTTCACGTTCCGCACACGAGGATTCTCGATGCAGTGCTCCCGGGAGACAGACGCCTACCAGCGGGTAAGGGGACGATTCAACGCCGTCGCCACACTGCTGTTCGGGGTTCGTCATCAGGAGCCGGCAGCCGAGGCCGCCGCCCATACGCGGACCATATCAGCAGGTTCCGACGGGCCGTACAGGCGTACTACATTGCCCCCGATCGGCCGAGGACCTAGGTCCCGTCCCAGGTCAGGACCTCGGTCCCGGGGTCAGCGGGAAGCGGGGATGATCGTCGGGATCTTGGTCTTGCGGAAGGCCGCGAACTCCACCGCGGCGGCCACGAGGATCGCGACGATCATGGTGACACCCAAGGCCATCGGGTGGATCGAGGACACCCCGCGCAGCAGGGTCAGCGCCGCGAACAGGACGACGATCTTGAGCACGTAACCACCGAGCGCGATCACCATCACGAACATCGGGTCCATGCCCGCACTGAAGCGCATCAGGCCCAGCGTCGCGAGGGCGGACACGATGGCGAGCACGCCGCCGATGACCGAGCCGAGCAGGCCCGGGAGTCCGTTGACGATGGTGAAGACCAAGATGCAGATCAGCACCGCGGGCGGAACGAGCTTCAGGGAAGCCTTCGTCATCGCGTTGGCCGCCTGCAGAACCACCTTGGCGTGGGGGTTCTCCTCCGCCTCGACGGTCTTCTCGGTCTCGCTCACAGAAAACTCCCTGGTCGTCTCAGCCCGCCAGTGTAGGCCCGTGCCGACGCGGGCTTTCAGGCAGTCCGGTTCCTCGACCGCAGTCTGGGCACGATCGACACCAGGGTCGCCAGCAGGAAGCCGAATCCGACAATCCAGAAAACCGCGACACTGTCGAAAAGCGTCACCGAAACGGCGCCGAACGCGAGCAGCCCCGCCCACAAGTAGATGAGCAGCACCGCGCGGCGCTGGGAATGGCCGATCTCCAGCAGACGGTGGTGCAGGTGCATCTTGTCCGCGGCGAACGGGCTCTCGCCGCGACGGGTGCGGCGGATGACCGCCATGATCAGGTCGAGCAGCGGCACGAAGAGCACCGCGGCGACCACGACGAGCGGCGAGAGCAGCGCGAGCGCGTCCTTGCCGCTGAACTGCGGGTACGGCACGCGGCCCGACGCGGACGTCGTCGCGCCCGCCAGCATGAGGCCGATCATCATCGAGCCCGAATCGCCCATGAAGATCTTCGCCGGCTGGAAGTTGTACGGCAGGAAGCCGAGACAGGCCCCGGCGAGCGTGGCGGCGATGAGGGCGGGCGGGTACGCGCCGACGTCGCCGCCGGAGGAGTCGAGCAGGCCGAGGGAGAAGGAACAGGTCGCCGCGGCGGCGATGAAACCGAGGCCGCCGGCGAGCCCGTCGAGACCGTCGACGAAGTTCATCGCGTTGACCATGACGACGACCAGCACGACGGTCAGCAGCGCGCCCTGGTTCTTGTCCAGCACCAGCACCTGGCCGAACGAATCGCCACCGCCGCCCCACGGCACCCAGAACGACACCCACTGCACGCCGAAGATCACCAGGATCCCGGCGCACATGACCTGTCCCGCCAGTTTCGTCCAGGCGTCCAGCTCGAACCGGTCGTCGAGCGCACCGATCAGGGAGATCACGCCCGCGGCGAGCAGGACGCCCAATGAGTCGAAGGAGAAGTCGAAGCCACGGCTCAGCGCGGGCAGCTGGTGCGCGAGTCCCATCGCGGCGGCGACACCGAGGAAGATGCCGATCCCGCCCATCCGAGGGATCGGAGTGACGTGGACGTCACGGGCCCGCGGGTTGGCGATCGCGCCGATCCGGATGGCGACCCGGCGCACGACACCGGTGAGCAGGAAGGTCACGGCCGCCGCGGTGAGGGCGACGAGGAGGTACTCCCGGATCGGGAGGCCTTGCGTAGGAGGCATGATGCGTTACGCCGCCGAGGTCCAAGTCACTCGAACACGCTACCGCGCTGGGGGGATACGGCGGTCGACGGTCCTAGGCCAGTGACTCCGCGGGCACACCCAGTACTTCCGCGACGGCGGCCCGGCTGACCGCGCCCTCCCGCAGGATGACCGGGTCGTCGCCAGTGAGATCGACCATCGTGGACGGAACGGGCTCGCCGGTGGATCCGCCGTCGAGGTACACCGCGACGCTGTCGCCGAGCTGATCGACGGCCTCCTGCGCGGTGGAAGCGGGCGGCTGTCCGGAGACGTTGGCGCTCGACACCGCCATCGGGCCGACGTCACGCAGCAGTTCCAGCGCGACCGGGTGCAGCGGCATCCGCAGCATCACCGTTCCGCGTGACTGGCCGAGGTCCCACTGCAGGCTCGGGGCGTGCGGCAGGACGATGGAGAGGTCGCCTGGCCAGAAGGCTTCGATGAGCGCGCGGGCCTGCGGGGGCGTGCCGAGCACCAGTCCGTCCACAGTGGACCAGGAGCCGACCAGGACGCCGACCGGCATGTCGGGGCCGCGGTTCTTGGCCCGCAGGAGGGACTGGACGGCGCCGCCGTCGAAGGCGTCCGCGCCGATGCCGTAGACCGTGTCGGTCGGGAGGACGACGAGGCGGCTGGAGCGCACCGCGCTCGCCGCCGCGGCGAGCCCGTCGGCCCGCGATTCACGCTTGCTGCAGTCGTACACCGCGCTCATGGCCAGTGAGCGTAGCGCCGGGGCTGAAGGGGCCTTTCCCCGCATGCGATGCACCGAAGGGGCCCTTCACCGCGTGGCATGCGGTGAAGGGCCCCTTCAGCAACCGTCAGAAGGCGAACGCGGTACAGACCGACGTCGCCGTCTTCGCCGGGTCCGCGATCGACGTCGCGGTCAGCTTGATGTGCGCGACGTGGTCACCGCCCGCGGCCCGCTTGGCGTGCGCCGTCGCCGAAGACCGCCCGCCGAACGGGACGGTGGACAGCTCGTTCGGCAGCCGCACTTCCCAGCCCTTCGCGCTGGTGGACGCGCTCAGGCGGTAGGTGTCGGTGTTGTACGGCGCCGCCGCACCCTTCGGGTCGCCCGTGTTGAGCACCGGGAACGAGCAGCTCGCGAGACCCTGCTTCGCGAACGCCGGGGCCGACGGCCACAGCGAAACGCCCCTGGCCTGCGAGCCGGCGCCGTCGAGCGAAGCCACCGTGATGACGTAGGACAGCACGCCCTTGCGGTCGCGCTCGACGTCGGAGACGAGGAACTTCAGCCGGTTCGCCTCGTCGGTGTACTCGTACTTGCTCGCGGATCCGGTGCCCGCCTTGAACGCGGCGTCGTTGAGCTGGCGGTAGTCGCCGATCGGGATCGGGACCGGGGTGCCGTCCGGCTTCTTGTAGTCGGTCATGCCGATATCGGCCGGATGCGCGTCGACGATCCATTCGAACGGCGCGTTGTCCTGGTTCTTCGTCTTCGCGATGAGGACACCGGAATCGGGGGCGAAGGAATCGCTGCCCATCCGGTCGACGACCTCGACGGTGTAATTGTTGAATCCGCCGCCGTCGCAGAACGGATCCTTCGAACGATCGCATTTCGGCGAAAGGTCCCCGCCGGTGAGCGCGATGTTGATGCCGCTGTACGCGCCCTGTCCGGGAAGGACCGAGCGAGCCGTGATCCTGGCCGAAACCGGGCCGGTCTTGGCGAGCTGGTTCCGGTCGAGCTTCAGGACGTCTTCGGGGTCGATGATGTCGAGCTTCATCTTGGTGCGCAGCATATGGTGCGAGCCCATCGAGCCGCCCTGTGTCGCCGGGATCTGCCAGCGGGTGTGCGGTCCGCCGGGACCGTTGAAGCTGCCGCGCGACATCATCTCCCACGGCCCGGTGTAGGTACGGGACGGCGGGTTGCCGAAGGGATTGTTGTAGTTGTCGCCGATGCCGAGGATATGACTGAATTCGTGCGCGTAAACCCCTTGGCCCGAGCTTTCCGCCTGGGTCGAGGAGCCGGTGACCGCGTTCGGCCAGATGCTCGCCGCGGATTTCCACGACGTCCACGGGACATAGCGGGTGGACGCGGCGTTCGGCATACCCGCGACGCCGGGGCCGAATTCGTCGGGCACGTTCTCCTTTTCGCCGAACTTCATCACGCCGAATTCCTGCCAGGTCGAACTCTCGTCCTGGCCGGCGGAAAGATAGAAGACGAAGTCGAACTGCTTGGAGACGTCGCCCACGTCCGCCCGCCAGGCCGCGCCCGCGTCGGCACGCAGGTCACGTTTGCAGTTCGCGTCCGGCGGACACGCGTCGGGCTGGAACTCCATGCCGTATTCGAAGGACTTGCCGGGCAGGCGGTACGGCCCGAACGCGGTCAGTTCGACGCCCAGCCTGCCGCCGGAGTCCTCCATCCAGTACTCGTTGATCGTATGGCCCTGGTTGAGCGCCTGCGGCTTGTTGAGGAAGTCCTGGTAGAACTTCGCGACCTCAGCGCGCGGGATGTCGCTCGCGGCGGGGCCGGGGTTGCCGAACACCGTCGAACGCGCGGGCTGCGTGACGGCGAATTCCTGATCCGGGTAGTCCGCGAGCACCACGGCGCCCTTGAACATCCGCTTGGTCGGCTTCAGGGCCGGGTCGGCCCAGTTGGTGCCGGGCGGTTTGCGGTAGTCGTCCCACGTCATGTGGTCCTGGTTCTCCCAGGTCGACCCGTCGATCGGGGCGGGCCAGCCTCGTACCGGCGCCGCGGCGGACGCGGGCTGGGCGACCAGACCCGGCAGTAACGCGACGGTGGCGAGGACGGCGAGTGTTCTGAGTGGGGCTCGTCGGAGAGACGATCGCATCGGGGTACACCTCCCAGTCGGACCGCCGATGAGGCGGCCGTGATCGACGTTAGGAGGTGGGCTTTGCCCTGGGCACCGCCGTAAGTCGTGAGTCTCGCTAACTATCCGGCCGACGGCCGCTCAGGAGACGCGCAGGGCGGTGACGAACCGCGGCCGTCCGGCCAGGTCGAGGTGACCTTGCACGTCCGTCAGCACCCGCCGCGCCCGCACCAAGGCGGGGACGGCGGAGCCGTGCGTGTCGTCGTGCTCGATCGCCATCCCGCCGGTGGGCTTCAGCAGGCGCGCGGCGGCCGCGATCGCGTGCCGGATCACCGCCAGCCCGCTCTCCTCCGCGAACACCGCCCGCGGCGGGTCGTGCTCGGCGACCTCCGCCGGCACCGGCGTGCCTTCCGGGACGTACGGCGGATTGCACAGGACCAGGTCGACGAGCCCGTCGAGTTCGGCGAACATCGTGCTGTCCGCGACGTCGCCGGAGTACAGCCGGATGGGCGTGTCCCCCGCGTCGGCGTGGACGTCCGCGTTGTGCCGGGCCCAGGCGAGCGCCTGCGCGTCGATGTCGACCGCGTAGACGACGGCGTCCGGCCGCGCGTGCTGCACGGCCAGCGCCAGCGCGCCGGAGCCGGTGCACAGGTCGACCACCACCGGGTACTCGCGCCCGTGCAGCAGTTTGAGACCCCACTCCAGGAGCAGTTCGGTTTCGGGGCGCGGGACGAAAACGCCGGCGCCGACGTTGACCGTGACGTCGCCGAGCGCCGCCCAGCCGGTGAGGTACTGCAGCGGGATCCGTTTGGCCCGCTGGTTCACGAGCTGGCCGATCGCGTCGATGACCGGTGGGTCCACCAGCGGCACCATCGGCAGGCGGCCGCGTTCGACACCGAGGACGTGGGAGGCGATCAGTTCCGCGTCCGAACGCGGTGACGCCACTCCGGCCTCGGTGAGAATGCGGGTCGCTTCCATGATGGCGAGGCGCAACGGCTGCCGGTTCACTGGTGTTCCTTCACAGAGTCAAGCCTGACACACGAGGCACGCGTGCCGGGGTCGATACACGCGGGCTCAGGGTATCGATTCCTTTCAGCGCACCCGCCACGAGAGCGAAGACAACGTCAGCGCCGCTTCGGCCACACGCCGCGCGAGGTCGGTCTGGAGGCTCTTCGTCGCCGAAGCGATCCACTCGTCCACGTTCCGTACACCGACATCGCGGTACTCGACGGCCTGGAGCAGCATCTCGAGCTTGTCCGCGTCGCGCGCGTACAGCGCCTCCGGGCTCTCCGCGGCTTCGTACTCGTCGACGGCGTCGCGCACCGAGTCACGCGCGGCGCCGGGGAGCGCCGACGTCTGCGCGGCGGTGATCGCCCGCGGATCCGGCTTCTCGACGAAACCCTTGATCGTGTGCGGAAGATCGCCGGTCCGCGTCTCCTGCGTGTCGTGCCAGAGCGCGAGATACGCCGCTCTCGCCGGGTCCGCGCCGCCCTCGGCCGCGAGCAGACCTGCCAGCTGCGCGACCCGCGTGGTGTGCTCGGCCACCGATTCGGGATCGCGGACGCCCGCCTGCCACCAGCCGGCCCGCCGGATCCGCTTGAGCACACCCAGTTCGAACCCGAATCTGGCCAGGGCTTCCACAGTTCTCCTACGCGTCGACGGTCAGATATCCGGCCAGTGTCCCGCGCCGGTGCCGGAGCGTGTCGATGCGGTCGTCCATTTCGGCCAGTTCGCGCCGGATCTCCGCCACCACGGTCGGGCACATGTCGAGCTCCGGCAGTTCACCGTTCGCGCACGGCAGCATCTTCGCGATGACCTGCGTGCTCAGCCCGGCCGCGAGGAGCGCGCGGATCTGCCGCACCGTGGTGACCGCGTCGTCGTCGAAGGTGCGGTAGCAGTTAGAATCGCGCCGCGAGACCAGCAGCCCCTGCTCCTCGTAGTAGCGCAGCAGCCGCTGGCTCACGCCGGTCCGCCGGGACAGCTCGCCGATCAGCATGTGACCCCCGTCATCCGAGTTTGACCTTCACATCGATGTCAGTACCTAACGTCGCCGGCATGACGAATCATTTCGCGCACGTCGTCCGCGGTTCCGGTCCCGGCCTGCTGCTCGCCCACGGCGGGGGCGGCAGCGTCGAGGGCAACTTCGGGAGCATCCTCGACGACCTCGCCCGCACCCACACCGTCGTCGGCCCCGACTACCCCGGCTCCGGGGCCACGCCGCGCGCCACCGAGCCACTGGATCTCGACACCGTCGCGGACGAACTGGTCTCCATCGCCGTCGACGCCGGTCTCGAACGCTTCGCGATCCTCGGCTACTCGCTCGGCACCGGAGTCGCCGTCCGCGCGGCCACCCGGCACCCCGATCGGGTCACCGCGCTCATCCTGACCGCCGGATTCACGAAACCGGACAACCGGCTCCTGCTGGCCGTCGACATCTGGCGCGACCTGCTGGGCGGCGACCGGAAGCTGCTGGCGAAGTTCCTCACCTTCGCCGCCACCGGCGAAAAGCACCTGAACGCGCTGTCGCCTTCGGAGCTCGAAGCCGCCATCGAAGGACTCGCCGGATTCATCCCGGAGGGCAGCGCCGAACACGTGGACCTCGTCGCGAACGTCGACACCCGGGCCGAGCTGGCCGGGATCTCGGTCCCCACCCTCGTCATCGCCACGACGCTCGACGGCCTCGCCCCGCCCGCCCACTCCCGCGAACTCGCGGCCGGGATCCCCGGCGCCGAACTGGCCGAGATCGAGGCCGGGCACGGAATCGGTGTGGAAGCCCGCGACGAATGGCTCGGCGTGATCCAAAAGTTCCTCTCCGCAAGTGTTGGAGAGGGTACGAACTGATCACCCTGCGGAATCTTCTAAGGTGACGCGGGTGAAGATCCGGGAAATCCGACTGACCTTGGGCGTGTTTTTCGCCGCGCTCGGGGTGCTCCTCGTCCGTTTCCTGGTTCCGCGTCCGATCGGCATGGCGGACAACGGCGACGGCTGGCGCATCCTGTGCCAGCTCGGCGCCCGCGAACTCGACCGGCCTTCGGAATACTTCGTCCGCTTCTCCTATGGTCCGGCCCCGGCCTGCAACAGCGAGTACATCTCCAGCCAGAGCTGGATCGACAAGATCGCCAGCGAGCTCGGGCAGCTGCTCGGCTCGTCCGCGATCCTGAACCTGCTGGTACTGGGCGTGCTGGGCTGTCTGCTGGTCGCGGGCGGGATCGCCGCGATCGTCGTCGGCCTGCGCCTCTCGGTGCGGAACAGCGCCATCGCCACGGTCGCGCTGCTGCTGGTCGCGGCGGACTCGGCCTTCTTCGGGTACTTCGCCTCCGTGCTGAGTGAAGGAGCCGCCTTCGTCGGGATGCTCCTGCTCGCCGGCGGGCTGCTGCTCATGCACCGCACCGGACCGTGGCGCTACACCGGCGCCGCGGTCACCGTGCTCGGCGCGATGGTCGGCATCAACGCGAAGTCGCAGACGCTGCTGCTGATCCCGCTGTTCGCGCTCGCGCTGCTGTTCGTCCGGCCCGCGGGCAGCCGCGGCCTGGCCAGGTGGGCGCTGCCGCTGGCCGTGCTCGCCGTCGTCGGCGCGGGCACCGCGCTGGTGCAGGGAGCGGGCGACTCGGCGAACGCGGAGTACCGCGAGGCCAACATGTACCACGTCGTGTTCAACGGGATCGTGGACGGGAAACACGACACCACCGGCGACCTCGCCGCGCTGGGTCTCCCGCCCGAGTTCGCGAAGTACGTCGGCACCGGCTGGTGGAGCGCGAACGCCGCCTGGCGCGACCCCGCGTACGGCCAATACCGCGACAAGATCAGCCGCCGCAACGTCGCCCAGTACTACCTGGATCACCCGGTGCGTGTGGTCGAGATGCTGCACCGGTCCGCGCAGGAGACGCTGACCGCGCGGGTGCCGAACCTCGGCAGCTTCGGCGAACACGCCGGGCAGCCGCCGCTCGCCAAGGAGTACCGCGTCCCGGTGCTGTCCGGGATCACCGGATGGCTCGCTCCGCTGGGCCTGTTCGCTCTGCTGCCGATCTGGCTGCTCATCGGCTGGGCGGGTCTCCGCGCCTTCCGCAACCGCACCGGCCGCCGCGACGTCGGCATCGTGGTGCTCATGTTCCTGCTCTTCGCGATGGGCCAGATCCTGGTCTCCGGCCTCGCGGAAGGCATCGAGAACGTCAAGCACCAGCAGCTGACGATCTATCCGACCCTGCTCGCCGCCGCCTTCGCCGCGCTCTCGTTCCTGCCGAAGCGCAAGGAAGAGCCGCCGGTGGTCGAGGAACTCGAGCCGGAGACGGCGTCCCTCTCGGGCTGACGTTTCAAACGCCATCCGGCCCGGGGAGAACGTGCGCACTCGCGACGGTAAGGTCTACCGCTCGGGCATCGACGGTGGGAAACAGACTTCTAACGCTGTGAAGTGCCGACACGCGAAGAACCGGGACCGGCTCAACCAGCAGAACGGTGACCACCTCGAACGTGTCAGCGGCAGTCAAACCTATGGCGAGGCCCGATCGCGAAGAGAAGGCGAACTATCGCGTCAACCGACAGCAACCGCTCTCGGCGACTAACAGAGTCGAATATGACGCCTATGAGGCGAGGCTCAAGCAAATGCGGGGAGGAAGCTGCCCATGACTCCGCTGACACCCGACCAGACGCGATCAGCCGCGGACGCGCTCGATCGCGTCCTCCACGCCTTCTTCGAAGAGATCGGCGAGGAGCCGACGCTTGGAGAATTCCTTGAAGTACTGGGGCTGTCGTTCCAACCGGACGAGGACCTCCTACCGGGCGCACCGTTCCCGCTTCTCTTCAAAGCCAAGAAGAAAGGGAATCGCTGGTATAAGGCCGAGTCGTCCGAGAGGGTCGCGTCGCTCAATGACAACACCTTCACCGAGGCCGGCGACTTCCTGAATCTGCTCGTGGCCGGAAGCGGTGCCGACCCGGCCCAGCCGTTGTCGGTCGGGGACCTCACGGACCATGTCCTCGAGGTGCTTCGGTCCGGCGATCGTGCTTTCAGCGACATCGCCGCGCGAGACCTGGAGGCACTGGTCGCCCCAACGGCCAAGAAAACCGTCCGGGTAACGGTCGGCGACGTGGTGGCGATTCCCGCGGTGCCCCGTGGCCACCATCTGGCCATCGTGCTCTGCGAAGACCAAATGGGCACAGCACTCGGCTTATTGGAAGGCGTATTCTCTCCGCCGCGAGTCGGTGACATAGGGAGTCATCGGGCCCGGCACATCCCGGTCTACACCGGCCCCAGATTGATCAAGAACAGGACTTGGCGGGTAGTGGGGCACTATCCCGAGTTGCAGGAGCTGTTCCCTGATCCGCCCGAGATCTACTGGCAGGCGAAAACGTCCTGGGGAGAGCAGTACGGCGAGTACGGCGGCGCGGGTAAACTCGACGGCCCGATTCGGCTGCTCGACAAAGCGGAGGCGGACGCGGTCGGTCTCTTGGACGGCACCTATCGGCCGACGTACCTGGAGGAGTACTTCCAAGACGTGCTCAACGAAGGTCGCTTCGACAATGGACCGGCTCCGCGTTCCTGGCTCTGATCACCTCGGTTCCCCTCGGTGATCGCCAAGCGTTCATGCTGTGGACATGCGTTTCAAACGCGTGTCACGGAGAGCCGTCATCGGACGGGCGGCGTTCCTCGGGGCGCCTGTCCGCGTAGGCTGAGAGCCACCTGTACGCGCCGAAGGGCTCACGAATTAGTCATGGATCTCCGGGAAACGACGGTCGTCACGCGGATTTCCGCGAATATCGAAACCGAGGAATTCGCCGCGGCCGCCGCGCTGGGCGAACGTCTCATCGGCGAGTTCGAGGCCACCGAGCTGGAGATCTGCCGGGCGGACCCCGAAGGCGGCTGGACGGGGTACCTGGTCTCCGTCGGCTATCGCACGCCGCCGGCCGACGGCGAAGATCCCGCCGAAACTCTGCATCGAGCCGCGGTACCGGCGCTTTTTCATTTCGGTCTGAATGCGGAATTCTTCGAAATACACGGCACGCCGGAGACCGGCCAATACGGAAGCTACGACGCCTACGACACCCCGGCGGACGGATTCACGCTCTATTCACTGATGGCGTCCGTCGGCGGCACCGATCCCCGTGAGCCCGCGTACGTCACCAGGCACGATTTCACCCCGCGCGCGGAAACCGACGTCATTTCACGGGTGCATCTCTATGTCCCCACGGGTGACCTGCGCATGGCCGTGGACCTGTGCGGCCGTCCCGCGACCGACCTATCGGCGTCACTGGTCCGGATCAGCACGGACGCGGGTCCTTGCGAGGCGGTCCTGCTGTCAGCTTTCCCCGCTCTCCCAGGGGAAAGTGGCGAAGAGGCGCTCAGCCGGGTAACCGATGAGGTGACCGACAGGCTGTCGCAGGTGAGCATGTCCGTGCGGGCCATCCATACCGGGCTGGAAGACGACCCGTTCTACACCGAGCCCGGTTAGGCGCTGTCCTGGGTCGCGAGTGGCAAGGAGGGGTTGGAACGCTCTTTGCGGGCAGCCGGAGCGTGTCGGGCCCGACACCAAGACGCCCGCGGATGTGACCCAAATGTGGGTTGGGCCACCCCGG
>NZ_JBIWKX010000031.1:81429-104472 GCF_044765885.1 Amycolatopsis sp. NPDC102389
GGGGGGTGGTCCTGCGAGGGGGGGGGGCGGGCGGTGGGCCACCCACCCGACTTCGCCGCCCCCCCTCCGCCCCCCCCCGCCCCCCCCCCCACACCTGGGTGCGGGGACAGCCAACTGGACTTACAGGACACCGCCTGGGTGCGCCGCGGGAATCAGCCGGCGTGTTCGGCCAGCCGCTCCTCGCGGTCCGCGGTGATGAGCGCGTCCAGCACGCCGTCGAGGTCGCCGTCGAGAACCTGGTCCAGGTTGTACGCCTTGTAGTTCACCCGGTGGTCGGCGATGCGGTTCTCGGCGAAGTTGTAGGTGCGGACCCGCTCGGAGCGGTCGACGGTGCGGACCTGCGAGCGGCGCGCGTCCGAAGCCTTCGCGGCGGCCTCCTCCTCGGCGATCGCCTGGAGGCGGGCCTGCAGCACCTGCAGGGCGCGGGCACGGTTCTGGATCTGCGACTTCTCGTTCTGGCACGAGACGACCACGCCGGTCGGGAGGTGCGTGATCCGCACGGCCGAGTCGGTCGTGTTCACGCTCTGACCACCGGGGCCGGACGAGCGGTAGACGTCGATCCGCAGGTCGTTCGGGTCGATCTCGACCTCGACGTCCTCGGGTTCGGGGTAGATGAGCACGCCCGAGGCGGAGGTGTGGATACGGCCCTGCGATTCGGTGGCGGGCACGCGCTGCACGCGGTGCACCCCGCCCTCGAACTTCAGCCGCGCCCAGACCCCGTCGGCCTCGGCGGAACGGCTCTTGATGGACACGGTGACGTCCTTGAAGCCGCCGAGGTCCGAGTCGACCGAGTCGAGCACTTCGGCCTTCCAGCCGTGACGCTCGGCGTAGCGCAGGTACATGCGCAGCAGGTCGCCGGCGAACAGCGCCGACTCCTCGCCGCCTTCACCCGATTTGATCTCCATGACCACGTCGGAACCGTCGTACGGGTCGCGCGGCAGGAGCAGTTCGGTGAGCTTGGCCTCGAGCACGGGGATCTTGGCGGCGATCTCCTCGGTCTCGGCCGCGAAGGTCGCGTCTTCCGCGGCCAGCTCCTTCGCCGTCTCGAGGTCGTCGCGGGCGGTGTCGAGCTCCCGGACCGTCTTGACGACCGGGCTCAGCTCCGCGTACCGGCGGCCGAGCTTGCGGGCGCGCGCCTGGTCGGCGTGCACGGACGGGTCGGCCAGCTGCTCTTCCAGCTGGGCGTGCTCTTCGAGCAGACCCTTCAGCGAACTCGAATCCACCACTCCACCTCTCAACGACCTGAACAGAACCATGAAAAACGGCGCCTACCCGGACATGCGGGTAGGCGCCGTCGTTCAAGCTACTTGGCGTCTTCGGCCTTCTTGCGCTTGCCGTAGCGAGCCTCGAAGCGCGCGACGCGGCCGCCGGTGTCCATGAGCTTCTGCTTGCCGGTGTAGAACGGGTGGCAGTTCGAGCAGATCTCGACGTGGAGGCTGCCGGAGGTCTTGGTGCTGCGCGTGGTGAATTCGTTGCCACAGTCACAGTTCACGTGCGTGACGACGTACTCGGGGTGAATACCGCTTTTCATGGTGTCCTCTCTCGTTGGCCCCGGGTCCCCGAGCGGGGTGAACCGGTGCCGGACTTCAGCGGATGATTTTGCCAGATGTGCTGGCAGTGAGCTCAACGCACCCCTCCCCCGGCATATTCCACCACGTTGAGTTATCAACTATCTACGCCGAGTTGTACGAAATTTGTACCTCTTCACGGGACCGTTCTCCTTGTTGGTAATTCCTCAACAGGAGGTACTGATCATGCGCACCATCCTGGCCAAGGTGGCGAAGCCGGCGTCCGTCGCCGCGCTGGCCGTCGCGGCCCTCGCCGTGGCTCCGGTCGCCGGGGCCGCTCCGGCAGCCCCCGAAGCGGGCGCCACCATCACCGCCGCCGACATCAACCCGGCCGCGGGAACGTTCACCACCGTGTCCGACGGTGAGCTGGCCATCCAGGGCGCCGGCGACGGCACGCCCGCCGGTGCCGTCCAGTGGTTCAAGAACCACGCCGGCTCCACCGCGTACCAGGGCCTCTGCGAAAAGGCCGTCGAAAACGCGTACGGGACGACCGGCGTCTGGGCCTCGGCCAACGCGCACTGGAACGGCGCGAGCCCGAAGCACACGACCGGGACGCCGCCGAAGGGCTCCTTCGTGTACTGGAACATCAGCCAGTGGGGTCACGTCGGCATCGCCGACGGCTCCGGCGGGATCTACGCCTCCAGCATCGGCGGCAAGATCGGCCACGCTTCGAGCGTGCACTACTTCAACAACTACCGCGGCTGGACCCCCGCGGCCGTTCCGCACCGCTGAGCCTCGGCCCAGTACGTGAGGTGCCGTGAAGGCCTCCTTCCCTACCCTCACAGTAGGGAAGGAGGCCTTCACGGCATCAGAAGGCGGCGGCCCTTGACACCTGAAGTACATGAAGGCCCCCTTCCTTGCGCCTGGCGTACGGAAGGGGGCCTTCATGTACTTACAGACCGAAAACTCAGTCGTCGTCGTTCGAGCCGAGGGCCGTCTTCGAGACCTGCATGAGGAACTCGATGTTGGTCTTCGTCTTGCGCAGACGCGAGATCAGCAGGTCGATGGCCTGCTGCGAGTCCAGCGCGTGCAGCACCCGGTGCAGCTTGTGGGTGACCGCGAGCTCGTCCGGCGAAAGCAGCAGGTCTTCCTTGCGGGTACCGGACGGGTTGATGTCCACCGCGGGGAACACGCGCCGCTCGGCGATCTTCCGGTCGAGCTTGAGGTCCGCGTTCGCGGTGCCCTTGAACTCTTCGAAGATGACCGTGTCACCGGTGGACCCGGTTTCGACCATCGTCGTGGCGAAGATCGTCAGCGAGCCGCCGTTCTCGATGTTGCGCGCCGCGCCGAGGAACCGCTTCGGCGGGAACAGTGCCGTCGAGTCGACACCACCGGAGAGGATCCGGCCGGACGCGGGGGCCGCCAGGTTGTACGCACGGCCCAGACGGGTGATCGAGTCGAGCAGCACGACGACGTCGTGGCCCATCTCGACCAGGCGCTTCGCCCGCTCGATGGCCAGCTCCGCGACCGAGGTGTGGTCGGACGGCGGGCGGTCGAAGGTGGAGGCGATGACCTCACCCTTCACCGACCGCTGCATGTCGGTGACCTCTTCCGGACGCTCGTCCACGAGCACGACCATCAGGTGGCACTCGGGGTTGTTCGTCGAGATCGCGTTCGCGATGTCCTGCATGATCGTCGTCTTGCCGGCCTTCGGCGGCGACACGATCAGCGCACGCTGCCCCTTGCCGACCGGCATCACCAGGTCGATGACGCGGGTGGTGAGCTTGTGCGGCTCGGTCTCGAGGCGCAGCCGCTCGTTCGGGTACAGCGGGGTCAGCTTGGTGAACTCGGGACGACGCTTGGACTCGTCCGGCTCGAGGCCGTTGATCGAGTCGACGCGCACCAGCGGGTTGAACTTCTGCCGCTGCTGCTCGCCGTCACGCGGCTGGCGCACGACACCGGTGATGGCGTCACCGCGGCGCAGGCCGTATTTGCGGACCAGCGAAAGCGACACGTACACGTCGTTCGGCCCGGCGAGGTAGCCCGAGGTGCGGACGAACGCGTAGTTGTCGAGCACGTCCAGGATGCCCGCGACGGGCAGCAGGACGTCGTCCTCGCGGATCTCGGTGTCGGGCGAACCGCCCTGTTCGCGGCCACCGCCGGAACCCCGGCGGCGACGGTCGCGGAAGCGACGGCCGCGACGGCCGCCTTCCTCGTCGTCGTCGCCCTGCGGGCCCTGGCCCTGGCGCTGGCTGTTGTCCTGGCCGCCGCCCTGCTGGTTGCGCTGGCGGTTGTCCTGGCCACGGCCGTCGCGGTTGTTGTCGCGGTTGCCCTGGCGGTTGCCGCCCTGGTCACCGCGCTCGCCGCGGTCGCCGCGCTCGTTCCGGTCACCCCGGTCGCCGCGCTCACCCCGGTCGCCGCGGTCACGCTGCTGCTGGCCACCCTGCTCGGGCGAACCCGCGGCACGGTTGGAGCCGCGGCGGCGACGGCTGCGGCCGCCTTCTTCCTGCTGCGGCTGGCCGTCCTGCTGCGCCCCATTGTCCTGCTGCGCCTGCTGCGCGGGCCGCTCGGCGGCGGGCGCGGAGCCGTTTTCCGAGACCTTCTCGGCCTTCTCGGCGCGCGGCGCCTCGGCCGGGGCGGTTTCCGCCTTCGGCGCTTCGGCCTTCGGGGCCTCCTGCTTCGGGGCCTCCGTCTTGGGCGCTTCGGCCTTCGGGGCCTTGCGCGGTGCGTCGATCCCCTCGAGCGGAAGCGTTTCGCTCGCCGCGGTGGGGCTCTTGCGCTTGGTCTTGCCCTGGCGCTCGCGGATGGCCGCGATCAGATCGCCCTTGCGCATGCCCGTCGTCTCGCCGATGCCAAGGTCCCCAGCGATCGAGCGCAGTTCGGCGACGGTCTTGCCGGTCAATCCGCCGACCGTGCGCTTGGGAGCGACGGCGCCGTTCGACTCGGCGGCGCCACCTTCGACGTCGCTCAAAAGATCGGTGTTGCTCACAAATGTCCTTCCTGACCGATCCACGCCTCCAGGTGGATCAGCGGACCGCCGCTCGCGTCCGATTGCGAAACGGCGTAATTGGCCCCCGATACGGGCGATCAGCTCCTCGGCCGTGTTGAACACAGCTAGAAGGCCTCCAGCACAGGGATTTGCGTCCTCCAAACGGAGGAAGCGGAATTCGGCACCGCCGGAACCGGGAACCCGCCTGCGTCCATCCGCTACTCCCCGCTTGCCAGGCGGTGTACGGAACTGGCGGATCAACGAAGGATGCGGGCCAAGGATGACACTGGTCACCTGGACCGGCACCGGGTGCGGAAACGCACGGTGATCGAACGCCCCCGAGGGTAGACCGCGCCACGGTCCGGTGCAACAACCACCCCCCGCGTGGCGGGGCGGGGCTCCGGCATGTGACCGAGGCTTTACTGAGCCGCAACCTGAACGCCGCCCGGATCGATCGGCAGCTCGGTGACGTCGAAAGACGTAACGTCGACGCCCGCCGGGAGTATTCCCCCGGTGGTCAGCGCGAGCACGGTCGGACCGGCTCCGGAGATGGCCGCGGCCACCCCTTCGGCGCGCAGCGCGCGCACCAATTCGCTGCTCGCCGGGTACGCGGAAGCCCGGTAAGACTGATGAAGCCGATCTTCGGTCGCGGAGAGCAACAGGTCCGGGCGCGCGGTCAGCGCGTGGACAGCGAGCGCCGCGCGGCCTGCCGTGAACGCCGCGTCGGCGTGCGGGACCTGGGCGGGGAGCAGCCCGCGGGTGGCGTCGGTCGAGGACCGCAGCGCCGGGACGGCGACCACGGGCCGGATGTCGTGATGCGGCTGGAGCCGTTCGGCGCGGAACCGCTCGCCCTCGTTCCACGCCACCACGAAGCCGCCCAGCAGGCTCGCCGCGGCGTTGTCGGCGTGCCCCTCGAACCCGGCGGCCAGCTGCAGGGCGTCGTCGTCCAGGGGCTTCTCAGCCAGCGCGTACGCCGCCGCGACGCCGGTCACGACGGCGGACGCGGACGAGCCGAGGCCGCGAGCGTGCGGGATGGCGTTGAAGCAGCGCAGGTGCAGGCCCGGCGGCCGGAGGCCGAGGTGCTCGCAGCCGCGCCGGAAGGCCCGGACGACCAGGTGCGATTCGTCGGTGGGGACGTCGTCCACGCCGCCCGCGCCGACGTCGGTCACCTCGATCTTGAGCCCGGCGTCGGTGATCTGGAGTTCGACGCGGTCGTACAGCGCCAGCGCCAGGCCCAGCGAGTCGAACCCCGGGCCGAGGTTCGCCGAAGACGCCGGGACCTTGATCTCGATCAGCGTCATCGCAGGTCCAGCGCGGCGGCGACAGCGGTCGGGTCGACGGCGAGCGGCTCGACCTCGACGTTGCCCTCCAGCGCCGTGGCCGGATCCTTCAGCCCGTGTCCGGTGACGGTGCACACAACGGTCGAGCCCTTCGGCAGGCGTCCGTCGGCGGTCGTGGCGAGCAGACCCGCGACGCTGGTCGCCGAAGCGGGCTCGACGAACACGCCCTCCTTGCGGGCCAGAAGCCGGTACGCCTCCAGGATCTTCTCGTCGGTGATCGCCTCGAACAGCCCGGCGGAGGCGTTCTTCGCCTTCATCGCGCCGTCCCAGGAAGCGGGGCTGCCGATGCGGATCGCGGTCGCGATGGTGTCCGGATCGGCCACCGGTTCGCCGTGCACGAGCGGCGCGGCGCCCGCGGCCTGGAACCCGAACATCCGCGGGGTGTTCTTCACCACACCGTCGCCCGCGTACTCGGAATATCCCGCCCAGTAGGCGGTGATGTTGCCCGCGTTGCCGACCGGCAGGCAGTGGATGTCCGGCGCCCGGCCGAGCACGTCGCAGATCTCGAACGCGGCCGACTTCTGGCCGGCGATGCGTACCGGATTGACCGAGTTGACCAGGGTCACCGGGTAGTCGATCGCGGTCTTCTGCGCCAGTTCGAGGCAGTCGTCGAAGTTGCCGTCCACCTGCAGGATCCGCGCGCCGTGCAGCACGGCCTGGGCGAGTTTGCCCATCGCGATCTTGCCCTGCGGGACGAGCACCGCGCAGGTGAGCCCGGCGCGGGCCGCGTACGCCGCGGCAGACGCCGACGTGTTGCCGGTGGAGGCGCAGATGACCGCCTTGAGCCCGCTGGCGAGCGCGTGCGTGATGGCCACGGTCATCCCGCGGTCCTTGAACGACCCGGTCGGGTTGACGCCTTCGACCTTGAGGTAGACGTCGCAGCCGGTCAGTGCCGAGAGGTGCGGGGCGGGCAGCAGCGGGGTGTTGCCTTCGCCGAGCGTGATCACCTTCGCGCCGGACGGGACCGGGATCCGGTCGGGATAAGCCTGGATGATTCCTGGCCATGGTTGGGGAATCACTGGTCTTCGCCTTCCACACGCATCACACTGACGACCTGGTTCACCACATCGAGTTCGGCAATGTCGTCCACAGTGGACCGCAATGCCGCGTCCGGCGC
This sequence comes from Amycolatopsis sp. NPDC102389, assembly GCF_044765885.1. Lineage (NCBI taxonomy): Bacteria > Bacillati > Actinomycetota > Actinomycetes > Pseudonocardiales > Pseudonocardiaceae > Amycolatopsis > Amycolatopsis sp. NPDC102389. The sequence continues at coordinate 88,384 of NZ_JBIWKX010000031.1, forward strand.
CAGGTGGGTGACCACGACCAGGCTGGCCGTGTCGTTCGCGTCGCGCTGGCGCACGGCGGCGATGCTGACCCCGTGCCCGGCGAACGCCTGGGCCACCTGGGCGAGGACGCCCGCTCGATCGGCCACGTCGAGACTGACGTGGTACCGCGTCGGCGTCTGGCCCATCGGCCTGACCGGGAGCGCGGCGTGCGCGGATTCGCGCGGGCCACGGCCGCCGACGACCCGGTTTCGAGCCACCGCGACGAGGTCGCCGAGCACGGCACTCGCGGTCGGCGCGCCACCGGCGCCCTGACCGTAGAACATGAGCTCACCGGCGGCGTCGGCCTCGACGTAGACGGCGTTGTACGCGCCGCCGACCCCGGCGAGCTGGTGGGCGCGCGGGATCATCACCGGATGCACGCGCGCCGAAACGGATTCGGTGCCGTCGTCGGCGGTGACGCGCTCGCAGATGGCGAGGAGTTTCACCGTGCGGCCCAAGACCTTCGCCGCGGCGAGGTCCGACGCGGTGACGTCGGCGATGCCTTCCCGGTGCACGTCGGACGCGGTCACCCGGGTGTGGAACGCGAGCGAGGCGAGGATCGCGGCCTTGGACGCCGCGTCGTAGCCGTCGACGTCCGCGGTCGGGTCCGCCTCGGCGTATCCGAGCCGGCTGGCCTCTTCCAGCGTTTCCGCGTACCCGGCGCCGGTGGAGTCCATCGCGGAGAGGATGTAGTTGGTGGTGCCGTTGACGATGCCCATCACGCGGGTGATGCGGTCACCGGCCATCGATTCGCGCAGCGGGCGCAGCAGCGGGATCGCCCCGGCCACGGCCGCCTCGAAGTACAGGTCCACGCCCGCCGCGTCGGCGGCCTCGAACAGCTCCGCGGAATGCTCCGCCAGGAGCGCTTTGTTCGCCGTGACAACGGATTTCCCGGCCTTGAGCGCGTCGAGCAGCCACTGCCGCACCGGCTCGATGCCGCCGACCAGCTCGACGACCACGTCGACGTCCGGGGACGTCACGAGCTTCGCCACGTCGGAGGTCACCAGTTCCGGCGGCAGCTCGGGGTGCTTGTCGGGACGCCGCACCGCGATACCCGCCAGCTCCACCCTGGCGCCCGCCCTGGCGGCCAGTTCCCCGGCCTGCTCGGTGAGCAGCCGGACGACCTCGCCGCCGACCGTCCCGCAGCCCAGCAGGGCCACCCTGATCACACGTGGATCCACAGTAGACACTTGCTAGACCTCCAGGCGCAGCATGTCGTCCGTCGTCTCCCGCCGCAGCAGCACGCGGGCGCTGCCGTTGCGCACGGCCACCACCGCGGGCCGCGGCTGCCGGTTGTACCCGCTGGCCATCGAGTAGCAGTACGCCCCGGTGGCCGCCACGGCGAGCAGGTCGCCGGGAGCAAGGGTGTCGGGGAGCCAGCAGTCACGGACGACGATGTCGCCGGACTCACAGTGTTTTCCCACGACCCGGGACAACGCGGCGGCGGCCTGGCCGTCTCCGTCGTCGTCCGCGGACCGGGATACGAGACGGCAGTCGTACACCGCGTCGTAGAGCGCGGTGCGGATGTTGTCGCTCATCCCGCCGTCGACGCTGACGTAACGCCGCGCGGCCTTGTCGCCGAGCGAGACGTCCTTGATGGTGCCGACCTCGTACAGCGTGATCGTGCCGGGACCGGCGATGGCACGGCCCGGCTCGCCGGCGATCTTCGGCACCGGCAGGCCCGCGTACTCGCATTCCTTGCGGACGATCTCGCGGATCTGCGTGATCATCTGCGCGGGCGGCGGCGGGTTGTCCTTGTCGGTGTAAGCGATACCGAACCCGCCGCCGAGGTCGACGATCGACAGCTGGTCGAGCAGATCGGCGCCGTGCTCCTTGGCGAGTTCGGCCAGCAGGCCGACCACACGGCGGGCCGCGACCTCGAAGCCGTCGGCGTCGAAGATCTGCGAACCGATGTGGCTGTGCAGGCCGATCAGCCTGAGCGACGGCGCGTTGAGCACACGGCGCACGGCTTCGGCCGCGTCACCGGAAGCCAGCGAGAAACCGAACTTCTGGTCCTCGTGCGCGGTCGCGATGAATTCGTGCGTATGCGCCTCGACGCCGACGGTGACCCGGATCAGCACGTTCTGCACGACGTCGTGCCGGGCGGCGACGTCGGCCAGCCGCGCGATCTCGTAATAGGAGTCGACCACGACCGTGCCGACGCCTGCTTCGACGGCGGCTTCCAGTTCGGGCAGTGACTTGTTGTTGCCGTGGAAGGTGATCCGCTCGGCCGGGAAGTTCGCGCGCTGCGCCACGGCGAGTTCGCCGCCGCTGCAGACGTCCAGGCTCAGCCCCTGCTCGGCCACCCAGCGGGCGATCTCGATGGACAGGAACGCCTTGGACGCGTAGTGCACGAGCGCCGGGTCGTCGAACGCCTCGGCGTAGTCGGCGCACCGGGACTTGAAATCGGCCTCGTCGACGACGAACAGCGGCGTGCCGTATTTCTCGGCGAGTTCGCGGACGTCGACGCCCGCGATGCGGACGACGCCGTCACCGCCGCGGAAAGTGTTGCGGGGCCAGACTTTCGGGTACAGCCTGTCGAGTTCTTCGGGACTCGACGGCGGGAAACCGGAGGCGTCAGCGTGGGGGTAGACGTCGGCGTGGCGGGGGCCCGCGGGGTGAGCCATCGATTACATCCGTTCCGGAGCAGAGACACCGAGCACGGTGAGGCCGTTCGCCAGCACCTGACGAGTCGCTTCACTGAGCGCGAGGCGGGAGAACGTGAGGGGGGTGGCCTCCTCGTCGCCCTTCGGCAGAACCCGGCCGACGGCGTTCCACTTGTGGTAGGCACCGGCGAGTTCTTCGAGGTACCGGGCGACACGGTGCGGTTCGCGCAGCAGTGCGGCCCGGCGGAGGACGGTCGGGAATTCGCCGAGCGTGCGGATCAGGTCGCCCTCGGCGGGCAGCGTAAGCAGGCCGAGGTCGACCTCGCCATCGGTTTTCAAGCCGAGGTCGGAAGCGTTGCGCTGCAACGAGGCCAGCCGCGCGTGGGCGTACTGGACGTAGTAGACCGGGTTGTCGTTGGAGTGCTTGCGCAGCAGATCGAGGTCGATGTCCAAAGTGGAATCGACGGAGTAGCGGATCAGCTCGTAGCGGGCCGCGTCGACGCCGACGGTGCCGACGAGGTCTTCCATGGTGATCACGGTGCCGGCGCGCTTGCTCATCCGGACGGGTTTGCCTTCGGAGACCAGGTTGACCATTTGGCCGATCAGCACCTCGACCACGGCCGGGTCGTCGCCGAAGGCGGCCGCGGCGGCCTTGAGCCGGGCGATGTAGCCGTGGTGGTCCGCGCCGAGCATGTAGATGCAGAGGTCGAAGCCGCGCTTGCGCTTGTCCTGGAAGTAGGCGAGGTCGCCGGCGATGTAGGCCGGGTTGCCGTCCTTCTTGATGACGACGCGGTCCTTGTCGTCGCCGTGCTCCTTGGACTTGAGCCACCAGGCGCCGTCTTCGAAGTACAGGTTCCCGGAGTCCTTCAGCTGCTGGACCGAGGACGCGACCGCGCCGGACTCGTGCAGCGAGTTCTCGTGGAAGTAGACGTCGAAGTCGGTGCCGAAATCGTGCAGGCTCTGCTTGATCTCGGTGAACATCAGCTCGATGCCGACCCGGCGGAAGGTCTCGGCACGCTCGTCGTCGGGCAGCGACAGCGCGCTCGGCTCCTGGCGGATGACCTCGGCGGCGATGTCGTTGATGTAGCCGCCCGCGTAGCCGTCCTCGGGCGCGGGCTCGCCCTTGGCGGCGGCGATCAGGGACCGGACGAAGCGGTCGATCTGCGCGCCGTGGTCGTTGAAGTAGTACTCGCGGGTGACCTGGCCGCCCTGCGCCGACAGCACGCGGCCCAGCGCGTCGCCGACCGCGGCCCAGCGGGTGCCGCCGAGGTGGATCGGGCCGGTCGGGTTCGCCGAGACGAACTCGAGGTTGATCTTGACGCCCGCCAGCGCGTCGCCGAGGCCGTACTTCTCCCCGGCGTCGAGCACCTGCTGGACGATCTGGCCCTGCGCGTCGGCGGCGAGCCGCAGGTTGAGGAAGCCCGGCCCGGCGACCTCGGCCGACTCGATGCCGTCGGCGGCGGCGAGGGCCTCGGCCAGCGCGTCGGCGAAGTCGCGGGGCTTCATGCCCGCCTTCTTGGCCACCTGCAGCGCCAGGTTGGTCGCGTAATCGCCGTGCTCGGGATTGCGGGGACGCTCGATCGTCACCTTCTCCGGCAGCACGGAATCGTCGAGGCCGCGCGCGGTGAGAACCTGCACGGCTGAGTTACGGACCAGGTCGGCGAGAGCTGCGGGAGTCACTCGCGGAATTCTAGGTGTGACCTGGTCCGGGCTTCGCAGCGACCGCCGGAAGGTGTGAGCCAAGCGGTTGATCTTCCGGCTGTTCACGGTGATCAGACGTCCGGTCTCTACACTGGCCCGCGCAGGGACCACCCCCTTTGGAGAACGCAGGAGCCATGGCTAACGGGACAACCAGAAAACAGGGCGCGTCGTCGAAGAACGCCATGAAGGCCGCCCGTAGTTCCGTCGTGTCCAAGAAGGGCACGCCCTGGGGCACGATCATCGCCGTCGTCGCGATCGTCGCCCTGGCGGCCTCGGTGGTCACCTATTACATGATCGCCTCGGCTCCGAAGCGCGACCAGAAGACCCGCGAAGAGGCCGCGGCCGCCTTCGCTCCCTCGCAGCAGGACCCGGACCCCTCCAAGCGGATCGCCGGCGTGACCACGGCCACCTACGAGGGCTCCGTGCACGTCTCCGCCGCCGAGCGCGTCGCCTACGACAAGACCCCGCCCTTCGGTGGCCCGCACGACCAGGCCTGGGCCGCGTGCAACGGCGTCGTCTACGAGAAGGCCGTCCGCAACGAGAACATGGTCCACGGTCTCGAGCACGGCGCGGTCTGGATCGCCTACAACCCGGCCCAGATCTCCGGCGAGGCGCTCGACCTGCTGAAGGTGCGCGTCGAGGGCAAGCCGTACACGGTCATGTCGCCGTACCCGAACCTGGACAAGCCGATCTCGCTGCAGTCCTGGGGCCACCAGCTGAAGCTGGATTCCGCCTCCGACGAGCGGATCGACCAGTTCATCGCGGCCCTGCGCACCAACCCGTACGGCGCGTACCCCGAGCGTGACGCGACCTGCGACGCGCAGATCGAGCCGGGCGACTTCGACCCGACGCCGCCGGGTCCGGGCGCGAAGCCGATGGACTACAAGGGCACCGCGGGCACACAGCAGGACCAGCCCGGCGCCGGCCAGCCGTCCGCGCCCGCCACCCAGCCCTCGGCGCCCGCGAGCAAGTAGTGAGCCAAGTGGACCCCGATCCCCAGCACGTCGACGACACTTCGCGCTCGGCCAAGAGCCGATGGCTGGTGATCGGGGCCGCCCTGGTCGTCATGCTGATCCTCGGCTTCGGCCTCGGCGCCCTGACGACCAGGCTGGTCGACTCCGCGTCGGAGCAGACGACTCCGGGCGCGGGTTCGGTCGAGGTCGGCTTCGCGCAGGACATGTCGGTGCACCACCTCCAGGCCGTCACCATGGCGGGATGGGCGCGGGACCACACGACCGACCCGGCGATCAAGACCCTCGCGTTCGACATCGAGCGCACGCAGACCGGCCAGGTCGGCCGGATGAAGGGCTGGCTGGGCCTGTGGGGCCAGCCCGAGCAGACGACCGGCGCCTACATGACCTGGATGACCGAGCCGATGTCCGGCCACGGCGGGCACGGTGGCGCCGACATGAAGCCGTCGAACGGCGCGCCGATGCCGGGCATGGCGACGTCGGCCGAACTGGCCAAACTGCGGTCGCTCACCGGCAAGGAAATGGACGTCTTCTTCCTGCAGCTGATGCTCCGGCACCACATGGGCGGGACGGAGATGGCGCAGTACGGCAACGATCACACGTCGATCGCGGACGTGAAGTCGCTGACGCAGAGCATGCTCGTTTCGCAGGGTGCCGAAATGACCTTGATGAAGGGTCTCCTTCAGGAGCGCGGCGCGGCCCCCTTGCCCGCCTGACGACCATGCGTTTCGTCCTCTGAATGCGGTAGTTCGCTTCGCCGACTACCGCATTCAGAGGACGAAACGCGTCAAGGGGTCACCAGGAGAGTTCCTGGCAGCGTTTCGCGCATTGGGGCACTTCGATCTGCAGGGTCGCGTGCTCGATCGAATAGCGGTTCGCCAGGAGGTTCTGCGCCTCGGTCAGCACCGCCGCCTGCTCGACGGTCGGCGCGATGGTGAGGTGCGCCGAAGCGACCTCCATCCCCGAAGTCAGCGTCCAGACGTGCAGGTCGTGGACGTCCTCGACGCCCTTCAGCCCGCCCAGTTCGGCCTGGATCCCGGCGACGTCGACCCCCTTGGGCGCGTGCTGGAACAGGATCCGCAGCGCGCGCCGGGCGAGGGCATAGGTGCGGGGCAGGACGAACAGGCCGATCGCGACACCGATGATCGGGTCGGCGTAGCGCCAGCCGGTCAGCAGCGTGATCGCGCCGCTCAGCAGCACCCCGACGGAGCCGATCAGGTCGGCGAGGACTTCGAGGTACGCGCCCCGGACGTTGATGCTCTCCTCCGCGCCCTTGCGCAGGACCAGGAAGGAGACGATGTTCGCGACGAGGCCCGCGGCGGCGGCCAGCAGGACGGGCAGGCCGGGCACGGCGGGCGGGTCGCTGATCCGGCCGATGGCCTCGACCAGGACGTAGCCCGCGACGCCGAACAGCAGGATGGCGTTGCCCAGCGCCGCGAGCACCTCGGCGCGGTAGAAGCCGAACGTCCTGGTCAGCGTCGGGCCGCTGCGCCGGGCGAGCAGGATGGCGGCCAACGCCATGCCGACACCGAGGACGTCGGTGAACATGTGCGCGGCGTCGGAGATCAGCGCGAGCGAGCCGGTGGCGAACCCGACGATGAACTCCATGACCATGAAGCCGGCGCCGATGACCAGCGCGATCGTCAAGCTCTTGAGGTAGCGGCCTGACGCGCTCGACGGCGACGCCGTCCCATGCCCGTGCCCGTGACCCATTGCTCCGCCTCTCGTGAAGTCGACAGGCCGAATATATTGTCACATGCGCATATGTGCAATACAGGTGAGCCTAAGTTCACCATGTCTTAAGCCACACACGGAATCCATCCCCCATGAGGGCCTTCCCGAAACCTGATACCGACACGTACCGCTACCGAAGCGACCGGAGGAACCCCCGCAGCTGGCCGACGAAGACCTCGGGCTGCTCGAACGCGGCGAAGTGACCGCCCTTGGGCAACACCTCGTACCAGCGAAGATCGGTGTAGCGCAGCTCCGCCCAGCGCCGGGACGGACGGACGATCTCGCGCGGGAAGATCGAGATACCCGAAGGAACTTCAACGGCCAAGACGTCCCGCTCCTTGTTCTCCCAGTAGATCCGCGCCGACGAGGCCGCCGTCCCGGTGAACCAGTAGACGGAGATCGCGTCGAGCATCTGCCGCCAGGACAGCGCGGTCTCCGGTGAGCCGTCGTTGTCGGTCCACTCCCAGAACTTCTCGGCGATCCACGCCGCCTGCGCCACCGGCGAGTCGGTGAGCCCGTAGCCGACCGTCTGCGGACGCGTGGCCTGCTGCTGCGAATACGCGGACCCGACCGCACGGAAGCGCGCGAGATCGCCGAGCGCCGCCCGCTCTTCTTCTGTCGGCTCGCCCAGCACGGCCGCGTCGTACGGCACACCCGCCATGTTCACGTGGACGCCGATCAGCCGCTCCGGCGCGATCTTGGCGAGCATGTTCGTCACCCCGGAGCCCCAGTCGCCACCCTGCGCGACGTAGCGCTCGTACCCGAGCCGCCCTATCAGCTCGTCCCAGGCACGAGCGATGCGCTCGACGTTCCAGCCCGCCGACGACGGCTTGTCGCTCCAGCCGAACCCCGGCAGCGACGGCGCCACGACGTGGAACGCGTCCGCGGGATCACCCCCGTGCGCACGCGGATCGGTCAGCGGCCCGAGCACGTCGAGGAACTCCACGACCGACCCCGGCCAGCCGTGCGTGAGCACGAGCGGCGTCGCGTCCGGCTCCGGCGAGCGCACGTGCAGGAAGTGGATCCCGAGACCGTCCACAGTGGTCTTGAAACCCGGGAAAGCGTTGACCCGGGCGGACAACCCGAAGTCGTAGTCCTCCGCCCAGTACCGGCACAGTTCACGCGCGAACTCGAGCGGCACTCCTTGTTCCCAACCGTCCACAGTGGCCGGTTCGGGCCAGCGCGTGGCGCGCAGCCGGGCACGCAGCTCTTCGATGTCGGATTCAGGGATCGCCACCTCGAACGGTTCGATCATGCGCCCTCCCAGTTCGTTGGTGACACCAACGCTACGCTGTCCCGATGAGCACCGCACCCGTCCGGCTTCGCACCAAGGCCAGCTGGCTGGTCAACCAGGCCGCCACCGTGGCCCACCGGCTCACTCTGCGCAGCGGGGCCCGCCGGTACCACTACGGGATCCTCGCGGCACTCGACGAAGGTGGCCCATCCAGCCAGGCCGCCCTGAGCCGCCGCACCGGCATCGACCGCAGCGATGTCGTCGCGGTCATCAACGAACTCGCCGACGCCGGCCACGTCGACCGCTCCCCCGACCCGGCCGACGGCAGGCGCAACCTGATCAGCCTCACCGATGACGGTGTCAGGCAGCTGAACCAGCTGGAAAGCCTGGTCAGCGACACCCAGGACGTCTTCCTGGCGCCGCTGGACCGCGCAGAACGAGAGCAGCTGACCGGCCTGCTGGCCCGCCTCGTCGAGCACCACGCCGGTTAACGACCACCACTCGCGAGGGCGTACGGGGACATGCGCTAAGCTTCCAACGTCGCTCAGGCGGCAACGCCCTCGTAGCTCAGGGGATAGAGCACTGCCCTCCGGAGGCAGGTGTCGCAGGTTCGAATCCTGCCGAGGGCACACAGATCGATCGCATCCCTGCAGGGCATCGTTCGGTGCCGTGCGTGATCGTCTTCCGGATCCGATCACGCAATTGGCTGCCACTTACAACGCTATAGCCTGCCGCCGAGAAGCCTCGCCAGCTCCCCATATCCAGGATATTGGCCGCCATTGGACTACCGTCAAGCGTCAAAAGAGCCATCCGGACTTCACCGCGAGTGCGTTTCACGGTCACGACCAGCGTGTCGAGATCCTCGCTCCGGCACCACATCGCCGCATCTCCGGCACCCGCCAGCGGCTGAGCCTGCCCCTCACCCCGACAGTCCTGCTCGGCAACGGCGAGCGCACTCTCAGGCGCCGCCTCACCTTTGATCGCGGTCACCATCAAGCTGCCGACGCCGGACCCATCATCAACACGACTGAACTCACAACCGAAGGCAACGCTCCGTTGCCCCTTGACCGGCTCCTCCTCCACCGACCGGTAAGCAGCCTTCGACTCCAACGCCCCTTGAAGCTCATCGGCGCCAAGGAACCCGCAAGCCGCCGAAACCACTTCCGGTGACGCCACCGGAGCCCAACTCGACGAGGGAACCAAGGCAGAACTCGGCGGATTCGTACCCGAAGTCACCGATACCGCGTTCCCCGGCCCCATCGAACATGAGCTGCACGCCGCCGCGACCACCAACCAGGTCGCGCACTTGGGAAACCATCCGAGGCCTTTCCGGAACGAAAAGCTCACTTCCGCTCTGGCGCTCAAATGACCCCGCCGCGAGGCTCGTAGCAGCACCGACGGGTTACGCGCCATGACATCACATTCCCGATATAGTCGAATAGTTTTCAAAGTCTATTTTGCGAATCAGTGTCCTTGGCCCGGTCAGCACGCGTCCCCCGACGCCACGCGACCCACAAAGTCACCATGACTTTCACGAACACTAACGAAGGGAGAAGGACTCCACCAGAGTGCACGATCAGGGTTTAGACCAGTTGCCCTGTGACCTGCCCTACACGGTGCCGATCATCCTCTGGGCGCACATTGTCGGAGGTTTTCCAACTGACTATTCAGCTACCGACCAGAACAACGAGGCCGTACCAGGACCGGTCGCCCGCTTACGTGACGCTTCCCTTGGTCAGCTGAACGGGGTGATCGTCTCGTACGGCTCCTGGAAACGCACGGGGATGCCGGATTCGGCGCTTTTGCGCGCGAGCAATTCCCTGGTCTCGGCGAATTTGTCCAGGATCCGCGGCATGGGGCGCGACTTCTCGTCGAGTGGCCGTCCGAAGTGGTCCCAGTGCACCGGGATGACCAGGCCCGGGCGGACGGCCTCGACGGTGTGGTGCCAGTAATCGTTCTGAAACCGCGCGGACTGCGCGCCCAGCACACCGACACCGAGGTAGAGCACGTCGACATCCAGGCCATCGAATTTGTCCGGGACGAAGTTGGCGCTCGGGTGGACCAGCATCGTGCCGGCAGGGTGCTCGAAGAGGTACGAGTAGCAGGCACCGGTGCGGTAGGCGCTCGCCTTGGCGGGCGGCACGAGTGGCTCGTCGATCGTCCCGGGAAACCTCTCGCCCGGGCTGTGCGCCCCTTCGAAGATCCGCACCGTGAAGTCCCCGAAGGAGTACTTGTCACCGTCGCTGATACGCGTCATCGACTGTTCGCCCAGATCGGCTCCACGGCCGACGTTCAGCGTCGATTCCGATCCGTACAAGGTGCCGCCGACGCGCTTGACGATTTCGGGGGCGTCCATCGCGTGGTCGTAGTGCGAATGAGCTACGAAAAGGGCGTCGAGACGCTCGATACCGCCTCGGGACAGGGTTTCGGCGATGAGTACGAGGTCGGGCGCGATGGGCCGTCCGAGAGCGACTCGCAGCAGCGACGGCCTGGTGAAGAAGCCATCGACGAGGATTCCGGAAACGCCGTCGGTGACGTGCACCGAGGACGTCCCGAAGAAAGTGGATCGGACAGACGCCGCATCGATGGCCATCAGCCGATGCTAACCGCGGCGCCATCCGCCCGTCCCGTCGATGGCCACCTCAAACCCGGCCCACGGATCATCGGCAGCGGATTCGCACCTCCTTGCCGTTGCCGTAGCTCAAGCAGCCATGCGGCCGGAAGGAGACCGGGAAATCGACGACGTAGTCCATCCAGCCCGTTTACCAGCCGTCCCTGCACCTCGTTGTTCGCGTAGGTCCGCGCGTCGGTGGTGTTGTGAAGTCGGGCAGTGGCCGGACGTCACGACTTGTCGAGCGTCTTAGGGCAACTGCTGGACCGCGACGGGTTCCATGTCGAAGCTCAGCTCGACGTTCCTGTCACGCCTCCGTGTCCGAGTCGTCACCGCGCCGCCGGGCCACGCAGCGAGCGCCGCATCGGGTCGAGTAAGCGCGCCATGGCCTGTGGCGCTCCGTGGTTGTCCAGCGCTCAGGGCGCGGCGATGACCCGGATTCCGGCGATCAAGCGGTCGATGTGCTCGGGCGTCGTGCCGATCCCGATGCTGGCGCGGACGGCCGTCGGCGCAACGGCGCCCGCTTGACCGAGCAGCCGCCGGGTGAACGGGTGGGCGCAGAACAGGCCGTCGCGCACGCCGATGCCGAACTCGTCGGCCAGCCGGGTGGAAACGGTGCGCGTCTCGACGCCGTCGACGGTGAAGGACACGATGCCCAGCCGGTCCGGCCAGCCGCCGCCCAGGATCCGGACCGCGGGGATCCCGGCCAGGCCGTCGTGCAGCCGGGTCGTCAGTGCGTCCTCGTCGGCCCGGAGCGTGTCCAGGTCCGCCGCCGCGAGGGCGTCACACGCGGCCGCCAGCGCCACGGCGCCGATGACGTTCGGGGAGCCCGCCTCGTGCCGCGCGGCGCCGGCCGCCCAGCGGACGTCGCCGGGGGCGTCCCCGACGTGAGCGGTGGCCCCGCCACCCGAGAGGTACGGCCGCGCGCGGTCCAGCCAGTCGGCCCGGCCCGCGAGTACGCCGACGCCGAAGGGGGCATACAGCTTGTGGCCGGAGAAAGCCACGTAGTCGAGGTCGAGCGCGGAGACGTCGATGCGCCGGTGGGGCGCGAGCTGGGCGGCATCGACCGCGATGCGGGCGCCGAAGCGGTGAGCGGTGGCGGCCAGTTCGGCCAGCGGCCAGACCTCGCCGGTCACGTTCGACGCGCCGGTGACGGCCAGCAGGACCGGACGTCCGGGGGCTTGCCCGGCGAGCGCGGTCGCGGCGGCGGAAACCGCTCCCGCCGGTGAAGGAGGCGCCGGGAGCCGGACGACTTCGGTCCATGGCAAGAGGTTCGCGTGGTGTTCGCCTTCGAACGTGATGACGACGGTGTCCGCCGGAACGGCGTGTGCGAGCAGGTTCAGCGCGTCGGTGGTGTTACGGGTGAACACCACCTCGTCGCCCGCGCGGCAGCCGAGGAATTTGGTGACGGACTCGCGGGCGGACTCGTACTTTTCCGTGCAGAGCTGAGAAAGCGCGCCGGCACCGCGGTGCACGCTCGCGTAGAGCGGAAGCAGCTCCCCCACCACATCGGCCACTTCGCGCAGGCAGGGCGCGCTGGCCGCGTAGTCCAGGTTGGCGTAGGCGATCTTCGTCCCGTCGGCCAGGCCCACCTTGACGTCGGAGCCCAGCACGCCCAGCGTGTTCCCACTCATCACGAAGCTCCTCCAAAGATCCATGGCGAAGTGGCGATCGCGCAGCCGTTCCGTTCGAACCGCCCGGGATGGCGCGAGACGAGGGTGCCGAGATCACGCAGGACGGGCATCGCGATCGAGCCCAGCCTGTCTTCCCAGTCCGCCACCGGCCGCGTGCCCAGCGCCTTGGTGATCGCGTCCGGCAGTTCGTCCTTTGACGGCAAGGGAATGTCCAGTTTCGAGCACAACGCCTCGATGTCCTCGGTCACGATCGCGAGCAGCCCGTCGGCCGCCGCGAAGACACCGTCGACGACGGCGGGCGACGGCTCGCGCAGGAGCGCGTCGGCCGCGGCGAGCAGCGACGTCGTGACCGCGCCGCCGTGGCCGGTGCGCTGACGTGCCACCAGCGCGGCCAGGATCCCTTCCGCCGAAACGAATCCGCCCGCGATGTCCACCATGATCATCAACGTCGGGCGCGGTGGCGCACCGGCGGGCGTCAGCGCGTCGGCCACCCCGGAGTAGGCCTGGACCATGTAGTCCGTACCGGCGGGCGGCTGCTTCCCCAGCGCGTCGCCCCAGCCGCACGCGGCCGCGTAGACCAGCCCGGGGTTCACCGCGTGCATCGCGGCCGCGTCCAGGCCGAGTTCGACGTCCTTGCCCGGCGCCCAGTTGTGCACGAACACGTCGGCGTCGCGGACCAGGTCCAGGAGCTCGGCGCGGCCCGCCTCCGACTTGAAGTCGATCTCGGCGATCCGCTTGCCGTCGTTGAGGACACGGAACTTCGCCGAGCAGTCACCCGCCATCGGCGGCATACCCCGCAAGGGATCGCCGCCCGGCGGTTCGATCCGGGTGACGGTCGCGCCGAGCAGCGACAGCAGCCGGGTCGCCAGCGGGCCCTGCACCCGGCGGGTCGACTCGACGACGTGGATCCCGGCCAGTGGCAGACCGGCATGGGCCCCGTCGCTCGGCGGCGCCGCACGTCCGGGGCGGAACGTCCACGGTGGCAGGCCCGCGTCCGGATCGGCGCGCCGGTCGGTCACCGTCCGAACAGGACAGACGTGCATTCCGGTGGAAGCCGCGATCGAGCGGATCTCTTCGAACGTGGCTGACTCGGCGGCCTCGTGCAGCTCACGCGGAAGCACCGCCGACGCGCGTTCGTAGCGGAGGAGGAACGGCCGCCAGCCACGGGCGATCGCGCGCTCCGGCGTCCCCAACGAGGCCCAGAATCCCTGCCAGGCCTCACCGCTGAACGACTCGACCTCGAACGCGATCCCGTCGGCGGAGACGAACGGCGGCCGCGCCGTCGACGGCAGGCCTTCGTAACCCTCGGGATCCTCGTCCGCGGTGGCGGCGGCGATGTACTGACCGACCGCGAGAACCGCGACACCGTCCGCGCCCAGCTCGACCCGCGGCACCGGATTTCCGCGCAGTTGAGCCAAAGTCGCGGCGAGCATGCCCTGGACGGCGGCGATCCCGGTGAGCACCGAGACGTAGTCGACGCCCAGCGGCCGCGGCTGCGCTTCGGACCGTCCGTGTAGTGCCATGATCCCGTAGCCCGCCTGAACGAGGTTTTCCGGGAACGGCCCACGCAGGCGGGCCTCGACCGCCGCGCCCGGCCCGCTCAAAGCGAAGCCGCCGGACCGCCCGTCGCCGACGTCGGCGCCCAGCATCCGCAGCCGGTCGGCGGCCGTCTCGACGACCGGGCCGGATCCGGCCGGCGAGGCCTGGAAGCCCCTCAAGGGCAGGGAAAAGGACACGGCGAACCTCCGGGAGGCGGCTGCTGGAACGGCCTGGCATCCGCTTGTGGCGGACGCCAGGCCGGCGGGACGAGGGGGACGAAAGGCTAGACCGGGACCGATTCCTCACGCGGTCGCGGCAACTCGGCCGCGGCCTTGCGAGCGGCACGGCGCTTGATGACCCGCTCACCCCAGTTCATCAAGGGACGTTCCAGGACGTAGTAGGAGATCGTCGACAGGATGATCGTGCCGACCAGCGTGACCAGTTGCAGTTCCCAGAACCCGGTGCCGGCCCTGATCAGCATCAGCGGCATCGGCTCTCCGTTGAAATAGGCGCTCGGCTTCTGCAGGTAGAAGTGCATCACCGCGAACTGCCACAGGTAGACGCCGTAGGAGATCTTGCCGACGAACAGGATCACCCGGTTGGTGAAGACCGCGCGAATGAAGCGCGAGTCAGGCCCGGGCGCGACCATCGAAAGCAACAGTGTCGCCGAGAGAATGGCGAGGAGGCCGTAGAAGATCCCGAGCGCGGTGACACTGTAGTAATCGTCCATGCCGATTTCACTGCCGGGCCGGGCGCAGTTGATCAGCAGGCAGGTCAGCGCGATGCCCAGGAACAGGACGCGGTGGCGGCCGGCGAAGGTGAGCAGCTTGGGGGCTTCCCCCGGCGAGGCCTTCTGCAGTTCGAGCCAGATCGCGATGACCATGCCGATCGCGACCTCCGGCATCAGGCCCATCGGGTACCAGAACAGCGCACGGGTGCCGAGGCCGTTCGTCTGCGAGTACAGCAGCCAGGCGATACCGACCGCGAACATGAACGGCACCGGGAGCATCATCCGGTACGCCCGGGCGCGGGCGGTCTTGCCGCGGGAGGCGAACTTGAAGGTCGCCCAGGCGAGCAGCGGCAGCAGGAGGTAGAACTGTGCCATGTCCGGCACGGTCCAGGTGATCTCCATGCCGTTGATCCAGCCGTCCCAGTCGTAGATGTGCAGGAGCGCCATCGGACGGAGGACGTCCCACACGTTGTCGACCTGCTGGAGGTTCAGCGCGATGAGGACCACGAAGTACATCACGTAGTACGCGGGGAGCAGGCGCAGCACACGGCGGATGACCGTGCCTTCGCGTTTGCGCGGGGTTCCGTTGATGATCGATTTCGCGAACCCCTGGTAGACGAACATGCCCGTGAGCACGAAGAAAACGCCCGCGAAGATCTGCAGGCCGCCGGTGAAGAACCCGCCGACCGCGCTGGTCGACGCGATCGTGCCGCCGAGTTCCTTGGTGCCCAGCACCCCCGCGATCATCGCGACATGTGTGAAGAGCAGGGCCAGCGCGCAGACCCCGCGCAGGCCGTCGACGGCCAGATAGCGTTGTTTGGCCGGCTTTTCCGCGGCGGCGGGCGGCCCGCCTTTCCGCGTTGCGGTAACGCTCATTATGCGTCCTTTCTCCCAAAGCGATGGGGGTGAACCGCGTTCGAGCATTTCCACGTCACGCGGCGGAACCCAGGCCGGTAACCGGCTGCCCTGCAAGCTTCGCACCGCTGAACGGGTGCCGTCTTATTCCATTCTGCGAGAAAAACCTCGTGAGCGGTAAGGACGGTTATCGAGGGTAAGGCAAAGGTGGCGCGGGTCCTCTTCGCCGGCATCCAAAGCGGCCGCTGAATGTCCACAAGGGACACTTGCCTGCTGCGTGGTGTCCGATTTATAGCTATATGCACGCTCTTGGCCTGGGTCGTGAGTGGCAATGAGGGTTATTGAGGGGTAAGTCAAACGTGGCATGGTCGGTGCGGGTGGGTCGTGGGGGGGGGGGGGGGGGGGTGTTAGAAAAACACCACCAACACACCCCCCCCCCACAAGCCGCGCGGCCC
>NZ_JBIWKX010000032.1:0-94452 GCF_044765885.1 Amycolatopsis sp. NPDC102389
CCTTTCACCGCATTAGACGCGGCGAAGGGAGCCTTCATCCCACCATCGGCCCGCCCAAGAACACGCCACGTTTGACCTTCGGCTCAAAATAGAACCCTACTTACCACCCACGGGACCCACGCTCAGGTGAGCCGTCGCACCAGACCGTCGGCCAGCAATCGCCCGCGGTCGGTCAGCACCGCGCGTCCCTGACCGTCCAAAGCGGACTGTTCGAGCAACCCTTCGGCGGCGGCGGCGCGGGCTTCGGCCCGGCCGTCGTCGTCGAGGGCGTCGAGCGGAAGTCCTTCGGACAGCCGGAGTTCCAGCATCACGCGTTCCAGATGCCGGTCATCGGCGGTCAGCAGTTCACGGCCCGCGGCAGGCGAGTCCCCGGCCGCGAGGGACGCGGCGTAGCGGGCCGGGTGCTTGACGTTCCACCAGCGGACGCCGCCGACGTGACTGTGCGCGCCCGGCCCCGCGCCCCACCAGTCGCCGCCGCGCCAGTAGCCGATGTTGTGCCGGCAGCGGGCTTCCGCCGAAGTCGCCCAGTTGGACACCTCGTACCAGCGCAACCCCGCCGAGGCGAGGACGCGGTCGATCAGCTCGTAGTCTGCGGCCAGCACGTCGTCGTCCGGCGCCGGCAGTTCGCCGCGACGGATGCGGCGGGCGAGCGCGGTGCCCTCTTCGACGATCAGCGCGTACGCCGAGACGTGGTCCACCCCGGCGGCCAGCACCGCGTCCAGCGATGCCTGGAGATCTTCGGTCCGCTCCCCCGGCGTGCCGTAGATGACGTCGAGGTTGACGTGCTCGAACCCGGCGGCGCGCGCCTCTTCGGCGGCCGCCACCGGACGGCCCGGGGTGTGCACGCGATCGAGGATCTTCAACACGTGCTGCGCAGCGGATTGCATCCCGAGCGAGATCCGGTTGTATCCGGCGTCACGGATGCCCGCGAAGAACCCGGGCGACGTGGACTCCGGATTGGACTCGGTCGTCACCTCGGCGTCCGGCGCGAGCCCGAAAGTGTCACGAACGGCGCCGAGAACGCTTCGGAGCCCGTCGGCCCCGAGAAGAGACGGGGTACCGCCGCCGACGAAGACGGTGTCGACCATGGGCGGCGCCTTCAGCACACGCGCGGCCAGGTCGAACTCGCGCTTGAGGCCTTCGAGCCACGACTGAGGCGACGAATCGCTGTCCAGCTCCCCGGCGGTGTAGGTGTTGAAGTCGCAATAGCCGCAGCGAGTCGCGCAGAACGGGACGTGCACGTAGACGCCGAACGGTCGCGTGCCGAGCCCTTCCAGCGCGCTCTCGGGGAGCGCGGAGTCGACGGGCGTGGTGGTTTCGGGCAGCAACGCAGGCACACCCCAGTGTCCCCCATGCCGTGAAGGCCTCCTTCCCCGGGGAAAGAGGCCTTCACGGAGGCGGGCTAGCGGCGACGGCGGCTCCGCGCGGCCTCACTCACCCGAAGCGGTATTTAGGCCAACCCGTTCGCGGCCAGCCATTCCGCGGACGGCGGGATGGCCTCGACGATATCGACCAGGAAGCCGTTCAAGTCCTCGATGTAGAAATGCCGCTGACCGAATTCCTCGTCCACGAGGTCCGTCACGATCTTGACCCCCTCCCCGCGCAGCCTTTCGTACTCGCCCGCGGCGTCGGCGACCATGAGCCCGACCATCGAACCGGCGGCTTCCTGCGCCCGCCAAGGCTCCGGCGTGGCCTTGTGGCCGCGCTTCACGAAGCTCATCTCATAACCCGGCACTCCGACGTTGAGGCTGGAGAACCAGTCCAGCTCGATCGTCACCTCCAGCTGCAGGTGCCGCTTCCACCAGGCGGTGGTCTCGGCGATGTCCTCGACGACCACGCAGGCGCCGAAACCGTTGAGTTGCATCCGTGTTCCTCCCAGTTGAACCACTTGATGTGTAGTACTATAAGCACAGTGGTTTGACTGAGGCAAGGAGAATGTTCCGATGCGACAGAACCCGGAGCGCCGGACCGCGCTCACCGACGCCGCCATCACAGTCCTCGCCCGCGAGGGCGCACGCGGCCTCACCTACCGCGCCGTGGACGTCGAAGCGGATGTCCCACCGGGAACGACCTCCAACTACTTCCGCAACCGTGACCAGTTGCTCGGCGAGGTCGGCGTCCGCGTGCAGGAGCGGCTGTCGGCGCCGGCCGAGGTGATGGCGAACCCGCAGGCCGAGTCGCCGTCCCACGACCGGGTCGGCGTCCTGCTCGGTGAGCTCATGGGACGGCTGACCGGCCACCGGGAGCCTTATCTCGCCTTGCTCGAACTTCGCCTCGAAGCCACCCGCCGCCCGGATCTGTCGGCCGAACTGACCAAGACCGTCCGCGAAGGCATCGACATGAGCGTCGACTGGCACGTCGCGGCGGGGATGCCGGGCGGGCGCGCCGAGGTACTGCTGATGTATCTCGCGCTGACCGGGCTCACCGTCGAACGGCTCACCCTGCCCGAGGTGCTCGCGGACGTCACCGACGAAGAGGTCATCCGGATCATCGTGGACCGCGTCTTGCCTTCTTGAACCCTGCGCGTTCTGCGTCACAATGCCGTGCCACAAGCCCGGGCTTGACCCGCCAAGCATGCCTCTGAACAGGGAAAACAATGGCGTTCGAACGCTGTTCCCAGTATTCGGACCGGCCTAGACCACATAGTGGGCGCGTGGCACGCTGAATGAATGACCCGCGCCGGAATCAGCCTCGTGGCACGCCGCCACGTGGACCTCCGTCGTGTGGCGAGCGCGCTCTGTGCGACGAACCGCTGACTCCCCGCCACCACCACGATCAGCCGGAGGATTCCCATGTCGTCGCCCACGCGCGAGACCCCTGCCCGCACCCCCCGGGTCAAACAGAAACGGGGCGAGGGACAGTGGGCATTGGGGTATCGCGAGCCGTTGAACCCCAACGAGCGGTCCAAGAAGGACGACAACCCGCTCAACGTCCGGGCGCGGATCGAGAACATCTACGCCCGCGGCGGCTTCGATTCGATCGACCCGGGTGACCTCCGCGGCCGGTTCCGCTGGTTCGGTCTCTACACCCAGCGCAAGCCGGGGATCGACGGCGGCCGCACCGCGACGCTGGAGCCCGAAGAGCTCGACGACCGCTACTTCATGCTGCGGGTGCGGCTCGACGGCGGCGCGCTGACCACCGAGCAGCTGGCCGTGCTCGCCGAGATCTCGCAGACCCACGCACGCGACACCGCCGACATCACCGACCGGCAGAACATCCAGTACCACTGGATCCAGATCGAGGACGTCCCGACGATCTGGGCGAAGCTGGAGAAGGCCGGGATGACCACGATGGAGGCGTGCGGCGACAGCCCGCGCGTCATCCTCGGCTCCCCCGTCGCGGGTATCGCCGCCGACGAGATCATCGACGGCACGCCCGCGATCGACGAGATCAAACGCCGCTTCATCGGCGACCCGCGCTATGCGAACCTGCCGCGCAAGTTCAAGACCGCGGTCTCCGGGCAGCAGGACGTCGCGCACGAGATCAACGACGTCGCCTTCGTCGGCGTGAACCACCCCGAACACGGTCCCGGCTTCGACGTCTGGGTCGGCGGCGGCCTGTCCACCAACCCGATGATCGGGCAGCGGCTGGGTGCCTGGGTCTCGCTCGACGAGGTCCCCGACGTCTGGGAAGGCGTGATCAGTGTCTTCCGCGACTACGGCTACCGGCGGCTCCGTGCCCGCGCCCGGATCAAGTTCCTGGTGAAGGACTGGGGCGTCGCGAAGTTCCGCCAGGTGCTGGAAGACGAGTACCTCAAGCGCAAGCTGACCGACGGTCCGGCGCCCGAGGTGCCCGCCACCCAGATCGACCACGTCGGCGTGCACCCGCAGATCGACGGGAAGTTCTACGTCGGCGCCGCGCCGGTCGCGGGCCGCGTCTCCGGTGCCACCCTGCTGGCGGTCGCCAAGGCCGCCGAGCGGGCCGGGTCGAACCGCGTCCGCCTGACCCCGCACCAGAAGCTCGTGGTCCTCGACGTCCCTGAGGCCGAGGTGAACGGACTGAAGACCGAACTGGCCGATCTCGGCCTGCAGACCGAGCCCTCGCCGTGGCGGCGCGGGATCATGGCGTGCACCGGTCTGGAGTTCTGCAAACTCGCGATCGTCGAGACGAAGGCCCGCGCGATCGAACTGGTCACCGACCTGGAGAAGCGCCTCGCCGACATCCAGGCCGAGATCGAGAACGCGGTGACCGTGCACCTCAACGGCTGCCCCAACTCCTGCGCTCGGGTCCAGACCGCCGACATCGGGCTCAAGGGCCAGATCGTCACCGACGAGGACGGCAAGCAGGTCGAAGGCTTCCAGGTGCACCTCGGCGGCGGGCTCGGCCTGGACGCCGGGTTCGGCCGGAAACTGCGCGGGCACAAGGTGACCGCGTCGGAGCTGACCGCGTACGTCGAGCGGGTCGTGCGGGCGTACATCGCCGGCCGCGAACCCGGCGAACGGTTCGCCCAGTGGGTTCTGCGGGCCGACGAAAGCGTCCTGCAATGACCGAACGCGCGAACCCGCACTACTGCCCTTTCTGTGGCGATGAAGACCTCCGGCCGGAGGAAGGCGGCTCGTGGCTCTGCTCGGGCTGCCGCCGGGTCTTCACCGTGAAGTTCCTCGGACTGTCCTTTCCGGAGGTGTCGCAAGGATGACCGCCACTGCCGACTACAAGACCCTCGCCGAACGAGCCTCGAAGGAGCTCGCGGAGGCGACCGCGACCGAAGCGCTGCGCTGGACCGCGGAGACCTTCGGCGACGACTTCATCGTCGCGTCGAACATGCAGGACGCCGTCCTGATCGATCTGGCCACCCAGGTCAAACCCGACATCGACGTGCTGTTCCTGCAGACCGGCTACCACTTCCCGGAGACCATCGGCACCCGTGACGCGGTGCAGGCGGTGTACCCCGGCGTGCGGATCGTCAACGCCGAAGCCGAACAGAGCGTCGCCGAACAGGACGCGGAGTACGGCCCGAAGCTGCACGAGCGCGACCCGAACCAATGCTGTCACCTGCGCAAGGTCGTGCCGCTGCGGAACACGCTCGCGAAGTATTCGGCGTGGGTGACCGGCGTCCGCCGCGTCGACGCGCCGACCCGCGCGAACACCCCGATCGTCACCTGGGACGACCGCAACGGGCTGGTGAAGATCAACCCGATCGCGCCGTGGTCCGACGACGAGTTCCGGGACTACATCGACGAACACGGGATCCTCGAGAACCCGTTGGTGTCCATCGGTTATCTGTCGATCGGCTGCGCTCCGTGCACCGCCAAGGTCGCTCCGGGCCAGGACCCGCGCAGCGGCCGGTGGGCCGGACAGGGCAAGACCGAATGCGGCCTCCACGGGTGAGAAGGGACGACATGACCACGCTCGAACCGGCCACTGACGCCGCTCAGGACAACCTGGCGGCGCTGGAATCCGAGGCCATCCACATCTTCCGCGAGGTGGCGGGTGAGTTCGACCGGCCGGTGATCCTCTTCTCCGGCGGCAAGGACTCGACGCTCCTGCTGCACCTGGCGATCAAGGCGTTCTGGCCCGCTCCGGTGCCGTTCCCGTTGCTGCATGTGGACACCGGGCACAACTTCGACGAGGTCATCGACTTCCGCGACCGCGTGGTCGAGCAGCACGGGCTCCGGCTGGTGGTGGCGAAGGTCCAGGACTGGATCGACGACGGCAGGCTCGAAGAGCGCGCCGACGGGATGCGCAACCCGCTGCAGACCACGCCGCTGCTCGACACGATCGCCGAGAACAAGTTCGACGCGGTCTTCGGCGGCGGGCGCCGCGACGAGGAGCGCGCCCGCGCCAAGGAGCGGATCTTCAGCCTGCGCAACGCTTTCGGCCAGTGGGAGCCGCGGCGGCAGCGCCCGGAACTGTGGAACCTCTACAACGGGCGGCACCGCCCCGGCGAGCAGGTCCGCGTCTTCCCGCTGTCCAACTGGACCGAGGCGGACGTCTGGAACTACATCGCGCGGGAGAAGGTCGAACTGCCGTCGATCTACTACGCGCACCGGCGCGAGGTCTACCAGCGCGACGGCATGTGGCTGGCCGAAGGCCCGTGGGGCGGGCCCCGGCCGGACGAGGTCGTCAAGGAACTGACCGTGCGCTACCGGACCGTCGGCGACGGTTCGTGCACGGGTGCCATCGAATCGACCGCCGCCACGGTGGACGAGGTCATCGCCGAGGTCTCGGCCTCCCGGCTCACCGAACGCGGCGCCACCCGCGCCGACGACCGGATGTCGGAGGCGGCGATGGAAGACCGCAAGCGGGAAGGGTACTTCTGATGTCCAGCCTCCTCAGGCTCGCGACCGCGGGCAGTGTGGACGACGGGAAGTCGACCCTGGTCGGACGGCTCCTGTACGACACCAAATCCGTCCTCGCCGACCAGCTGGACGCGGTCACCCGCGCCAGTGTCGACAAAGGACTGTCCACTCCGGACCTCTCGCTGCTCGTGGACGGCCTGCGCTCGGAACGCGAGCAGGGCATCACGATCGACGTGGCGTACCGGTACTTCGCGACACCGAAGCGCAGTTTCGTGCTCGCGGACACCCCGGGCCACGTGCAGTACACGCGGAACACGGTGACCGGGGCGTCCACCGCGCAACTGGCCGTCCTGCTGGTCGACGCGCGCAAGGGCGTCATCGAGCAGACCCGTCGCCACGCCGCGGTGCTCGCGCTGCTGGGCGTCCCGAACCTCGTGCTGGCGGTGAACAAGATCGACCTCGTTGGCTACGACGAAGCGACGTTCACCGTGATCGCCGAGGAGTTCGCCCAGCACGCCGCGTCGCTGGGCTACGAACGGGGTTCCGTGCTCGCGGTGCCGGTTTCGGCGCTGGTGGGCGACAACGTGGCGGAGAAGTCGGACAAGACCCCGTGGTACTCCGGCCCGACCCTGCTGGAGCATCTGGAAACCGTGCCGGTGGCGCCGGATCCGCACGATTCGGCGTTCCGCTTCCCGGTGCAGTACGTGATCCGGCCGCGCACGGCCGACCATCCCGACTACCGCGGGTACGCGGGACAGATCGCGGCGGGCACCGTCCGGCCGGGTGACGAGATCGTCGTGCTGCCGCAAGGAATCCGCAGCCGGGTCGAGGGCATCGACACCGCCGACGGGCCGCTCGCCGAAGCCGGCGCGGGCACCTCGGTGACCCTGTTGCTCGCCGACGACGTCGACATCTCGCGCGGTGACCTGATCGCCGCCGCCGACCGGCAGCCGACGGTGACCGACGAGATCAAAGCGACCCTGTGCTGGCTCTCGGCGAAGGCGCTGAAGCCGGGTGCGCGGGTGCTGGTGAAGCACGGGACACGGACGGTGCAGGCCCTCGTCGGCGAACTCCACGCCCGGTTCGACGAGCAGACCTTGTCCAGTGTGGACGATCCGGGAACGTTGGAACTCAACGACATCGGCCGGGTCACGCTCCGGCTGGCCGAGGAGATCGGCGTCGACGACTACGGCGTCAGCCCGCGGACGGGCGCTTTCCTGGTCATCGACCCGAAGGACGGCGATACACTGGCGGCCGGACTCGTCGGCGAAAGGTTCGCATGACCCCAAGCCCCACTCCGCCACTGGTCGCGGTCGCCCACGGCAGCCGCGATCCGCGGTCCGCCGCGACCATCCGCGCCCTGCTCGACGTCTCCCGCGGGCTGGCGCCGGAGCTCGACATCCGCGAGTCCTTTTTGGACCTCTCGGAGCCGCTGCTCATCGACGCCCTGCGCGGCCTCTACGCCGAGGGGCACCGCGAGGTCGTCGTGGTGCCCCTGCTGCTCGGCGTCGCGTACCACGCCCGGGTCGACCTTCCCGCGCTCGTCGCCGAGGTGACCGCGGACTGCCCCGGCCTCGACGTGCGGGTTTCCGGGGTGCTGGGCATCGACCCGCTCATCGAGACGGTCGCGCTGGACCGGCTCGCCGAGGCGGGCGCCGAGCTGGACGATCCCGGGCTGGGTGTCCTGCTGGCGGGTGTCGGCTCGTCGAACGTCGCGGCGAACGACGCGGTCGCCGGGATCACCACTCGCTGGCACCTGCGTCGCGGGTTGCTCGCGACGCCCGCCTTCGCCAGCGCCGCTCAGCCGGACGTACCCGCCGCGATCGCGCGGTTGCGGCTCAACGGCGCGCGGCGGCTCGCGGTCGCGGGCTGGTTCCTCGCGCCGGGGCTCCTGCCGGACCGGATCGCCCGCCTGGCCCGCGAAGCCGACCCGTCGGTGATCGTCGCCGGGCCACTGGGGCCGGATCCGCGGATCGCCGGGCTCGTCCTGGACCGCTACGACGTCGCCGCCGCCCGGCTCGCCGCCTGATTCATCGGCACAGTAGAGCGCCGTGTCCCGTTCGGGCGCTTGATGCCGATTTTCGGGGAGTTCCGTTCCCAGTTCCGTGACACCCCGGCGTATGGGAACGGAGATTTCTTGACGAGTTACTTAACTTGCCGGTAACTATCTAAACGCTGCGCAGCTCCCTCTCTCCCCATCGAACCCCCAGGTAGGTGGAACATGAAGGCTGCCATCCGTGCCCTCTTCTGCGCGTCGGCCGTGCTCGTCCCGTTCGCCGGTCTAGCCGCGCCGGCTTCGGCGGCGACCACGGTCGTCTTCGACTGCGAAGCGAAGCCGCCGCTCGTCGGCAACAAGTACCTCAAGCTCAACCAGGACGCGGACGTCACCGCTCCGGCGACGGTCGCCCCCGGTGCCGCGCTCGACATCGTCATCGACCCGGCGCCGAACACCGTCCCGGCCGAGGTCAGCGGCTATCAGGTCAAGAACATCAAGGACTTCTCCCTGAAGATCCCGATCCCGGCGAATTCGACCTGGGTGAGCGCCGACCTCGCCGGCGGCTCCGGTATCGGCTCGACCCCGCCGCAGATCACCGTGTCCGGCAGCGTCGCGACGCTGAGCTTCCCCGGCCCGATCTCGGGCGGCTCGACGTTCGAACTGCCGACCGTGACCGCGCACCTCACGGCGGGCTCGTCCGGCACCATCGAGACGAAACTGGGCGGTTCCAGCTACAGCGACCCGGGCCTGACGTTCACCGCCGTGGTCAGCGCCGGTTTCGACGTCTCCGCGCCGACCGCGTGTTTCCCCAACCCGAGCCCGACGTTCACCACGACGACGATCGGCTGACCCGTGCCTGCGCCACCGTCGGAGGTGACGGTGGCGCAGGCCACTGCCCGGCCCGACTTCGCCCATGCGAAGGTGGGGCATGGCTGACGAACTGGTGCACTACGACGTGGTGGGCGGCACCGCCACGATCACCTTGGACTCCCCGCACAACCGCAACGCGCTCTCCGCCCAGCTGCGGCGTGAACTGAGCGAGTCGCTGGACAAGGCACAGGCGGACGACGCGGTGCGGGTCATCGTGCTCACCCACACCGGTCCGGTGTTCTGCGCGGGCATGGATCTCAAGGAGGCGCGCGGCGCCGGTGCGGGCGCCCAGGGCGTGAACGAGTTCCCGAAGATCCTCGAGCAGCTGTGGACCAGCCCCAAACCCGTCGTGGCGAAGCTGGCGGGCCCCGCGCGAGCGGGCGGTATCGGCATGGTGGCCGCGACCGACATCGCCGTCGCCGTGCCCGAAGCGACGTTCGCCTTCTCCGAAGTGCGCATCGGCGTCGTACCCGCCGTCATCTCGCTCACCGTGCTGCCCCGGCTCAACGCCCGCGCCGCGCACGAACTCTTCCTGACCGGCGACACCTTCGACGCGAAGCGCGCCGTCGAGATCGGCCTGCTGAACTCGGCCGTCCCCGCCGACGAACTCGACGACGAGGTCGCCCGCTACGTCAAGGCGCTCGCGCTCGGCGGACCGAAGGCGCTCGCGGCGACGAAGGAACTGCTCAGCAAGCCGCGTCCGGCGACCCCGGGCGAAGGCTTCGAGGCCATGAACAAGCTGTCCGCCGGGTTCTTCGCGAGCGAAGAAGGCCAGGAGGGCATCACTGCCTTCGCGCAGAAGCGCAAGCCGAATTGGGTCCCGGCGGATTAGTCCGGCAGGACGACGGTGAGGCGCCGGGAGTCCGTCCGCTCGCCGGACGGCCCCAGCGCCCGCTGCGCGTCGGAAAGCACGCTGCGGACGGCCAGGTAAGCCTTGGGATCACGCTCCCGGAGGCCCGAGGAACCGGCCCAGATCAGCACGTGCTCGCCGGCCGGGAGCCAGGACAGGTCGGTGAGGCAGTCGTAGAGCGCGTCGAGGTTCTTCCCGAAGTAGTCGGGGAACGACAGCGCCTCGGCGATCGCGTCGAGCGTCGAGTCCTTGTCGACCGTCCGCGCGCCGTCGATCAGGTGCGGGTACGCGCCGCGGGCGAACGCCTTGTCCGCCGCTTCCTTGCCCGCGCTCATCGGCTGGGGTCCACGACGACGAAGGACTTGTAGTGGTCCTCGGTGTAGTACAGCTCCTTGCCGGAACCGGTCACCAGCCGCCTCGCCCCGCGATCCGGGCTGCCCGGCGTCTTGACCGTGTACTCCCGGTAGTAGCCGGACCCCTTGGCGGGCAGGACCTTCTCCCGGTTCTGGAAGCTGACGTCGTCGTTGCGCGGATACGGGTACGGCCCGCCCGCCTGGATGAGCTTCCAGGTGTCGGACGCCTGCGGAGGAAGCTTCGTCAGCGGTTTGACCGGGAGACCGGAGTCCTCGCCCGCGACCTTGCCCTTCGCCCCGCTCGCCTTGGCGTCGCCGGACGGCGCCGCCGAACTCGCCGGAGCGCTCTTAGTGTCGTCACCGCTGATGCCGTCCTTGACGAACCAGCCTGCGAGCACGAGCACGATCAGGCCGATCAGGGCGGCGGTGATCCGCCTACGGTTGAACATGGTGTGCCAGCTTAGGAGGGCCGGTCGGGGTCGTTCGCATCGCGGGCCGTGCCGAAGCGCCGGGCGACCTTGCCGAAGACCGCGTCGAGTACCCAGGCCGCGACCAGGCACAGCGGCACCACGACCACCATGACCAGCACGAACTGCACGGGAAACGGGGCCTGCGCGAGCCACAGCTCGACGCCGTCCCACCAGTCCGCAAGCCCGTTGAACACATTGTGAGCCTACGCTCGCGGGCACTGCCACCGCCGCTCAGGCCGGGTAAGTTGCTGGCATGTTCGCCGTTTACGCTTCCGAACCCAACGCCGAAAAGCCGCTGGACTCGCTCGTGATCGGCGAGCGACCCGAGCCCGACGTGCCCGAAGGCTGGGTGAGGGTCCACGTCAAGGCTGCCAGCCTCAACATGCACGACCTGTGGACCTTGCGCGGTGTCGGCATCAAACCCGAGCAGTTCCCGATGATCCTGGGCTGCGACGGCGCGGGCACCCTCGACGACGGCACGGAGGTCGTGGTCCATTCGGTGATCAACGCCCCGGGCTGGCAGGGCGACGACACGCTCGACCCGAAGCGCACCCTGCTCACCGAGAAGCACCAGGGCACCTTCGCCGAGCAGGTGGTGGTTCCGGCGCGCAATGTCGTGCCGAAGCCGGCGGGCCTGAGCTTCGGGGAAGCCGCGACCATGGGTACGGCGTGGCTGACCGCGTACCGGATGCTGTTCGTGAAGTCCGGGCTGCGGCCGGGACAGACGATGCTCGTCCAGGGTGCCTCCGGCGGCGTCTCGACCGCGCTCGTCCAGCTCGGGCGTGCGGCCGGATTCCGGGTCTGGGTGACCGGGCGTAGCGAAGAGAAGCGTGCGCTGGCCGAGAATCTGGGCGCACATCAGACCTTTGAGTCCGGCGCGCGGCTGCCGGAGCGGGTCGACGCGGTCTTCGAAACCGTCGGCAAGGCGACCTGGTCCCACTCGGTGAAGTCGCTGAAACCGGGCGGGATCATCGTCGTCTCGGGTTCGACCAGCGGCCCGGACGCTCACGCGGAGTTGCAGCGTGTGTTCTTTCTGCAACTGCGTATCGCCGGTTCGACCATGGGTACCAGGGACGAACTGAACGATCTCCTCGCCTACCTGGAGCTCACGGGGGTTCGTCCGCAGATCGGCGCCGAGCTGCCGTTCACGGAAGCCGAAACCGGGTTTAAGAACATGCTCGACGGGGAAACTTCCGGCAAGGTCGTCTTCACGCATTGATCGGAGGGGTGAGTTCACCCCCTCGCCGCGATCAAGCGCGCACACAGGCGCACGTCCGCGCGTTCCACGCAGGTCAAACAGCCATTTCGCGATCTTGTCAAGTGTCAAGAACGTTATGACTTGGCGAGCTTCTTACGACCAAAGTTCGACCAAAATCCGACCTCTCGCGGTTAGCCTGGAACCATGACCGCATCGCAGCGGCCCGAACCGGCGGACCCCGGGGGCCGGACCACCAGCGACACCGACCCGATCCGCGTCTCGTTCCGGCGCTACGCCGGTGTCCGCACCAGAGTGCTCGAAGTCGGGCCGCAGCCGGTGGAATCCGCCGATCGCGCCCCACGGCGGATGCTCGGCAAACGGGCCACGGCGCGCGGACAGGTCAAGCCGACCGCGCCGAGGCTGGTGTTGCTGCACGGCTACTGCGACAGCGCCGACACCTGGCGCCCGGTTCTGGAGCTGCTCGCGGCCGCCGGTGTTCCGGCGGTCGCGGTCGATCTGCCCGGATTCGGTGACGCTCAGCCACTGCGGCCGGGCCCGATGCTGCCGCAGCTGGACGCGTTCACCGCGGCCGTGGTCAAGGAACAGGCCGTACTCGGCACGGTGGTCCTCGCCGGCAACTCGCTCGGCGGGACGATGAGCCTGCGTGCCGCCGAGAACCACCGGCTGCCGGTCGCGGGCGTGGTGTCGATCGCCGCGCCCGGTTTCGTGGACAGCTGGCTCATCCGCACCGTGGCCCGGTACCCCCTGCCACTGCGGATGTACTCGGCCCTGCCGCTGCCGATCCCCGGCTTCCTCGTGCGCGCCGTCGCCGAGCAGGTCGTCCCCCGGCTCCTGTACGCCGACTCCGCCGCCGCCGACGCCGAACAGGTGCGCCGGTTCACCTCGCTGTTCCCGGACTACCGCTCGACCACCACCAGGCTCGAACAGGCGAGGCAGCTCGTCGAAGAGCTGGCGAACGCGTACCGGCTCGAAGAGATCCGCGTCCCGCTCCTGGTGGTCGTCTGCGGCAAGGACAAGCTGGTCAGCGCCGCCTCCGGGCGACAGCTGCACGCGCTGGTCCCGCACAGCAGGCTGATGGTGCGCGAGGACTGGGGCCACTGCCCTCAGCTGGACGACCCCGTCGAGATCTCGGAGCTGCTGACCTACTTCTCCGCCGGCGCGTCCAGGCCGTCGAAGATCGCCTCCCGCGTGGCCGCCGAAGTGAGCGAGGACACCGTCGCCGGATAGGTGCGAGCTCCCGTCTGCCAGTACCGTGCCCTTCGAACTGTGACCCGGTTCGAAAGTCACAACCTGTTGGGAGACGACGATGTCCGCACCGCGCAGCCTGGGCTCGGGATCCGGGATATTCCGCCGCAAACCGATCGAGCAGATCCAAGAACTCAGCGGAGGCGGAGGGCTTCAACGCACGCTGGGCCTGCGGCAGCTGACCGCGATCGGCGTCGGCGGCATCATCGGCGCGGGGATCTTCTCCCTGGCCGGCGCGGTCGCGAACAAGACGGCGGGCCCCGCCGTCTTGATCTCGTTCCTCATCGCGGGTATCGCCAGCGCCGCCGCCGCGTTCTCCTACGCCGAGTTCGCCGGGCTGATCCCCCGCGCCGGGTCGGCCTACACCTACGGCTACACCGTGCTGGGCGAGATCGTCGGCTGGTTCATCGGCTGGGACCTGCTGCTGGAGTACACCGCGATCGTGGCGGTGGTCGCGATCGGCATCTCCGGCTACTTCAACGAGCTGCTGGGCTATCTCAACATCGATCTCCCGACGTGGATGCTGGGCGCTCCGGGCACCGAAAAAGCCGGTGTCGAACCTGGGTCCTACAAGATCAACCTGTTCGCCGTGCTGCTGTGCCTGCTGATCGCCTTCATCCTCAACCAGGGCATGAAGAACGCGGCCCGGTTCGAAACACTGCTGGTCTACCTGAAGGTCGGCCTGGTCCTGCTGGTGATCGTCGTCGGTGTCTTCCACATCAACACCGACAACTACTCGAACTTCTTCCCGTTCGGCCTCAGCGGCGCGTTCACCGGAGCGGCGACGGTGTTCTTCGCGGTCTTCGGGTACGACGCCATGTCCACCGCGGCCGAGGAATCGACCGACTCCCAGAAGCACATGCCGAAGGCGATCATCTACTCGCTCGCGATCTCGATGGTGCTCTACGTGCTGGCCTGCCTGGTCCTGACCGGGATGGTCAACTACAAGGACATCGACAGCGAAGCCGCCTTCTCCAGCGCCTTCGCGGGCCTCGGGATGAAGTGGCTCGGCCTGATCATCGCCGTCGGCGCGATCATCGGTATCACCACGGTGCTGTTCACCTTCCTCATGGGCGCGAGCCGCGTCGGCTACTCGATGAGCCGCGACGGCCTGCTGCCCAAGTGGTTCGGCAAGACCCATCCGGTGCGCAAGGTGCCGAGCCGGATGACCTGGGTCCTCGGTATCGCGTCGGCGGTCATCGCCGGGCTGCTGCCCATCGGTGAGGCCGCGGAACTGACGAACATCGGCATCCTGCTCGCGTTCGTCGTCGTCTGCGTCGCGGTGATCGTGCTGCGCTACAAGCAGCCGGACCTGCCTCGCACGTTCAAGACGCCGGGTATGCCCATCGTGCCGATCATCGGTGTCGTCTTCTCGATCTGGCTGATCACGTTCCTGAACCCGGAGACCTGGCTGCGGTTCGCGGTCTGGTTCGGGATCGGCCTGATCATCTACTTCGCCTACAGCCGCCGTCACTCGTTGATGAACACGAACAACGGCGACGCGAAGCAGGTCAGCGGAGACGACTCAAACGCGTAGCGGCTTCGCGGGCTTCGGTCCGGAGGCGTTCGACGATCGACGCCGCCGGGCCGGAGCCCGCGAGTTCGTAGGTCTGCCCCGCGTAGAGGGACATGATCTCGGGGTCGCCCGCCTTCCCCGCCGCCGCGCGGATCGGCTTGGTCAGGTTGTTGATCTCCGGATACGCCGACGGCGCGGTGGCCGAGAAGTCCGCGACCGCGCGGTTGACCAGCGACCGGGCGGGACGTCCGCTGAACGCCCGGGTGAACGCCGTCGGCCTTCCCCCGTCCGCCAGCGCCTGCCGGTGCGCGGGCTGCGTCCCGGCCTCGTCCGCCCGCAGGAACGCGGTGCCCAGCTGCGCCGCGACGGCCCCCGCCGCCAGCACCGCCGCGATGTCGGCACCGTGCACGAGCCCACCGGTCGCGACGAGCGGCAAGTCCGTCCGCGCCGAGACCAGCCGGAGCAGACTCAGAGCGCCATACTGCGCACCGCCACCTTCGACTCCGGGCTCGTCGGCGAAAAGCCCTCGATGCGCTCCGGCCTCGAATCCCTGGACCACGAGCGCGTCCGCGCCGATGGCCACGGCTTGATCGGCTTCCTCCGGGCCGGTGACGGTGACGGCCACCTTGCTCCCGTTGGCGTGCAAGCGTTCGACGTCCTCGGCCGAAGGCGTGCCGAAGGTGAAGGAAACGACCGGAACCTTCCGTTCCAAGGCGACCTCGAGCTTCGCGGCATAGGCGTCGTCATCCCAGCGCGGCTCGCCGGGCTCGACGCCGAGGCGCCCGGCCTCCGCCCGCCAGCGCTCGAGGTGCACACCGAGATCCGCATCGGCGGAACCGCCCGGTACGAAGAGGTTCACGCCGAACGGCTCACCGGTCAGCTCGGCTGTCTTGGCGATCCGGTCCGAGAGGGCGTCGGCGCTCAGATAGCCCCCGGCCAGGAAGCCGAATCCACCCGCCGCGGTCACCGCGGCCACGAGCTCGGGAGTGGTCGGCCCGCCCGCCATCGGGGCCGCGATCACGGGGAAACGCAAGTCTTCGAACACGTTTCCGACGATAGTCCCCTCGCGGCGACACGCATTGTGACCTTCGAGTCACTCCAACGTTCCCTCGTGGTGGTCTAGACCTTTAACGGCGAAAATGCGACGATCGGACGGTCGTGACGCGCGTCACGCTCCCCGTCCCCCTTGGAGGTCCCGGTGAAGACCTTGAGAGCGCGACTGGGCCGCGCCTTCGTCGGGGTGGCGCTGCTCGCCGGCGCCACCACCGCAGCCGCCCCCGTCGCCGACGCGGCCACACCGCCGCTGCAGGCGATCGTCCCGGTCCCGGTCTCGGCCCAAGCGGTCACCGGCGCCGACCACACCCTGACCGCGAACACCAAGATCTACACCCAGGCCGGGTCGGCTCAGGCCAAGGCCGTCGGCGAGTACCTCGCCGGGATCTTCCGCCCGTCCACCGGCTTCCCCCTGCCCGTCACCGACGCGCCATCGGGTACACCGGCCGACGGTATCTCGCTCCTCCTGTCCGGCGCCGACTCCCGCGTCGGCGACCAGGGCTACCAGCTGAACTCGACGTCCGCTTCGGTCGTCGTGCGCGCGACGACGGCTCAAGGTCTCTTCGGCGGCGTACAGACACTGCGCCAGCTGCTGCCGGGCAAGATCGAAAGCCCCACGGCGCAGCAAGGTCCCTGGACGATCCCGGGCGCCGACATCCTGGACTACCCGAGATTCGGCTACCGGGGCGCGATGCTCGACGTCGCCCGGCACTTCCACCCGGTCGCCACGGTCAAGCGGTACATCGACCAGCTGGCCCAATACAAGATCAACAACCTGCACCTGCACCTCGCCGACGACCAGGGCTGGCGCATCCAGATCGACAGCTGGCCGCGGTTGACCACCTACGGCGGCAGCACCCAGGTCGGTGGCGGCGCCGGCGGTTACTACACCAAGGCGCAGTACACGGAGATCGTGAACTACGCGGCCTCGCGGTTCATCACGGTCATCCCGGAGATCGACATGCCCGGGCACACCAACGCCGCCTTGGCGTCGTACGCCGAGCTGAACTGCAACAACACCGCTCCCCCGCTGCGTACCGACACCGCCGTCGGCTACAGCTCGCTCTGCATCTCGAAGGACATCACGTACACCTTCGTCAACGACGTCATCCGCGAGGTCGCCGCGCTGACCCCCGGGTCGTACTTCCACCTCGGCGGCGACGAGGCCCAGGCCACCAGCGACACGGACTACCGCACGTTCATGAACCGGGTGCTGCCGATGGTGGCCGCCGCGGGCAAACAGGTCGTCGGCTGGCACGAGATCGGCAAGGCCACCCTGCCCGCCACGGCGACCCCGCAGTTCTGGGGCACGACGACGTCCAGCACGGAGGTCTCGAACGCCGTCGCCCGCGGCAGCAAGGTGATCCTGTCGCCGGCGAACAAGGCGTACCTGGACATGAAGTACAACTCCAGCACGCCGATCGGGCTCTCGTGGGCGGGCTACATCGAGGTCCAGGACGCCTACAACTGGAACCCGGGCGCCTACCTCTCCGGCGTACCCGAATCCGCCGTCCGCGGCGTCGAATCCCCGCTGTGGACCGAAACGGTGGTGACTCCGGCGAACATCGACTTCCTCGCCTTCCCGCGGCTCCCGGCGCACGCCGAACTCGGCTGGTCACCGTGGTCGACACACGACTGGAACACCTTCCGGGTGCGCCTCGGCGCGCAGGCGCCGCGCTGGCAGGCGCAGGGCATCGACTACTACAAGTCGAGCCAGGTGCCCTGGGAAACCGGATCCGGCAACCCGGGCGCCTGCGCGCTCCCCGCGTGGGACCGTGCTTCGGTCTACACCGGCGGCGCGACCGTCTCCCACAACGGCCACAAGTGGACGGCACAGTGGTGGACGCAGGGCGAAGAGCCCGGCGCGGGCGGTCAATGGGGTGTCTGGCGAGACAACGGCACCTGCTGATCCCTCTCCGTCCGCCCCGCTCGGCCCCTCCACCCGGCCGAGCGGGGCTACGGTGGTTCCATGGCCGCAGACCTCGAACCAGTCCGCACACTTTCCTTGCGCGAAAACGGACTCGCGACCGTCTCGACGGTCCGCGCGGACGGCACCGTGCACTCGTCGGTGGTGAACGCCGGGGTGATCGAAGACCCGGTCACGAAAGCCCCGGGGGTCGGTTTCGTCGCCGTGGGCGGAGCGAAGAAACTCGATCTCTTCCGTCAGGCGGGCCACGCCACGATCACCTTCCGCCGCGGCTGGGAATGGGCGGCGGTCCAGGGCACCGTCCACCTCATCGGCCCCGACGACCCGGACCCCGACTTCGACCCGAGCGGACTCCCCGGGCTCCTGCGCGAGGTGTTCATCGCGGCGACCGGAACCCACGACGACTGGGACGAGTACGACCGCGTGATGGCCGCCGAACGCCGCGTCGCCGTCTTCGTCACGGCGAACCGCATCAGCGGGAACAGCTGACACGAAAAAGGCCGCCCGGATCGCGACCCGGGCGGCCTTTCGTATGCCGTTACTGCTTTTTCTTGCCGGAGTCCTCTGTGGACAGCGCGGCGACGAAGGCCTCCTGCGGGACCTCGACCCGGCCGACGGTCTTCATCCGCTTCTTGCCTTCCTTCTGCTTTTCCAGCAGCTTGCGCTTACGCGAGATGTCACCGCCGTAGCACTTCGCGAGCACGTCCTTGCGGATCGCGCGAATGGTCTCGCGGGCGATGATGCGGGCGCCGATGGCGGCCTGGATCGGCACCTCGAAGTTCTGCCGCGGGATCAGCTCGCGAAGCCGGTTCACCATGCGGTTGCCGTAGTTGTAGGCATCGTCCTTGTGCACGATCGCGGAGAACGCGTCGACGCCCTCGCCTTGGAGCAGGATGTCGACCTTGACCAGGTCCGCCGCCTGCGCGCCGGCCTCTTCGTAGTCCAGCGACGCGTAACCGCGCGTCCGCGACTTCAGCGTGTCGAAGAAGTCGAAGATGATCTCGCCCAGCGGCAGGTTGTACCGCAGTTCGACCCGGTCCTCGGACAGATAGTCCATGCCGAGCAGCGTGCCGCGCTTGTTCTGGCACAGCTCCATGATCGTGCCGATGAACTCCGACGGCGCCAGGATGCTCACCTTGCTGACCGGTTCGAGCACCTTGTCGATCTTGTTCCCGGTCGGCCAGTCCGACGGGTTGGTGACGTGGATCTCCTTGCCGTCGTCCAGCACCACGTCGTAGACCACGTTCGGCGCGGTGGAGATCAGGTCGAGGCCGAACTCGCGCTCCAGCCGGTCACGGGTGATCTCCAGGTGCAGCAGACCGAGGAAGCCGCAGCGGAAACCGAAGCCGAGCGCCACCGAAGTCTCGGGCTCGTAGTCGAGCGCGGCGTCGTTGAGCTGGAGCTTGTCGAGAGCCTCGCGCAGGTCCGGGTAGTCCGAACCGTCCACCGGGTACAGGCCCGAGTAGACCATCGGCTTCGGCTCTCGGTAACCGGCGAGCGGCTCCTGCGCGCCCTGGCGCTCGGAGGTGACGGTGTCGCCGACCTTCGACTGCCGGACGTCCTTCACCCCGGTGATGAGGTAGCCCACCTCACCCACGCCCAGCCCCTTGCTGGCCTTCGGCTCCGGCGAGATGATCCCGACCTCGAGCAGTTCGTGGGTGGCGCCGGTGGACATCATCTTGATCCGCTCGCGCGGCGTGATCTTGCCGTCGACGACCCTGATGTAGGTCACGACGCCCCGGTAGGTGTCGTACACCGAGTCGAAGATCATCGCCCGTGCCGGGGCGTCGGCGTCACCCTGCGGCGCGGGGACCTGCTTCACGACCGCGTCGAGCAGGTCACCGACACCGACGCCGGTCTTCGCGGACACGCGCAGCACGTCCGAGGGCTCGCAGCCGATGATGTGCGCGATCTCGCCGGCGTACTTGTCCGGATCCGCCGACGGCAGGTCGATCTTGTTGAGCACCGGGATGATCTGGAGGTTGTTCTCCAGCGCGAGGTACAGGTTGGCGAGCGTCTGCGCCTCGATCCCCTGCGCGGCGTCGACCAGCAGGACGGCACCTTCGCACGCCTCGAGCGCACGGGAGACCTCGTAGGTGAAGTCGACGTGGCCGGGGGTGTCGATCATGTGCAGGACGTGGTCCTGCCCGTCGACCTTCCAGGGCAGGCGCACGTTCTGCGCCTTGATGGTGATCCCGCGTTCCCGCTCGATGTCCATCCGGTCGAGGTACTGAGCCCGCATGGCCCGTTCCTCGACCACGCCGGTGAGCTGCAGCATCCGGTCGGCCAGGGTCGACTTGCCGTGGTCGATGTGCGCGATGATGCAGAAGTTCCGGATGAGCTCCGGGGGCGTGAAGGTCGTGTCGGCGAACGTCGTCAACGGGTTTCCTCGCGAAGGTCGGGGTGTGCCAGCTCTATGGTCCCATGCCGCTCCGGGTGCGAGTGGGGGTCATCCCCGATGCGGCCCGTGATGAGCTGTGGTGCCCTCGATGTATGAGTACTTCACTGTCCCAAATGCTCGACCGCACGTTCGGCCATCCCCGGGGATTGCTAGGCCGGTTCGGCGGCCGGGCGATGGCGCACGGCAATGCCGCCACCGAGCTTCGCGTCGTCGAGCTCGCGTCGATCGAATCCGGCGAGACCGCCCTGGTCGTGGGCCCCGGCCCCGGCGTCGGCTTGCAGGCCACGGCCGAACTCGCGGGCCGCGCCATCGGTGTCGACCCGTCCCCGGAGATGCTTGCCCGTTCTCGCCGCCGCTGCGGCGACAGGGTGGAGCTGCGGCAGGGCACCGCGGACTCCACAGGTGAGCCCGACGAGAGCGTCGACGTGGTCCTGAGCGTCAACAACGTGCAGCTGTGGGACGACCGGGCGGCCGGATTCGCCGAGCTGTTCCGGGTGTTGCGCCCCGGTGGCAGGCTGCTGATTTCGTCGCACGAGAAGTGGCTTCCGGTCTCCCGGCACGAGCTGGCCGACGAAGCGGCCGACGCCGGCTTCGTCGATCTGCAGACCTGGACCTGGGACCCTCCGGGATTCGGCGCCTCCCTCGCCGCTCAGCTGCGCGCGATCAAGCCGCTGAGCTAGCGCGGATCAGTGCGCAACGGATGCTCGCGCGGCACTTCGACCAGCACGATCCTGGTGCCGTCCGGGTCGGCGATCCACGCTTCGTCCAGTCCCCACGGTTCGCGCCGCGCGCCGCGGACGGGTTCCAGGCCTTTCGCCTCGAGCTCCTCGAGCGCCGCGGCCAGATCCCGGACCTGCAGCCACAAGGCGACGTCAGGGGTCGGACCGGTCTCTCCGGTACCGACGATCTCGATCGATCCGTTCCCGGCGAAGAACACCGTGCCGCCGGGGAACTCCTTGTCGATGGCCAGGCCCAGGGTGTCCCGATAGAACGCCGTCGACACGTCGAGGTCCTTCGGGTGGATCAGCACCCTGCTGCTCAGCACGTCCATGGCTCATCCCTACCGGATGGGTTCAGGCCATCGCAATCGCGGCGATCCCCGCCAGCACCACCACCGAACCGGCCAGCCTGCGGACGGCGTTCGCCTCCCCCAGGACCAGCCAGGCGGCGATGCCGCCCAAGACGATGCTCAGCTCGCGCGCGGGTGCGACGAGGCTCACCGGGGCGATCTGGAGGGCGTAGAGCACCAGCAGGTAGGCGACCGGCGAGAGCACGCCGACGATGACGACCTCACGCTTGTGCTCACGCCAGAGCCACGAGATCTCCTCGCGATCCTTCAGGGCGTACGGCGCCATGAGCAGGCTCTGCACGATCGCACCGGTCCCGAAGTACACGATCGGCGGGACACCGAGACCGGTGACCGAATGCGCGTCCCACAGTGTGTAGGCGGCGATCGTGAGACCGGTCAGCAGGCCGTAGGCCAGACCTTTGCGGCGAGCGGCACGATCGGCGGCGTCGGCGTGCGCCGGTGCTCGCCCGGTGCCGATCACCAGCACCCCGGCGACCACGAGGAACGCGCCCACCAGGCCGAGGAGCCCCGGCCGCTCACCGAGCAACACGACGGCGGCGAGCACCGAGATCAACGGCCCGGTGCCGCGGGCGACGGGATAGACGACGGACAGATCGCCGACGGCGTATCCCCGTTGGAGGACAACGCCGTAGGTGACGTGGAACACCGCGGTGACCACGGCGGCGAACAGCCAGGTCCACTGTGGACGTTGTGGCTCCACGGCCAGCGAGACCGCCATCACGGGGATGAGCAGGATCGCGGAAAGGCTGTAGTAAGCCCAGACGAACCGGGCTCCGCCCCGGCGGATCCGCTTGGCGGCGAGGTTCCAGCCCGCGTGGATGACCGCGGCGATGATGACGAAGGACAGGGCGGTGGCGTTCACGGCGGACCTTTCACGTTTTCCGCGCACGCGGAAAACCCGGTCCTCCAGGCTTTTGTCCCGTCAGATGAACGGCGGCGCTTCCGGCTCCGCCGATGGTGCCGCTCGGACCGGTCCCGTCTGCCCTGATTGTGTGTTTTCGCCGGCCGGGCAGGCGGCGGAACCCTAGGCACTACGATCTTCACCGTACCGCAAGCAGCCGTCCCGAGGCTGCCGCGAGCCACCCCGGGACGGCTGTTAAGCTTGCTTCTCGCCGTCGTGTGGCATTCCGTCATGGAGGAAACCCGCGCCGC
This sequence comes from Amycolatopsis sp. NPDC102389, assembly GCF_044765885.1. NCBI lineage: Bacteria > Bacillati > Actinomycetota > Actinomycetes > Pseudonocardiales > Pseudonocardiaceae > Amycolatopsis > Amycolatopsis sp. NPDC102389. The sequence goes on from NZ_JBIWKX010000032.1 coordinate 22,382, forward strand.
TCTCGCGAGCGCGCAGGGCCGGTCACAGCGCGACGGTGAAACCACCGAGAGATTCAAGAGGAGCGCCCCCGTGGCCAACATCAAGTCGCAGATCAAGCGCATCACCACCAACGAGAAGGCGCGTCAGCGCAACCAGGCGATCCGGTCCTCGGTGAAGACCGCGATCCGCAAGTTCCGCGAGGCCGCCGACGCCGGTGACAAGGCCAAGGCCCTGGAGCTGCAGAAGGACGCGGCCAAGAAGCTGGACAAGGCCGTGACCAAGGGCGTTCTCCACGCCAACCAGGCCGCCAACAAGAAGTCCGCGCTCGCGAAGCGCGCGAACTCTCTCTGATCGGCTTTCGAAAGGCCCCGGCGACACGAGTCGCCGGGGCCTTTTCGCTGTTCTCGGCGGCTTGTTTCTCAGCGGCTGGTGCCGTGGGCGCCGACGACCTCCAGGACGGCCCGCTCCAGCGCGTACTCCGGGTTGGCCGCGACCCCCTTGACCTCGGCGTTGAGCCGGGCGACCACCCGCATCGCGGTGGCCAGGCCGTCCTGCCCCCAGCCGCGGGCCTGCCCCTGCGCCTTGCGCACCTTCCACGGCGGCATCCCCAGCTCGCCGGCCATCTGATTCGGGTTCCCGCGACCGGCGCCGGACACCCGCGCGATCGTCCGGACGGCGTCGGCGAGGGCGTCCGCCACCAGCACGTGCGGTACGCCCAGCTGCATCGCCCAGCGCAGCGACTCCAGCGCCGCCGCCTTGTCGCCGGCCACGGCCTTCTCGGCGACCGCGAATCCGTTCACGTCCGCACGGCCACGGTGGTAGCGCCGGACCGCCTGCTCGTCGACCACCCCACCGGCGTCCGCGACGAGCTGGGTCGCGGCCGATGACAGCTCGCGCAGATCCGAGCCGACGGCGTCGATCAGCGCGAGCACGGCCGCACCGTCGATCTTCCCGCCGACCCGGCGGACCTCGTTGCGGACAAAGGATTCCCGCTCCGCGGCCTTGGTCAGCTTCGGGCACTCGACGACCTCCGCGCCGGCCTTCTTCAAGGCGGCGGGAAGCCCTTTCGCGGCCTTGCTCCGGCCGCCTCCGCTGTGCACGACGACGAGCACGATGCCGTCGGCGGGCGCCTTGACGTAGGCCATGACGCCGTCGGCGAGCTCCTGCGAGATGTCGTGCGCGGATTCGAGGACGATCACCCGGCCCTCGGCGAACAGCGAGGGGCTGACCATTTCCGCGAGTGCCGGGACTGTGAGGTCCGACACCCGGATCCGGGTGAGATCCGCCGTCGGATCGGCCGCTTTGGCCGCGTCCGAAGCACTGCGGACCGCACGTTCGATCAGCAGCTCTTCCTCACCGAGAACCAGGACCAGCGGCGATGGGGCGGAAGCTTGCGTCGTCACGGTGACGATCCTGCCACTCCTCCTCTCGTGTGCTTTGCCCGGTGATGTGTTCCGGGCACGGTGGCCCCACCTGAGCCTCATGTCGTACGGTGTTGGCGAGGCGACGCGATGACACGCGTGCCGACAATCGAATACCGCTCATCCAGAGGGGCAGAGGGAACGGCCCGATGAAGCCCCGGCAACCGGCGTCAGCCTGTCATCCCGCGATCGCGGGGTAGCTGACGAACACGGTGCCAATTCCGGCCCGCCACGGCGGGGCAGATGAGGAAAGGACCTCGCGATGACCGCAACCCTCGGCACGACCTCCACCACCAAGACCCCGGATCTCGGACCGGCCGTCGAACTGGTGTCGAAGGAAGAGGGACACCGGCAGCCGCTCGCCCCCGAATTCGTTTCCGCCGAGGACTTCTCGCCGCTCGAGGTCGCCTACGACTTCGGCCGCGTGCGCCGCGAGGACATCGAAGCCGGGCCGAAGAACATCTGGCGCTACAAGAAGCTCCTTCCCGTTCCCTCGAACGTCGAAGAAATCCCCAACACCGAACCCGGCGCCACCCGGCTCATCCAGGCCGACAGGCTCGCGAAAGCCTTGGGCGTCAAGAAGGTCTGGGTCAAGGACGATACCGGGAACCCCACCCACTCGTTCAAGGACCGCGTGGTCGCCGTCGCACTGGCCGCCGCCCGTGAGTTCGGGTTCGACGTGCTGGCCTGTCCGTCGACCGGCAACCTGGCCAACGCCGTCGCCGCCGCGGCGGCCCGCGCCGGCTGGCGGTCGGTCGTGCTGATCCCGAAGACCCTCGAGCGCGCCAAGATCCTCACCACCGCCGTGTACGACGGAGACCTGATCGCGGTCGACGGCAACTACGACGACGTGAACCGGCTCGCCACCCAGCTCGCCGCCGAGCAGGAGAGCTGGGCGTTCGTCAACGTGAACGTCCGGCCCTACTACTCGGAGGGCTCCAAGACGCTGGCCTTCGAGGTCGCCGAACAGCTCGGCTGGCGGCTCCCCTCCCAGATCGTGGTGCCGATCGCCTCCGGTTCCCAGCTCACCAAGGTGGACAAGGGTTTCCGTGAGTTCGGTCAGCTCGGCCTCGTCGACGAGACGCCGTACAAGGTGTTCGGCGCGCAGGCCACCGGCTGCTCGCCCGTCTCGGCGGCCTTCCGCGCGGGACACGACGTCGTCCAGCCGGTCAAGCCGGACACGATCGCCCGGTCGCTGGCGATCGGGAACCCGGCCGACGGCCCCTACGTCCTCGACGTGGTCAACCGCACCGGCGGCGCGATCGAAGACGTCACCGACGAAGAGGTCGTCGAGGGCATCCGGTTGCTCGCCCGCACCGAGGGCATCTTCACCGAGACCGCGGGCGGGGTCACCGTCGCGACGGCCAAGAAGCTCATCGAGACCGGCAAGCTGAACCCGGACGAGGAGATCGTCCTGCTGATCACCGGTGACGGCCTCAAGACCCTTGACGCCGTCGAGGACAAGATCGGCCCGAAGGCCACCGTCAGCGCCTCGGCCGACGCGGTCCGCGAGGCTCTAGGCATCTGAAGGCTCTAGGCATCTGAAAGGCCCTAGGCATCTGAGTTCCCGCCGGCCCGCCTCACGAACGAGGCGGGCCGCGGGGCTCGCCCCGGCGCACGAGGGCGAGGCCGCGCGCGTCGGCGACCACCGCGGTGTCGCCGTCCGTGTCCGTCCTGGCGACCGACGCGCCGACGGCCACCAGATTGTCCAAAGTGGACTTGTTCGGATGACCATAGGTGTTTCCGGCACCGACACTCACCAACGCGGCCCTCGGCGCGACGGCGTTGAGGAAATCCGGTGCCGTGTAACGGCTTCCGTGGTGCGGGACCTTAAGGATGTCGGCACGCAGATCGGCGCCCTCGGCCATCAGGTCGGCCTGTGCGGCGAGCTCGATGTCACCTGTCAGCAGCAACCGGCCCGCCGAGGTCCCGGCGCGCAGGACGACGGAACCGTTGTTGATCACCGTACCGTCCTGTTCGCGAACCGATCGCCGGGTGACATAGCGCGGTCCCAGTACGTCGAGTGACAACGCCGGCCAGTCCAGCCGTTGCCCGATCTCCAGCTCCAGCAAGGGAATCCCGCGGCGCGCCGTCTCGTCCGCGACCTGCTGCCACGCCCACGCGGGGGCCCGGCCCGGGCCGACGGCGACCGCCCCGACCGACCGGCCCTCGAAGACGGATCCGAGACCGCCGATGTGGTCGGCGTGCAGATGACTCAGCACGATCAGCGGCAGGCGGTCCACACCGAGCCTGCTCAGGCATTCGTCCACCGGTCCCGGTTCCGGCCCGGTGTCGACCAGGACCGCCCTCCCCTGCTCGCCCGTGGCGAGGACGACGGCATCGCCCTGTCCGACGTCGCAGGCGACGGCAGTCCACGACGACGGTGGCCATGCCGGTGCCAGCACCCGCACCGGTACGAAGACGACCAGCCCGGTGGCCAACGCGATCGCCAGCAGGATCCTGGCGTGCCGCAGCCGGACGAGGACGAGCAGCACGGCGAGCAGACCGGCCGCCAGAAGCCCGCCCCACCAGCCATCCGGCCAGTCCACGACCGCTCCCGGCGCCCGGGCGCCATGGCGGGCCACGGTGATGAGCCAGCTCGCCTCGGGTTCGGTCAAGCGGACCAGCAGCCTGCCCGCGGACGGCCACCACGGCCCGACGGCGGTGGCGAGCACGCCGAACACGGTGGCCGGGGCGACCACCGGCGCCGCGAGCAAGTTGGTCACCACCGAGACGAGACTGACCGATCCCGCCATACCCGCGATGACCGGCGCCGTCATCACGAACGCGGCCAGCGGGATGGCCAGCCCCTCGGCGTAGCCGGCCGGGACACCGCGTCCGACCAGCCATTCCGCCCACCTCGGCGCCAGCAGTACAAGCCCGGCCGTGGCCAGCACCGAAAGCGCGAACCCGAAGTCGGCGGCCATCGCGGGGTCAGCCACGACGAGCCCGGCCACCGCGAACGCCAGCGCGGGCAGCGCCGAACCCCGGCGCCCCAGCGCCAGCGCCAGCAGCCCGACCGCTCCCATCACCCCGGCGCGGAGCACGCTGGGTGCGGGCCCGGCGAGGACCACGAACCCGGCGAGCCCCGCGGCGGCCGCGGCGGCGGAAGTCCGCGGCCCGACCCGGAGCACTCTCAACAGGAGCAGGATCGAGCCGCAGACGATCGCCACGTTCCCACCGCTCACGGCCATCAGGTGGGACATGCCGGAGTCCGTGAACTCCCGTTCGACCCTCGGGGACAGCGTGCTCGTGTCCCCCACGACCAGTCCGGGCACGAGACCGGCCTCCTCCTCCGGGAGGACGGCGCACAGTTCCCGGAGCCCGGTGCGCAGCGATTCCGCGGCTCGCTGCCACCAGGGCGCCGGTCCTACGGCCGACGGCGGACCTCGCACCGAGAGGACCGCGACCGTCAGTTCGGCCCCCTTCGCCGGCGCGAGCCGTCCGGAGGCGGTGACCTGCTGCCCGGGCAGCAGGTCCGTCCACCCCTCGGCGGGAGCGAGCAGGAGGATCCGGCCGGCCGAATCCACCACCTGCTCACCCGCCACCGCGGTGTCCACCGTCGCGGCGACGACCACCAGGCGGGTGCCTGCCTGGCGATCGGCGTATCCGGCACCGCGGACCGGACGTGGCCGCTCGGTGACCACCACCCTCGCGGTGAGGTCGCTCCCCCGTGCGGCGGCGGCACGGAGGTCGTCGTGCTCGGCGGCCCGGATCCGCAGCGCCACCGGACCGGCGGTGAGCACGCCGAGGACCGCCAGGGCGGCCAGGCCCGCCACCCACCGGGACGCCGTCCGGCGGGCACGGACACCGGCGGCGATCGCGAGCACCACGGCGGCCGCACCGCAGAGCATCGTGATCCACCAGCCGGCGAGTAACCCGGAAAGAGTGCCGAGCCAGGCCGTCGCCGCGGCCGGTAACAGCCGCAGGTCTTGACCCCGCCACGACGCGGTGTCCACTTCGGACGGATCGGCGGACGGGTTCATCCGACGGACACCACTTCCCGGAGTTTTCGATATTTACTTTCGCCGATCCCTTCTACGTCACGGAGTTGCTCGACGGTGGTGAACCCACCGTGCCCGGACCGCCAGTCGACGATGCGTTTCGCCATCACTTCGCCGACCCCGGGCAGGGTGTCGAGTTGCTCGGCCGTCGCCGTGTTCAGGTCGAGCTTCCCCACCGGTGCCGCCGTTCCGGCCGCGGCCGGAACGGCGACGCCGACGGCCACCTGCTCACCGTCGGCGAGCCGCCGGGCCAGATTCACGCCGGTCAGATCCGTTCCGGGCTGTGCCCCACCGGCCGCCGTGAGGGCATCGGCGACCCGTGCGCCCGGAGGGAGCGTGACCAGGCCGGGTTTGAGCACCCGGCCGACGACGCTGACCACCAGAGGCGCCTTGCCCGCCGCGGCGGGGACATCTCCGGCGGCCTTCGCCGACGGCAGGGGCGGCGGGGTTTCCGCCCCTGGCCGGTGTCCGAACCAGGCGATCGCTCCGGTCACGATCACGGCCACCGCGATCAGCACGGCCACCACGGCGAGCCACCGCCGGTTCACCGGGATCCCGTCCGCCGTGAACCGGGCGGGCACCCAGCGGCGTACGAGCCTGCCCGCGGGCGGGCCCTGGGTGGGCGCCGACAGCTGCGCGGCCAGCCACGCCAGCCTGGCGTTGACGGAGGGACCCGGTGACCGGGCGGTTTGGTCGAACACGTGAACGACGCTACGGAGCGGGGGCGACGGGCGGCAGTGGTGAATCCCGAGACTGTGGACAAGTGGGGTGTTGTGGACAACCCGGCCGCGGCCGAGACCGGATCACCGGTTTCCGTCGGGGCCGTATGGGACGCTGGCGGGTTTCCCTAACCCGCTCGCTGGATCACGACACCGAGCACACCGGGGCCGGTATGGGCCCCGATGACAGCGCCGATTTCCGAGACCACGCACCCTTCCGGGCAGTCGATGGATTCCTCGAGCCGGTTGGCCAGTTCGACCGCGCGTTCCGGCGAAGCCAGGTGGTGGACGGCGATGTCGGCGAGCCCGCCTTCGGCCGCCTTCACGGCGAGTTCGACCAGCCGCGCCACCGCGCGATTCATCGTCCGCACCTTCTCCAGAGGCTGGATCCGGCCTTCGGACATGTGGAGCACCGGTTTCACCGCGAGCGCCGTGCCGAGCAGGGCGGCCGCCGGGCCGATCCTCCCGCCACGGCGCAGGTATTCGAGGGTCTCGACGGCGAACAGGGTCTCCGAGCGGCTCACCGCGTCGACCGCGGCCGCCTCCACCTCGGCAGGCTCGGCTCCGTTCGCGGCGGCGCTCGCCGCGCGCAGGGCGGCGAACCCGAGCCCCATCGCGGTGCTGCGCGAATCGACCACGCGCACCTTGTCCGGCCCGACCTCCTGTGCCGCGAGCACGGCCGCCTCCCAGGTCCCCGACAACTCCCGGGACAGGTGCACCGACACGACGGCGTCCGCGCCCTCGGCCAGCGCCGCCCGGAACTCCTTGACGAACTCGGCGGGCGTCGGCCGGGAAGTCGTCACCAGGCTGCGTTTACCGAGCGCCTCGGCCAGGGCCGCGGGACCCATCTCGACGCCGTCCAGGAACACGACGCCGTCCACGAGGACGTGCAACGGGACCACCCGGATCCCGTTCCGTTCGGCGAAGCCTTCCGGTAGGTGGGCGGTGGAATCCGTGACTACGGCGACCGACACGGCAGCCAGCCTACGTTGCCGCGGGGCGGAGCACCGGGGCCATCAGGCGGGCCATTTCCGTGCCGACGGCGGTATGTCCTTCCCATCCCCAGTGCATGCCGTCCGGATTGCCCCGGCCGCTCAGCACGTGCTCGCCGACCACCGCTTCGAGATCCAGCAGCGGGACGTCCGCACGACGGCCCCATTCGGCAAGGGCGGCCGTGGCACCGGCGCGGGCGGTGTGGACCCGGCCGTACGAGTCGGATCGGTGCACCGAGGGCAGCATGCCGAAGATCGGCAGCTCCGGTCGCAGCGCGCGCAAGGCTCCGACGGCGGTGTCGAGGTACTGGACGGTGAGCTTCGACGGCAAGACCACCGGACGTCCCCGGAGGGCGATCGCGAGCCGGGGCTGGGCGGCCAGATACGCCTTGCGCACCACGCGTCGCAGCGGGTCAGGCCGCAGGTAGCGGAGGCCGGTGCGCAGGTAGGTGGGCAGCGGAGAGGGCAGCGTGTCCATGCTCCCGACGGCCAGCACGACGGCGTCGACGTGATGGAGATCCGCCCAGACCCGCGGGTCGCCGATCAACGACCACCAGGCGTCACGGGCGGTCCAGCCGAATCCGGCGACGAGGTCCACTCCACCGCCGCCGAGCGCTTCGGCGGCGATGTTGGGCCACAGACGTGCGTCGTCGGCGGCGTGCGGGCCGTCCGGGCCGTGGAAGCTGAGGGAATCGCCGAACACGAGCAGGCGCGGGGCCATGGATCAGCCGGTGATTCCCGCGTTGTAGGCGGCCAAGCGCCAGTTGCCGTCGCGCCTGGTCAGCTCGACCCAGTGGCAATTCGCGATCCCGCCCAGCGACGGCCAGGACTCGACCGGCAGACCGAGCAGTTTCGCGGTCAGCGCGATGATCAGACCGCCGTGCGTCGCCAGCAGCACCGCGTCGCCGGCGTCGGAATTGGGCTGGTCCAGGTCCGCGACGACCTCCATCGCGCGTCCGGCGACGTCGACCCGCGACTCGCCGCCGGGCGGCGCCCAGGTCGCGTCGACGCGCCAGCGTGCGCGTTCACCGGGGTACGCCTCGTCGACCTGCCGGCCGGTGAAGCCCTGCCATTCACCCAGATGGGTTTCCCGAAGGCGCTTGTCGATGCGCAGCGGGACGCCGATGGCCTCGGTGAGCACCGTGGCCGTGTCGGTCGCGCGGCGCAGATCCGAGGCGATCACCAGATCCGGGGAGAACCGGGCGAGCGCGGGCACGGCGAACCTGGCCTGGTTCCAGCCGACCGGGGTCAGCGCGGAGTCCAGATGCCCCTGCATCCGGCCCGCCGCGTTGTAATCGGTCTCGCCGTGGCGCCAGAGCACCAGCCGCCGCGGGCTCACGAGGCGCCTTGCGCGTCGGCGGGGTCCTCCTCGGCGGGTGTCTCCAAACCTTCGACCTCGATCCGCGGGCAGTCCTTCCAGAGCCGCTCGAGACCGTAGAAGGAGCGCTCCTCCTGGTGCTGGACGTGGATGACGACGTCGACGTAGTCCAGCAGGACCCAGCGGCCCTCGCGGGCGCCTTCACGGCGGACGGGCTTGTGCCCGCCGAGCCGCAGCTGCTCCTCGACGTTGTCGACGATGGCGCCGACCTGGCGCTCGTTGGGCGCGGACGCGATGACGAAGGCGTCGGTGATGACCAGCTGGTCGGACACGTCCAGCACGACCACGTCGCTCGCCTTCTTGTCCGCCGCCGCATGGGCGGCCGCTACGGCCAGCTCTCGTGCCTCGGACGTGGCTGTCACAGTTCTCCTCAAACAGATGGCTTTACTCGCGGGTGCGCCCGACGAGGGTACCCGGTGGGGATCCCCGGTCTTTGCGATAGAGGTCCTTTTTGGCGATGTAGCGCACCACACCGTCGGGGACGAGGTACCAGACGGGCTCCCCGCCTTCGACCCGCTCGCGGCACGCGGTGGACGAGATCGCCATCGCGGTCACCTCGACCAGGCTCACCTTCCCGCTCGGCAGATGCTGCGAGTTGAGGCGGTAACCCGGCCTGGTGACGCCGATGAAATGCGCGAGGTCGAACAGCTCGTCGGCGTTGCGCCAGGTGAGGATCTGTTCGAGCGCGTCCGCGCCGGTGATGAAGAACAGCTGGTCGTCCGGGTACTCCGCGCGCAGGTCGCGCAGGGTGTCGACGGTGTAGGTCTGCCCGACGCGGTCGATGTCGACGCGGCTGACCGAGAAGACGGGGTTGGACGCCGTCGCGATCACCGTCATCAGGTAGCGGTCCTCGGCGCGGGTGACCACCCTGTCGGACTTCTGCCACGGCTGACCGGTGGGCACGAAGATGACCTCGTCGAGCGCGAACCGCGACTGGACCTCACTGGCCGCGACGAGGTGCCCGTGGTGAATGGGGTCGAACGTGCCGCCCATGACCCCGATCCTGCGTGGTGACATGGGTCGTGAGCCTATACAGCGCTCGAGGCTTCACGCTCGGGTCGCCGGACCCACCGACCGGTGGTGATCTGGATCACATTACAGTCGGTTCCATGGATGAACGGTCCGTTCACGACATGCCGATCGCGACTTCGTCGGTGGCATGGGGTAGAGGTGGGGACGTGGACACATCGACTCTCCGGGATCGCGCCGAGACCCTCCTCCAGTCATTGGCGGGCGAGGGCGCCCGCCTGCGTGACGACCAGTGGACGGCCATCGAGGCGCTGGTCGCGCACCGCCGTCGCGCGCTCGTCGTGCAGCGCACCGGCTGGGGGAAGTCCGCGGTGTACTTCCTGGCCACCGCGTTGCTGCGGGAGCGGGGCAACGGCCCGACCGTGATCATCTCGCCGCTGCTCGCGCTGATGCGCAACCAGATCTCCGCGGCGGCGAGGGCGGGCATCCACGCGGCGACGATGAACTCCGCGAACCCGCAGGAGTGGGATCAGGTCCAGGCCGCGATCGCGGCAGGCGAGGTCGACGTCCTCCTGGTCAGCCCGGAACGGCTCAACAACCCGGACTTCCGGGACACCGTCCTGCCGAAGCTGACCGCGAGCGCCGGCCTGCTCGTGGTCGACGAGGCGCACTGCATCTCGGACTGGGGTCACGACTTCCGGCCGGACTACCGCCGGCTGCGAACGCTGCTGAAGGACCTGCCCGACGGCGTCCCCGTGCTCGCCACCACCGCGACCGCGAACGACCGGGTGGCGACCGACGTCGCCGAACAGCTCGGCATCGGCAACGGGAGCGACACCCTCGTCCTGCGCGGCAGCCTGGACCGCGAAAGCCTGCACCTCTCGGTGGCCAAGCTGCCGACGTCGCAGGCCCGGCTCGCCTGGCTGGCCGACCATCTGGAGGAACTGCCTGGCTCCGGGATCATCTACACGCTCACCGTCGCCGCGGCCCACGACGTGGCGGGATTGCTGACCGAACGCGGCTATCCGGTCGCCGCCTATACCGGGAAGACCGACCCCGCGGACCGGCAAGCGGCCGAAGACGATCTGTTGAACAACAACGTCAAGGCGCTGGTGGCCACTTCGGCGCTGGGCATGGGGTTCGACAAGCCGGATCTGGGCTTCGTCGTCCATCTCGGGGCTCCGTCCTCCCCCATCGCGTACTACCAGCAGGTCGGCCGTGCCGGACGTGGCGTCGATCGCGCCGAAGTGATCCTGTTGCCGGGCCACGAGGACAAGGACATCTGGGCGTACTTCGGCTCGCTCGCGTTCCCGGACGAACTGCGGGTGACCCAGGTGCTCAACGCGCTGGCGTACGCGGACCGTCCACTGTCGACACCCGCGCTCGAACCGTTCGTCGAGCTGTCCCGGTCCCGGCTGGAGATGGTCCTCAAGGTGCTGGACGTAGACGGCGCCGTCCGGCGGGTGAAGGGCGGCTGGGAAGGCACCGGCGAGGAGTGGCAGTACGACAAGGAACGCTACGCGCGGGTGAGCGCGGCACGGACGAACGAACAGAACGCCATGCTGGCGTACCTCGAAACCACCGGCTGCCGGATGGAGTACCTGCGCAAGCAGCTGGACGATCCCGAGGCGACACCCTGCGGGCGGTGTGACAACTGCACCGGAAAGCAGTGGGACACCACGATTTCCGACGACGTCGTCGACGCCACCCGGCAGCGGCTGCGCCGTCCGGGGGTCGAGGTCGCGCCGCGGAAGATGTGGCCGACCGGGATGGCCGGGCTGGAGGTCCCGCTCTCCGGACGGCTGCCCGCGGGTGAGCAGGCCGAGACCGGCCAGGTCGTCGGGCGGGTGACCGACGTCGGCTGGGGCACGCGGCTGCGCGAACTCGTCGGCCCGTCCGCGGGGGACACCGAACTCCCCGATCCGGTCTTCCAAGCCTGTATCGAGGTGCTCAAGGGTTGGCAGTGGGCCGAGCGTCCGGTCGCGGTCGTGGAGGTGCCGTCCGCCACCCGTCCCCAGCTGGTCCACAGCCTGGCGACGAAGCTGGCCTCCATCGGGCGGCTGAACTATCTGGGCGCCATGACTTCGGCGGGGCCGCCCCCTCGCCAGGCGAACAGCGCGCAGCGGCTGGCCGACCTGTGGAATCGTCTCAGCCTTTCCGAAGGGCTCGCCGCCGAAGTCGCCTCGGCCGAGGGACCGATCCTGCTCGTCGACGACCTGATCGACACCGGATGGACGATGACGCTGTCCGCGCGCTTGCTCCGACAGGCCGGTGCTCGCGCCGTACTGCCGTTCGCTCTCGCGAGCACTTCGTAACCGATAATCCCGACATTCGACAGGTTCTTCCCCGAGCGGGGACTTTCTGGCAAGGTTCCGTCCACGCGCGAGTACGGAGGTGCCGATGGCGGACGCGACGACGGAGCGGCTGAGGCATCGGCTCCCGGTGAAGAAGTTGTTCGCCGCCAGTGTCGGGAACGCGCTGGAATGGTTCGACTGGACCATCTACGCGACCTTCAGCATCTACTTCGCCAGCGAGTTCTTCCCGAAGGGCAACGAAGCCCTGGCGTTGATCAACACCTTCGCGACGTACGCGCTGGCGTTCTTCTTCCGGCCGCTCGGCGGGATGTTGCTCGGCCGGTTCGCCGACATCAAAGGCCGGAAGCCCGCGATGATCCTGACCATCGTCCTGATGGCGGGCGGTTCGGTGGCCATCGGCCTCCTGCCGACGTTCGACCAGGTCGGCTGGCTGGCCCCGATCCTGTTGCTGCTGGCCAGGGTGGCTCAAGGATTGTCGCTCGGCGGCGAGGTCTCGAACGCTTCGGCGTACCTCGGGGAGATCGCGCCGCCCGCCCGCCGCGGGCGGTACTCCGCCTTCTTCTACATCTCGACCGGTTCCGCCGTCCTGATCGCCTCGATCCTCGGGTTCGCGCTCGCGCGGACGATGTCCAAGGCGGATCTGACGGCGTACGGCTGGCGGATCCCGTTCCTGCTCGGCGGCGTTCTCGGCATCATCGGCCTGTGGCTGCGGCGCAGTCTCGCCGAGACCGAGATCTTCGAGGAGAAGAAGTCGACGGCGCGCAGGGTCGAGCGACCGCTGCGCACCACGCTTCGCGAGCACCCGCGGGCCGTTGTGCAGCTCGTGGGCTTCTCGATGCTGTCGACCCTTTGCTATTACACGTTCTTCAGCGCCCTGACCTCGTTCGCGGTCAAGACCCGCAAGGCCGACGATGTCGACGTGTTCCTCGCGTTGTCGATCGCGACGGCGTTGTTCGTCGCGCTTCAGTACCCGATGGGCGCGCTATCGGATCGCTTCGGCCGCAAGCCACAGCTGCTCGTCTGGGCGGCGGCGACCGCGATCCTCATCGTCCCGCTGTCCACTTTGGTCCGGCCGGGACTGCCGGGGCTGCTCGTCGTGTTCTGCGTCGGGCTCTGCCTGTACACGGCGATGACGTCGATCGCGCCCGCGATCATGAGCGAGCTGTTCCCCACCGAACTGCGCGGCTTGGGCATCGGCGCCTGGTACAACCTGACCGTCGCGTTATTCGGCGGGACCGCTCCCCTGGTGCTCACGGCGCTGTCCGACGCCGGGCTCTCGACGCTGTTCTTCTGGTACGTGGCCGCCGGAGCGGTGATCGCGTTCTTCGTCATCCGGACCCTGCCGGAGACGAAGGGCAGCGACCTGCGCTGAAACTCCGTCGCCGACGACGAGGTAGGTGGCTACCCTCGCGCTCCTACGACTAGCGCGAAGGAGGGACACCGTGTTGTTCGGCGATGTAAGCGAGAAATTGGCGCGACGCGTGATGGCGGCCCTTCGCCACGTCACCGACTTCGAACCGCCGTCCGCCCTCGTGCGGGTCTCCGCACAGAACGGCGTCGACTATCAGTGCGATCTCGCGATGAGCTTGGGCAAACGGCTCGGGAAACCGCCGAGGGAGATCGCCGCCGACATCGCGGCGCGCCTCGACGTCGCCGATCTCGCCGAACCACCGGAGGTCGCGGGGCCGGGCTTCCTCAACTTCACGCTGCGCTCTTCCTGGCTGGAAGAGCGGACGACCGCGCTCAACAGCGACCCGCGGCTGGGTGTCGCGGCGACGCCACATCCTCGGCGGATCGCCGTCGACTACAGCAGCCCGAACGTGGCGAAGGAAATGCACGTCGGGCACCGGCGGTCGTCCGTCATCGGCGACGCGATCGTCCGGCTGTCACGGTTCGCCGGGCATGAAGTCGTCCCGCACAACCATCTCGGCGCGAGCGTGTCGTGCTCCTGCAAAGCGGTGACGAAGAGACTCTGGCGCTGTGGCAGCGTCTGGTCGACGAGTTGACACAGCATTTCACCCAGGTCGAGTGAAGACGGCTACGCGGCCACCGATCTCGCGACCCTGCGGTACTGGACAGAACAACGCGGCGTCACCGATCTGCTCTACGTCGTCGGTGCGCCGCAAGCGCAGCACTTCGCGATGGTGTTCGCCGTGTGCCGGGCCGCCGGCTGGCTCCGCGAGGAGCATCGAGCCGAGCACATCGGGTTCGGCTCGGTGCTCGGCGAGGACGGCCGTGCCATGAAGACCCGGGCGGGTGAGTCGGTCCGTCTTTCCGACCTGCTCACCGAGGCCATCTCCCACGCCGCCGAAGTGATCGACGACCGGGCGGACCTCTCCCCCGAAAGCAGGGAAGAGGTCGCCAGGGCGATCGGGATCGGCGCGATCAAGTACGCCGACCTTTCCGGCGATCGCGAACGTGATTACGTCTTCTCCTGGGACCGGATGCTCGTCAAGAGCGGGAACACGTCGGTCTATCTGCAGTACGCCAACGCGCGGATCCGTTCCGTGCTGGCGAAAGCGGATCAGGACCTCACCGGCGCGCGGGTGCTCCTCGGCCATCCAGCGGAGCGCGCGTTGGCGCTCGCGCTGACCCGCTTCCCCGAGGCGGTCGGCGCCGCGACCGCCGGGCATCTCCCCCACAAGCTGTGCACGTATCTGTACGAAACCGCGGTCGTTTTCTCGCGGTTCTACGAACAGTGCCCGGTGCTGGACGCGGAAGGCCCCGGCGTCCGCGACTCACGACTGCTGCTGGCCGAACTCACCTCGAAGACGCTGACACTGGGCCTGTCCCTGCTGGGCATCTCCACACCTTCCCGGCTATGAGTCGCCGTGGTCGCTGAAGACCTTGCGCTTCAGCGGAGGCACTGCCTGGAAGAAGCGGAACATCCCCCGTGCCATCGTGCGGCCCGCCCGGTTCTCCGAGACGAACTGGCGGGCACTGCGTTCCGAGTCGCGCACCGCCGCGAAGCCGTAGTCACGCATCCGCTGCTCGTAGTCGGCGACCGCGGAGCGCACCGCGCCGGTCTTCCGCGCTTCGACGAGGTTGCGGCACAGCAGTTGCGCGTCCCGGAGCGCGGTGTTCGCGCCGATGCCGCGAAACGGGGTCATGCTGTGGATCGCGTCGCCGAGCAAGGTGACGTTGCCCGTCGGCCATGGCTCCACGGGCTTCGAGGTGAAGATCGGCAGCCGGGACACCGCCTCCTCGGGTGAGCCGCCGACCAGCTCCTTGAACGCGGGATCCCAGCCGTCGATCAGCTCCAGCACCAAGGCCCGCAGGGCAGCACCGTCCAATGAGGACAGATTCGCCGGGTAGCGCCGGTTGTCCGCCGCGAACGCCCACATGACGTAACTCGAGGTGTTGTCGAACAGGACTGGGTCGAAGTCCGCGGTCTCGTCGTTGACCGACGAGACACCGGCCAGCTCGTGCGGCGCGGTGAACAGGCCCGCCCCGGTCCGCGGCATCACCAAGCTCGGACCATCGGTGAGCCGGCCGGGCAGACGCTTGCGGGTCTCTTCGGTCAGCGGATGCTTGCCCGCGATCGCGATGATCCCGGTGTCCACCCGCTCGGCTTCGGGAAGGAACTGTTTGCGCACCCGGGAATTGGCCCCGTCGGCGCCGATGACCAAGTCGGCTTCGACACTGCTGCCGTCGGCGAACTCGCAGACGACCACCTCGCCTTCACGGCGGTAGCCGACGAACTCCTTGCCATGGTGCAGAACTCCGTCGAGCCCGTCGGACAGCACCTGATGCAGGCTGATCCGGCTGACCGAATGATGGTTCGACGCGGGATCGGGGCTCGAGGTGAGCTCGCTGTCGATCACCATCAGGTCCCGCAGCCGCTCGGTCACGAAGCTGAACGGACCGCTCGTGGTGCCGGTCGTGTCCAGGAACCGCTGCCAGAGCTCGGACGGCAGGCATTCGTGCAGTGCGGCGGAGCCGTGCGGATTGATGTGCACGCGGTAGCCCTGCAGCCGCTCGGTCCGGGTGCGGCTGCGTTCGTGAACGGACACGTCGATTCCCGCCTTGCGCAGCCCCTGCGCCAGGCAGAGCCCACCCGTTCCGCCGCCGATGATCGCGATTCTCGTGGTCATGGGTTTCTCCTCTCTCCGCCGACAACTATCAACCATACGGATAATAAAGTCAACCGTACGTTTGAGAGAGTCAGCGGCTAAGCTGAGCCGCATGTCCGAAGCCGCCCCGCGCAGCCCTCGCCGCGCACCCGTCGAACGCCAGCGCGATCCCGAGCGCACGAAGGCACAACTGCTGGAGGCGGCGAAGGCCGAGTTCGGCGCGAAGGGCTACGCCGCGGCGCGTGTCAGCGAGATCGCCGCGAAAGCGGGCGTGAACAAGCAACTGATCTCGTACTACTTCGGCGGTAAGGAAGGGCTGTACAACGCGCTGACCGCGACGATGTACGACGACTACGTCGCGGCCGCCGACAACGACAAGCCGTTCGCGGAGGTCGTCCGGTTCTTCGTCGAGTCGGGAATCCGGGATCACGACCTCGCCAAGCTGTTCCTCTGGGAGAACCTGACCGACGGCGCGCCCGACGCGATCGGCGTCGAGGGGCAGCGCGGATTCCTCCAGCGGCAGGTGGAGTACGTGCGAGCCCGGCAGGCCGCGGGCGATTTCCCCGCCGACCTCGACCCGGCTTTCCTGCTGGTGATCTTCATGGCCGCGTCCAGTGCCGCGCTGGCGCTGCCGCGCGTCGTCCGGGCCGTCTCGGGCCAGGACCCCGGGTCCGCCGAGTTCGCCGAGGCCTACGGCGACCAGCTGGCTCGCCTCATCGGTCACCTCGCCGTTCCGGGAAAGCGGTAGCAAAAGGTCCCTTGCTACCGCTTGGACCTTTCGTGTCCCCCGGGCCTGGCGCCCTAGCGACGCAGGGGAACGAGGTCGTCCGCGTGGACGACCTCACGCCGCTGCTCCGCGGGGAGGTCGTGACTGGAGCGGCCGATGAGGTCGGGCAGTTCGCCCGCATCGAAGGCCACGACACCGCGCGCCACGGTCCGCTGCCGGAGATCGAGCAGGTCGACGACGTCGCCCGCTTGGAAGTCGCCGTCGACGCCGGTGATCCCGGCGGCCAGCAGTGAACGACGGCGGCGGACGACGGCCGCGACCGCGCCGTCGTCGAGGTGCAGTTTCCCGGACGCGCCCGCGGCGTAGCCCAGCCAGAACCGGCGGGCCGACAGCCGGGAGTCCGCGGCGGCGAACGCCGTGCCGACCTCGGCGGTGGTCAGGGCACGGGCGGCTTCGGAAGCGGCGGCGAGCAGGACCGGGATGCCGGCGCCGGCGGCGGTGCGGGCCGCGGCCAGCTTCGAGACCATGCCGCCGGTGCCGAGCCCGGAGCTCGACATTCCGACGGTGATGCCGTCCACATCGGACTCCCCCGCGACCTCGGCGATCTTGCGGGTGGCGCCGTCACGGGGATCCCCGTCGTAAAGACCGTCCACATCGGACAGCAGAACGAGCGCGTCGGCGCCGATCAGATGAGCCACCAACGCGGCCAGCCGGTCGTTGTCGCCGAAGCGGATCTCTTCGGTGGCCACGGTGTCGTTCTCGTTGACCACGGGAACCGCGCCCAGGGCCAGCAGCCGCGTGAAGGTGTTCTGCGCGTTGCGGTAGTGCGCACGGCGCACGACGTCGTCCGACGTCAGCAGCACCTGGCCCACGGTCAGGGAGAACCGGCCGAACGACTCGGCGTAGGCGTGGGCCAGCGCGAGCTGGCCCACGCTGGCCGCGGCCTGCTGGGTGGCGAGGTCACGCGGCCGTTTGCCGAGCGCGAGCGGCGCGAGCCCCGCGCCGATCGCCCCCGAGGACACCAGCACGATCTGCGTGCCGCGGGAGACCCGGTCGGCGATCGCGTCCACCAGTGCGTCCAGCCTGGCCACGTCGAGACCGTCACCGGCGGTGGTCAGCGCGGAGGAACCGACCTTGACGACCACCCGCTTCGCGTCGGCGATCGCACCACGGGTTGAGCTCACTCGTCGTCCATCTCGCCTTCGTCTTCGATACCGTCCGGGCCGTCACGACGGATCCGGCGGGCTTCCTTGCGCTCGGCGGCACCGATCCGGTTGGTGTTCTCCAGCCGCACGTCCGTGCCGCGGCCCGAAAGGTGCACCGCGACCCCGGCCGGGGTCGACGGCTCCCACTCGAACTGGACGTCGCCGATGGTGACCGGGCTCCCCGGCACGGCGCCCTTGCGCGCCAGCGCTTCCTCGACACCGAGCCGCTGTAACCGGTCCGCGAGGTAGCCGACGGCCTCGTCGTTGCCGAAGCTCGTCTGGCGGATCCACCGCTCGGGACGGACACCCCGGACGATGAAGGCGCCTTCCTCCTCCGGGTCGTGCTCGACGGTGAAGCCGGCGTCGTCGACGGCCATCGGGCGCAGCACGACCTTCGCCGGCTCCGGTGCGGGCTGGTCGGCGCGGTACTTCTCGACCACTGCGGCGAGCGCGTAGGTCAGCTCCTTGAGCCCCTGCCGCGTTGCCGTGGAGATCTCGAACACACTGAGCCCGCGGGCTTCCAGTTCCGGGCGCACGAACTCGGCGAGTTCGGCGGCCTCCGGGACGTCGATCTTGTTGAGCACCACCACGCGGGGCCGGTCGGCGAGGTCGCCGCCGAGACTCGGGGTGTAGCGGGCGAGTTCCTCTTCGAGCGCGTCCATATCGGACAGGGGATCGCGTCCGGGTTCCAAGGTGGCGCAGTCGATGACGTGCACCAGCACCGCGCAGCGTTCGATGTGGCGCAGGAAGTCGAGGCCGAGGCCCTTGCCCTCACTCGCGCCAGGGATCAGCCCCGGCACGTCGGCCATGGTGAACACGGTCGATCCGGCGGTGATCACGCCCAGGTTCGGCACCAAGGTGGTGAACGGGTAGTCGGCGATCTTCGGCTTGGCCGCGGACAGCACCGAGATCAGCGACGACTTGCCCGCGGACGGGAAGCCCAGCAGGCCGACGTCGGCGACCGAACGCAGCTCCAGGACGAGGTCGCGGGCCTCCCCCGGCTCGCCCAGCAGCGCGAACCCGGGCGCCCGGCGGGCCTTGGAGGCCAGCGCCGCGTTGCCGAGACCGCCACGGCCGCCCTGAGCGGCGACGAAGGTGGTGCCCGGCCCGACCAGGTCGGCCAGGATCTCGCCGTCCTCGGTCATCACGACGGTGCCGGACGGGACGCGCATCTCCAGCGTCTCCCCCGCGGCGCCGGCGCGGTTGCCGCCCTGGCCCAGCTTGCCGTTGCCGGCGCGGGCGTGCGGGCGGAAGTGGAAGTCGAGCAGTGTGTGGACGTTCGGATCGACGATCAGCAGCACGTCGCCGCCGTTGCCGCCGTTGCCGCCGTCCGGGCCGCCGAGGGGTTTGAACTTTTCGCGGTGCACCGAGGCGCAGCCGTTCCCACCGTCACCGGCGGCCAGATGGATCACCGCTCGGTCCACGAACCGGGACGCCATGACTTGCCTCTATTCACTCGCGAAAGAAAAGGGGATACATAAAACAAACGAGGGGTGGGCCCGGATATTCCGGCCCACCCCTCGTCAGAGGTTCTAACTCGAAGCCGAAATTCAGGCTTCGGACGGCACGATGTTGACCGTCTTGCGGCCACGCTTCTCGCCGAACTGGACCGCACCGGCGGCCAGCGCGAACAGCGTGTCGTCGCCGCCACGGCCGACGTTCACGCCGGGGTGGAACTTGGTGCCACGCTGGCGGATCAGGATCTCGCCCGCGTTGACTTCCTGGCCGCCGTAGCGCTTGACGCCCAGCCGCTGCGCGTTCGAATCGCGACCGTTGCGGGAGCTGGACGCACCCTTCTTGTGAGCCATGGCTCAATCCTCTTTCTGACGAAGATCCGGAGAAAGTCCTACTTGGAGATGCCGGTGACCTCGACGCGGGTCAGCTTCTGCCGGTGACCCTGGCGCTTGTGGTAGCCGGTCTTGTTCTTGAACTTGTGGATCCGGATCTTCGGACCCTTGGTCTGCTCGACGACCTTGCCGGTGACCGAGACCTTCGCCAGCGCGTCGGCGTCCGTGGTGACGTCGCCACCGTCCACAAAAAGGACTGCGGGGAAGGTGTGCTCGGTACCCGGCTCGCCTTCGAGCTTCTCGACCTCGACGACGTCGCCGACGGCCACCTTGTACTGCTTGCCGCCAGTCTTGACGATCGCGTACGCCGACACGGAAGTCTCCTGCTTACTCGACAACGGGTGGGGGCTTGCGTGATCGGCCCACCCAGAAGTTCTCTGTGGGTGGTCCAGATGCTGCGCAAGGTGCCCGCCTCTAGGTGGCGGGCCGTTCTACAGGTTACGTGGGGCTCCCCGGTGCGATCACACCGGGGTGCCCCTAGGTGTTCACTAGCTCTTTTCCGACGCCTTGACCGGCGGACCGGCCGGCCGCGAGGCCGCCCGTCGCGGACGACGGCGGGTGGTGGAGCGCACGGCCGGGGCCGGAACGTCCACCTCGGGCTCGGTCTCCTCCTGAGCGGAAGGAGCCTCGGGCTCGGAAACCTCTTCTGTCACAACAGCCTCAGGAGTCACCGGAACCTCGGGCGCTTCGGGCTCCGGGCCCGATTCCGCGACGACGGCGATCTCTTCTTCACGCACGGCCGGAGCCTCGTCGTCCGGAGTCGTCACCGGTTCACCGGCGAGTTCCGTCGCGGGAGCCTCGGCGACCGGCTCCGGAACCGGCTCGGAAGCCGCCTCCGCCGCCTGTTCGACGGTCGCCTCGGCAACGGGCTCCGAAGAAGCCGTCACCGGCTCAGCGGGCTGCTCAGCCGCCTGCGGGGCATGGCCGTTCAGCGCGGCACCCTCGGCGTTCTCGGTGGCTTCGTGCGAGTGCTCGCCCTTGGCCGCCTTCGTGGCGTTGGCCACGGCCTGGACCGCCGAAACCACCGACTCGCGCTGAGCGGGCGCCGGCGGAGCCTCGGCCTTGGCCGCGGCGGGCTCGTTCTGGCCCTGGTCCTCGCCCTTGCCCCGGCCGCGGGACCGGCGGGAGCCCTGCTCCTTGCCGCCGCCACCGCCACTGCCACCACCGTGGCTGTGACCGTTGCCGCCGCCACCGGTGCGCTGCGGCTCGGTCGAGACGACCACGCCGCGGCCCTTGCAGTGCTCGCACGGCGTCGAGAACGCCTCGAGCAGCCCGGTGCCGATCTTCTTGCGGGTCATCTGCACCAGGCCGAGCGAAGTGACCTCGGCGACCTGGTGACGCGTGCGGTCGCGGCCGAGGCATTCGGTCAGCCGGCGCAGCACGAGCTCGCGGTTGGATTCGAGCACCATGTCGATGAAGTCGATGACGATGATGCCGCCGATGTCCCGGAGCCGGAGCTGGCGGACGATCTCCTCCGCCGACTCCAGGTTGTTCCTGGTCACCGTCTCCTCGAGGTTTCCACCCGATCCGGTGAACTTGCCGGTGTTGACGTCGATGACCGTCATCGCTTCGGTGCGGTCGATGACCAGGTAGCCACCCGAGGGCAGCCAGACCTTGCGGTCCAGCGCCTTGGTGATCTGCTCGTCGATCCGGTGGTCCGCGAAGGCCGAACCGGTGCCCGTGTACCGCTTGACGCGATCCGCCAGGTCCGGCGCCACGTGCTGCACGTAGTTGTAGATGGTGTCCCAGGCCTTGTCGCCCTGGATCTCCAGCTTGGCGAAGTCCTCGGTGAACAGGTCGCGCACGACCTTGACCAGCAGGTCCGGCTCTTCGTAGAGCATGACCGGCGCACTGTTCTTCTTGCCGCCGTTGCCGGCTTCGGCCTTCTCCTTGATGACGTCCCACTGCGCCTTGAGGCGGCGGACGTCCCGGTCCAGCTCCTCCTCGGCGATGCCCTCGGAGGCGGTGCGGATGATCACACCGGCGTCCTCGGGGACGATGCGCTTGAGGATGTCCTTCAGGCGGCGGCGCTCGTTCTCCGGGAGCTTCCGGGAGATACCGGTGGCGCCGCCCGCGGGCACGTAGACCAGGAAACGGCCCGGCAGCGAGATCTGCGTGGTCAGCCGGGCGCCCTTGTGCCCGACCGGGTCCTTGGTGACCTGGACCAGCACGGAGTCGCCGGTGGAGAGCGCCTGCTCGATCTTGCGGGCCTTGCCCTCGAGACCGGCGGCGTCCCAGTCGACCTCGCCGGCGTAGAGCACGGCGTTGCGGCCGCGGCCGATGTCGATGAAGGCGGCCTCCATCGAGGGCAGGACGTTCTGCACGCGGCCGAGGTACACGTTGCCGACGATCGATCCGGTGCCCGACGAAGTCACGAAGTGCTCGCACAGGACGCCGTCCTCGAGCACTCCGATCTGCGTGGATTCGCCCTTCTCGGCGACGACCATGGTGCGCTCGACCGACTCGCGGCGGGCGAGGAACTCGGCCTCGGACAGGATCGGCGCACGACGGCGGCCCGCCTCGCGGCCGTCCCGGCGGCGCTGGCGCTTGGCCTCGAGCCTGGTCGAGCCGCGCACGCTGCGGACCTCGTCCCTGGCGGGACGCTCGGTCTCGGCGGCCTTGGCCTGGCGCACGTGGACGACCGTGTTGGGCGGGTCGTCGCTGGTGGTCTCGGCGTTGTCGTCGTCCCCGCCCTTGCGACGGCGGCGGCGACGGCGACGCTTGCTGCCGTTGTCCGAATCGCCGTCGTTGTCCGAGTCGGACTCGCCGGACGCCTCTTCGGTGCTCTCGGCGCCGGCCTCTTCGGCGTCCTTGTCCTTCGCGCGCTGCTGACGGTTGCGCGGGGCTCGAGGCTCTTCGGACTGCTCGTCTTCGTTCTCGGACTCGGCCGAATCCGAGGTCTCGTCGCCGCCCTTGCCCCGGCCGCGGCCACGACGGCCACGACGACGGCGGCGACGGCCGTTGGCGTCGTCACCGTCCTCGTCGGTGCCGTGACCTTCGGCCTGCTCAGCCTGCGTCTCGTCCTCGTCGGAGGCGGTCTCTTCGGCCGGGGTGAAGGCGGGCTCCGGCTTGCGGGCGGGCTTCGTCGCGACGGGCTCCGGCGGCAGGAACACCGGCGACGGCGCGGCGAACACCGGGACGTGCACGGCGGCCTTCGCGCGCTTGGTCGTCGGCTGCGGCGGCTCCGGGGTCACCGGGGCGGCCAGTGCGGGCGGAACGCGCCGCGAAGGGGCCTCCACCTGCGGCGCGGCGGGCTCTGCCTTGACCTCGGGCTTGGCTTCCGCCTTGACCTCGGGCTCGGGAGCCGCGGGGGTCTCGGCGACGGGCGCCTCGGTGGTTTCGGTGGTTTCGGGCTCGTCTCCGCCGGCGAGGGCTTCGGCGAGCTTGAGAGCCACGTCGCGGGTGACGCTGGACTGCGCGCTGCGTACGGTCTCGCCGAGCTCACCGAGCTTGGCCATCAGTTCACGGCTGTTCGATCCCAGCAGCTTCGCCAAGGCGTGCACCCGGATCCGGGGCGGCAGTTCGGCCAGCTGAGCTGCGATGGGTGTGGCGGTATTCCCGCCGGTGACGGCGGGTGTGTCCGCGTTCGACATATATCTCCTCCGCCCCCGGGCGCGTCGGCTGGCTCACACCGGCTCGACGCGGCCGCGCAGGGGCCCCTTTCTGTTCGTTCCGCCGTGGTGGTCACCAGCAGCGGGAATCCTTGCCCGGCACCGCGACGGCGCCGGGGTTGTCCGGGCGCCGCGTACGGCTGAAGGTCTGCTCGGCGGAGCGCTGGCCACGTTCGCGACATCGGGCCGCCCGCCACGTCGTCGAGCCGCATACAGCGGCGACGCGTGTGGAGGATGTGCAGCACACCACCGGGCCACGAGACCGCGAGCGCCACCTCTCACGTGTGCCCGTCGGCCAGCGGCCACCGCGAGTATCCCACACACCGGCCCCACTCCGGTGTACTCGGTGCCACAGAGCTGGCTCCCGGGCGCGCCGCGGTCACCGGGCGAGCGAACTTCGCGGGAGAGCTTGTCGACCCGGCCGAGGGTGGCTAGCGTGCCGCTCGGGGGTACTGAAGCGTAGGCCACGGTGCCCTCGTTGTCCGATGTTCTCCGGTGGGAGGTCCGGTGTCCCTGCTGGGGCGGTCCCTGCGAGCGGCCGTGTGCGCCTTCGTGGTGCTCTGCGGTTCGGTCGCCGCTGTCGCGACGGCCGAGGCCGAGCCCTCGTGTCACCCCCAGGGACGGGCGCTGCGGTACGTCGTCGCCTTCGACCAGGGCACTTCCGAGGCCGAGGCCAGGGCGGCCGTCGCGAGCGGCTGCGGCAGCACGACCGTCTACTACCCGCAGATCGCGGTGGCCGTGGCGACCTCGGCCGATCGCGACTTCGCCGAACTGGTCCGGCCCGCCGCCGCGTTCAGCGCGCAGGCGGAACGGCTGGCGGTGCAGCGGGCCACCGGCACGTCGCCGGGCAGGTCCGCGCCCGCCCGCGCCGAACTCGAACCGACGGATCCGGCGAAGGTGCCCTCCGCCGACCGCACCGGCGAGCAGTGGGACATGCGCGCGATCGGCGCCGACAAGGCCCGCATGGTCGAACCGGGCAGCCGGGACGTCGTCGTCGGCGTCCTCGACTCCGGCGTCGACCCCACCCATCCCGAACTGGCGAACGCCCTCGACCCCGCCAAGTCCGCGGGGTGCCTGACCGGCGCGCCCGACCGGAACTGGGCCGCGACGACGTCGGTGCACGGCACGCACGTCGCGGGGATCATCGCCGCCGCCGACGACGGCAAAGGCGTCACCGGGGTGGCGCCCGGCGTGCGGATCGCCTCGGTGAAGGTGATCGACGATCGCGGGTACGCCGACCCCGAAGCCGCCGTCTGCGGGCTGATGTGGGCCGTTTCACAGGGCATGACGGTGACGAACAGCAGCTACTTCGTCGATCCGTGGTCGCTCACGTGTGCCCACGACGACCGGCGGGGCGTGGTGAACGAGGTCATGGCCCGCGCCGTCGAGTACGCGACCTCGACGGGCGTCCTCAACGTCGCGGCGGCGACCAACGAAGCCGCCGAACTGGTGCCCTCACCGCGCTCGGGTGCCCGGCACCAATCCGAAGGCTGTCAGGCGCTGCCCGCCGGCCTGCGTGACGTCGTCGCGGTGTCTTCCGTGAGCGAAGAGCGGGTCAAGGCCGGCTACAGCTCGTACGGGCTGGGTGTGATCGACGTGACCGCTCCGGGCGGCGAGGCCGGTCAGTGCGTGCTCTCGACCGTTCCCGGCGGGTACGCGCCACTGTGCGGGACGTCGATGGCGGCGCCGCACGTCGCCGGTGTCGCGGCGCTGCTCGCTTCGAAGCACCCCGGCTACGGCGCCCGTCAGCTGAGGCGCGCGCTGGACGCCCAGGCCACGCCGATCGCGTGTCCGGCCGACTACGACCTGACCGGTGACGGCTCGCAGGACGCGTACTGCACCGGCTACGCGGGATTCAACGGCTTCTACGGGCACGGGTTGGTCGACGCGCTGGCCGCGGTGGCGCCCCGCCGGACGGGCTCGAACCCGGCCCGGTGACGAGTCAGCGCAGCAGGAGCTTGCCGAACCGCTTCGAGGACGCGTAGATCCCGACCGCCGCCAGCGCCAGCAGGTACGCCACGTTCCCGGCCATGCCCCACGACAGGACGCCGACGGAGAGCCCGCGCATCAGCTCGATCCCGTGGTAGAGCGGGAAGATCTGCACGATCCACTGGATCCCCGCCGGATAGACCGAAAGCGGGTAGAACGTCGTGGAGAACAGGAACAGCGGCATCAGCACGAGGTTGATGTAGTCGAACTGCGACACCGACCGCAGGAAGGTCACCAGCACGATGCCGATGGCCGAGAACGCCATCGCGATCAGCAGCGCCGCCGGGATCATCAGCAGGGCCCACCACGACCCGGGCAGCCCCATCACGGTCATCACGCCGAGGAAGGTGACCGAGTAGATCCCGCCGCGCAGCACCGACCAGCCGACCTCGCCGAGCGCGATGTCCAGCGGCCCGATCGGGGTGGCGAGCATGGCGTCGTACAGCTTGGCGTACTTCAGCTTGAAGAACAGGTTGTACGTCGAGTCGAGGATCGCGCCGTTCATCGCCGACGCCGCGAGCAGACCGGGCGCGACGAAGGCGACGTAGCTCATCGCCTGGCCACCGGGCCCGACGACCTCGCCGACGAGCTTGCCGAAGCCGAGCTGGAAGGCCATCAGGTAGAACAGCGGCTCGAAGACGCCGGACACGAACAACATCCAGGCGTGCGAGTACGTCAGGAAGGTGCGTTCCAGCACCGCCGTCGACCGGCCGCTGTACAGCGCCGAGGGCAGGACGCGCAGCAGCACCCCGCGGCGCGGGGCTTCGGCGAGCACCGACATTTCAGACCACCAGCCGTCGGTAGAAGTACTTGTGCGCCAACGCCCAGCCCGCGCCGGCCAGCACGATCAGGAAGGCGAGATGGCCCAGCGTGGCGAGCGGGCCGACGGTGCCGAGGCTGACCGCCCTGGCGGCCTCGTTGCCGTGCCACAGCGGGGAGATCCAGGCGATCCACATCAGCGGGGCCGGCAGCTGGCTGATCGGGAAGAACGTGCCGGAGAACAACGTCATCGGGATCAGGATGAACCGGAACACCAGGCCGAACCGGGTGCCTTCGTCGTAGGTGGTCGCGGCCAGCGCCATCACCGGGGTGCCGCAGGCGATCCCGGTGAGCACCCCGATCAGGATGACGGCGAGCACGCCGAAACTCGTCCAGGAACCGAAGAGCGCCGCGATGACGGCGTAGATCGTGCCCGCCAGGGCCAAGCGCAGGCTCACCCACATGATCTGGCTGCCCAGCACCTGCCCCGGCGTGATCGGGGTGGCGGTGACGGCGATGTAGTCCTGCTGCCACTTGAAACCCGACAGCACCGGGTAGCTCGACTCCCCCACCGCCAGCTGCGCCGCACCGGCGACGAGCAGCGCCGGGGCGACGTACTCCAGGTACGAGAAGCCGCTCGTCGCCGCACCCGCCTGGACCTGCGAGCCGAACCCGAGGCCCATCGCGGCCAGGAACAGCACCGGTTGCAGGCCCGTCGAGTACAAAGTGGACACCCAGTAGCGGCGGTACCACATCCAATGGCCCTCGACCCGCAGCCAGGCTCCCGCCCAGCGCGAGACCACACGGCCCGTCGACGCCTTCGTCTGCGCTGTGGTCATCAGTCCACCAGCGTCCGGCCGGTGAGGCGGAGGAAGACGTCCTCCAGCGAACTGCGGCGGACCAGGCTCGACAGCGGACGCAGCCCGCGCGCGTGCGCCTGTTCGAGGGTGGCCTCACCGGTCATCGTGTAGAGGAGGACACGATCCGGCAGCACCTCGACGCGTTCGGCCAGGCCGTCGAGCCGTTTCGCGGCCGCCTCCTGCTCGCCGTTCGGGAAGCGCAGCTCCACGACCTCGCGGGTGGAGTACCGGCTGATCAGGTCCGCGGGCGAGCCCTCGGCGGCGATCCGGCCGTTGTCCATCACGACCAGCCTGTCGCACAGCTGCTCGGCCTCGTCCATGTAATGCGTGGTGATGATCAGCGTGGTCCCGCCGGCCTTGAGCCGGAACAGCCTGTCCCACAACAGGTGCCGGGCCTGCGGATCCAGCCCCGTGGTCGGCTCGTCGAGCAGGAGCAGCTCCGGATCGTTGACCAGGGAGCGCGCGATGGTCAGCCGCCGCTTCATCCCGCCGGAGAGCGAATCGACCTCCGCGTTCGCCCGGTCGGTGAGCTGGGCGAACTCCATCAGTTCCTCGGCCTTGCTCCGCACGTGCGAGCGCGAGAGCCCGAAGTAGCGGCCGTAGATCTGCAGGTTCTGCCGGACGGTGAGCTCGGTGTCCAGGTTGTCCTGCTGCGGCACCACGCCGAGCCGGGCGCGGATCTTCGGCCCCTCGACATCCGGATCCATCCCGAGGACCCGCAGGTCACCGTCGGTGCGCGGGGAGACGCTCGCGATCATCCGCATGGTGGAGGACTTGCCCGCGCCGTTGGGCCCGAGGAAGCCGAACGCCTCCCCCGGGCGGACCTCGACGTCGATCCCGCGTACGGCCTCGAAATCGCCGAAGCGCTTGACCAACGCCTTCGCCTGCACCATCGCCGATTCGTGCTCCGAGTCACCCACGGTAGGCACCCTAGGACCTGCCACCGACAAAATTCGACCGGTTTATCCCGGCCCTTGTCGGCCGGTCCCCGCTCGTCGATACTCACCGCCCATGAGTCTCAAGCCCAAAATCGCCCTGTTGTCCGTTTTTGTCAGTGCCGGGCTCCTGGTGGCGCCCGCGGCGCAGGCGGCCGAAACCGGCCGGGCCGTCGACCCGCGTCCGTCCACCGCGAAGCTGGCCTTCGAACTGCACAAGCTGGCGGCGCTCAGCCACGGCAAGATCCGGGTGGACAAGATCGGCCTCAGCAACGAGGGCCGTCCGGTGTGGGCGGCCAGGGTCGGCCATGGCAAGACACGGATCCAGTACGTCACCCAGCAGCACGGCGACGAGCCGCTCGGCACCCCCGCCGCGCTCGAATTCCTGCGGAAGGTCGGGGTCGGGCACAGCCCGTGGGCGCGGAAACTGCTGGCGAAGGTGACCGTCGACATCGTCGTGCGCGCGAACCCCGACGGGCATGAGCACGACTGGCGCTACAACTACGACCCGGACGCCACTCCCGAATACGGTGAGAAGGGCAAGGGGTACGACATCAACCGCTACCACGACCCGGCCGTGGCGCCGAAGGACAACCCGGCCACCGAAGCCGGCCTGATCCAGCGGCGGAACGCGGCGTTCAAGCCGGACATCATGGTCGACTACCACATGCAGGGCCGGTACCGGGACGCGAACGGCAAGGAGATCACCGCTTCCACGCTGTGGCCGACGAATCCGGGCGTGAAACAGTCCGATGTGGACTTCGCGAAGCAGATCGCGGTCGTGGTGCGGCGGTCCATCGACGGCAACGGCGGCTACGTCTCGCAGTACCCCGGCGGTGACTACCAGGGCATCGCGCGCAACGGCTACGGACTGCTCGGCAACGGCAGCGTGCTGATCGAGCTGAGCCTCATCCCGGAGCGGGAGCAGCAGCAGATCCAGGACGCGCTGGCCTCGATGGTCGCGATCGCGCAGACCGCGGCCGACGGTTCGGTGCGGAAGGTGGACCCGGCCGACGCCGACGCGATCCCGCCGCGGGGTCCGGCGCTGCCGGGCACGGTCGAAGAGGCGCACGAAGCCGCCTGACGCGTGGGCTGAAGGGGCCCTTCACCGCATGCGATGCGGTGAAGGGCCCCTTCGTGGCGTCTGATGCGGTGAAGGACGCTTTCAGCCCACAGTGACCGACAGGCTCTTCGTGACCCCGTTGACGGTCACCGAGAGGTTCGCCGTCCCGGGCCGCAGCGCGGTCAGCACCCCGGTCGCCGGATCGAACGACGCGACGTCCCAGGGCATCGCGGGCAGGAACCCGCCGGCGACATGCGTGCCCCAGCCGCCCTTCCAGTCCGCGCTGACCGGGTACGAAACCGGCACTTGACGCGCTCCCTGCGTCACCACCGCCCGGATGTCCGCCTTCTCCCCGCGTGCCAGCGACGAGGGCCCGGACAGCGTCAGCGCGTCGACGTTCGGCCGCGTCTCGAACCGCACCGGCTGCGCCTTGTCCCCCGGCTCGAACCGGACCATCGTCCAGCCGACGAACCCGCCGTCACCCGGGGCCACCGCGGGCGATTTCCCGGAGTTGCCGTTCACCAGATACGGCACGCCATCGACGCGCGAAAGGCTGAAAACGCCCGCATGCGAGGCGATCGCGGCCGTCTGCTTGCCCGACTCGCGTTCGAAGGCGGTCAGCCAGCCGGTCAGCATGGCGGCTTCCTTGCGGTCGGCCAGCTGAGAGTTCCCGGCCGGGCTCGGGTCCTTGACCGGATGATGCATCGCGACGACCACGCCGCGGATCCGCTTGTCCGCCTTAGCTCCGTCCAGCGCCTCGCGCAGCATCCGGATCTGGTCGAACCCGCCCGCGCGCAGCGATCCGCGCGAGGAATCCATGAGCACCAGCCGGATCCCGGCGACGTCGACGACGCGGTGGGTCTCCCCGAACGCCGCCTGGAACTCCGCGAGCCCGTGCCCGCCGTCGGCCTCGTGGTTGCCCGGAACGTAGTACCAGGGTGCCTTGCCGACGAGTTCCTCGTCGATGACCGACTTCGCCAGCACGAAATCGGCCGCCGTACCGCGGTCGACGAAGTCGCCGTTGATCAGCACGAGATCCGGTTTCGCCGCCACCGCCTCGCGCAACGCGCGCCGGGCCTGGGCGACCAGCGGGCCGTCCGGCTGATCGGCGGTGAACTGCGCGTCGCTGACCACGGCGATCCGCAGGCCACCGGTCGCGACGCCATCCGTGATCAGCGCCGGATCACGCGGCGCCGGATCGGCGGGGACGGCGGCCGCGGGCGCGACCTCGAAGGTGAGGTCGTCGAACACCAAACGTCCTTCGTACTGCTGATCCGGGACGTTCTCGACGGCGTAGAACTTCGTCAGCCGCTGCCCGTCGGGAAGCCCGGCCGGGATGGCCGCGCGGACGTAGCGCCAGCCCGTCCAGTCGACGCTCAACGTCAAGTCCACAATGGACGGAACGTTGGCGGCGTCACGGAGTTCCGCACGCAGCCAAGCGCCCTTCGCGTCACCGTTCACCCACAGACCGACACGCTGGGTGCCGGGTGGCACCGCGATCGGCGCCGCCGAGTTGACGTAGGCCGCGCGCGTCGCGTTGGTCCCGTTCAGCCGGTAGTCCAGCGCGAGACCACGTCCGCCGTCACGGCCGGGTGCCTCGGAAAGCGCGGCGCCGACGACGGCGGGGAAGACGCTCGCGGTCCAGCCCGCCGGGCCGTCGAGCGGTGCCGCCACCCGCGATTCCGTGCCGACGGAAGCCGCCAGATGCGTCACCTTCCCACCGGCGGTGGCGGTGATCGCCGAAGCGCCCGAAGCCTTCAGCGCGGTGACCGCGAACCCGTCGCCGGACGGTTCGATCTTCACCACCGTGGGGTCGTAGCCGAGTTTGACGTCGTCGGGCTCGATCCACGTGCCGTAGCCGTCGGCGTCGTAGCCGAACACCTTGAACGTGCTCTTCGCGCCTTCGCCGGACAACGCGACCTGTTCGGTGCTCGTGCCGAGGCGGACCGGCGAGCCGAGGACGTTCAGCGTGGTCTTGCCCATGACGCCGCCGCGTTTCGCGTAGACGTCGACGTTCGCGGGCGCGTCGGGCCGGAGCCGGTCGGCGTGCGCGGTGAACACGCCGTCGGTCACGGTGCCGCGGAAGGGATTCGTACTGAGCCACTGGACCTTGCCGTCGACGGCGGCACCGGTCTCGTCGTGGCCGCCCGCGGCGAGTTTCCGTGTCAGCCCGGAGAGCACCCGCGTCGCGTCGGCGGTGTCCTGCGCGGGAGCGGGCGCGAATCCGGTCAGCCGCCCGCTTCCCGGCCCGGTGGTGACGCCGATCCCGTTGGGTACCAGGCGTTCCCCGCCGTCCGACGGCGCATTGCGCACCAGCGGCGCCTTCTCGCCCTCTTCGCGGGCGAGCATGGTCGACGATCCGCCGCCGTCGAGGTTGAGGGCGTCGTCCGCGCCGAGGGACTTCATGTGGCGGGCGAGCTCGAGTTCCGTCATGCCGCGGCTGTCCGCCTGACGGCCGTCGACCGTGGCCAGCCACATCTTCGTGCCGTCGGCGGAGAACCCGACCGCGGTCCGGGGGTGCATGGCGACGTTGTCGACCGGCTGGACCGCGCCGTCACGCAGCAGGACCTTGTTCCCGCCGACCGAGACCGACAGCTTGCCCGTGTCACTCTTCGGCGCGTACGCGACGCTCACCTTGTCGCCGATCTTCAAGCCGGACAACGAGTCCACGCCGCCGTCACGGGCGAGCAGAATCGTCGCGCCCGCGGCGATCGGGCCGTCCGCGGGCTGCGGACGCACCTGCGTGACGACGCCGTCGGAGACCTCGACCTCGACGACGCGCTGAGCGCCCGCGACCGACGTCCGCCGCGAGGACGCGCCCCACAACGGCGTGTAGACGCCGATCGCGTCGCCGCTCAGCACGGGACTGTTGAAGTTCGACGCTGGCACGACCCGGCCGTCGGGCAGGGTGATCGACGCGTCGAGGAACACCTCCGCGAGCCGCGCCTTGCCTTCCTCGGTGATCGACGCGGTCAGGTTGTGGCCGCGCGCGGGCGCCGTCTGGAGTTTTCCGCCGTCGATGCCGACACCGATCGGCGCGCCGCTGGCGTTGATGTCGAAGAAGTCCCCGTTGACCCCGGCCACCGCACCGGCCCTGGCGACCTGCTGCGAAAGCGGTGTCCGCGCGGAAACCGTGCCAGGGCTGAGATACGTCGGCTTGAGGGTCTTGCTGGTGAGGTCGACGGCGAGCGTGTCGCCGCGGATCCAGCCCGCCGGGTCGTAGCGGTCGAACTCGGTCAGGCTCAGGCCCGGCGCCACGCGCGAAGTCGCGCTGGTGGTGACGAGTCCGTCGTCGGGCGCGGCCACGGCGTACGCGGACGGCCCCTCCTTCGCCGAGGAGGCCGAGGGAGCGGCTTCGACCGGCGCGGGGCCGAGCGGAGCGGCCAAGGGATCGGCGTGCGCCGGTGCGGCGACGAACAATCCGGGCAGCAGGGCAGCGAGCAGCAACAGGCGTGAATTTCTCACGGAATACCCCACGATCGAGTGACAGGCAGCACCGCTCAGCACAGCGGACGCGGACCGCCAGGAGAAGACCCCGAGGTGAACGTGAACCGAACGGCGTAGGGCGCCGAAGGTCAGGGTGTGAACGGCCCGGCGAGGAAGGTTTCCGCCGCCGCGACATCACCGGTGATCGCGAGGCCAGCACCGGCGAGCTCGACCCGTTGCCACAGCAGCAGGTCCAGACCTTCCGCGGTCCCTTCGACGACGGCGGCCGCCGCTTCGGCGGGGTCCGCCCGCCGCGAGCCGGGGACGTCGGTTTCGCCCGGCGGTGTGATCAACCAGGCGTGTCCGGTGTCGGAGGTCTTCAGCAGCAACGGAACGGTGACCGCGGGCGGCGTGTGCCAGCGCTTCACCTTCGGCAGCATGCCGAGGAGGACCTCGTCCACACCGTCTGCGGCGACGGACGGGTCCAGGGTGTATTCGGTCCCTGCCGCGCGATGCGCGTCGAGCAGGTGCACCGCGGTCTCGTGGACCTGACGGCGGAACCAGAAGTCTTTGGTCTTGGCGGCGGCGGTGAAGTTCCAAGCGCCGTCGCCGGGAGATGCCTCGCTCAGCGCTTCGATGAGATCGTCCGCGCTTTCGCGGTACCAGGCGGCGAGGTCCGCGCCCGGATCGGCTTCGAAGATCTGCGGGGCGGGGTCGCCGGTGCGCACGATCCCGGCCGCCCAGCGGTGGACATTGCCGAGGTGGACGACCAGGTCACGCAGGTGCCAGTCGCCGCAGCAGGGCACGGGCGCGGTGTGGTCACCGGTGCTCGCCACCCGCGCGAAACCGGCGGTGAGCTCCCGCAGGCGTTCCAGGTACTCGTCCGGTGTCATCACGGCTCCCCCGATTCGTGGACGGCGCGGCGGTCCCGCGCCGTCCACGAGTCTGTCAGACCTCGGGGAACCAGAGCTTGAGCTCGCGCTCGGCCGACTCCGGGGAGTCCGAACCGTGCACCAGGTTGTACTGGGTCTCCAGTGCGAAGTCGCCGCGCAGGGTGCCGGGGGTGGCCTTCTCGACCGGGTCGGTGCCGCCGGCGAGCTGACGGAAGGCGGCGATGGCGCGCGGGCCCTCGACGGCGATCGCGACCAGCGGGCCCGAGGTGATGAACTCGAGGAGGTCGCCGAAGAACGGGCGCTCCTTGTGCTCGGCGTAGTGCTCCTCGGCGACCGAGCGCTCGACGGTGCGCAGTTCGAGGGCGGCGAGCTTAAGGCCCTTGCGCTCGATGCGAGCGATGACCTCGCCGACGAGGCCGCGCGCGACGCCATCGGGCTTGACGAGGACCAGCGTGCGTTCAGTCACGGCGGTATTTCTCCTTGGGTGGGATTCGTGCTATTCGCCCGGAGCCTACTGGGTGCTTCGCCGCTCACTTCACTTCGGACCAGGGAATGGCCTCGATCCGCTCGAGATGCTCCTCGCCCCACTCCCCGAGCGCGGCCATCGCGGTGTTGAGGGAATCCCCGAACTCCGTCAGCGAGTACTCCACCTTCGGCGGAACTTGGTGGTACACCTCGCGATGCAGCAGTCCGGTGCTCTCCATCTCGCGCAGCTGCAGGATCAGCACCCGTTCGCTGATGCCGGGCACCGCGCGCCGCAGCTCCCCGAAGCGCAGCGGCCCGTCCTGGAGCGCGAACAGGATGAGCCCTTTTCCATTTGCCACCCATGACGGCTATCGCGGCGTCGAGGCCGCAGGTGAAGGTGCGTTCTTGGTCATCGTCACTTACCTCTTTGTCGGTACCCGGCCTTTGACTGGAGCGAAAAATGTCGAAGACACCGGTGACCGTCCTTGGCCTCGGTTCGATGGGATCGGCACTGGCCGGTGCCTTCCTCGATGCCGGGCATCCGACCACCGTGTGGAACAGGACGGCCTCGAAGGCCGATCCCCTTGTCGCACGCGGAGCGAATCGGGCCGCGACGGCCGGAGACGCGGTGCGGGCGAGCCCGGTGACCATCGCTTGCCTGACCACCTACGAAGACACGCGCGCGGCCTTGGAGCAGGCTTCCCTGACCGGACGCGCTTTGGTCACCTTGAACAGCGGATCACCGGCGGGAGCGCGCCGGATGGCCGGATGGGCGCGGGAACGCGGCGCACGCTACCTCGACGGCGCGATCAAGAACGTGCCGTCGGCCGTGGGAGCGCCGGACACGTTGCGGGTACTGGGCGGCGACACCGTCCATCTCGGCGAGGACACGGACCTCGCGGCGCTGTACGAGATGGCCGTCGGCGGCACCCTGCTGCCCGCGCTGGTCGGGTTCTTCCAGGGTGCCGCCGCGCTGCGGTCGCGCGGGCTCGAAGCCGGCACACTCCTGCCCTACGCCACCAAATGGTTCGAGCTGATCATTTCGCTGCTTCCGATGTACGCCAAGGAAATCGACAGCGGCGACTACTCGGATCCCGCGGCCTCGGTGGGCATCTTCCACGCCGGCGCCGCCGCCGACCTCGAACTGGCCGAGGAAGGCGTCGACGTCGGCTGGCAGCGGCCGATGCACGACCTCGTACGACGGGCCGCCGAGGCCGGGCACGGCGACCGCGGCATCGCGGTCCTGACGGAACTGCTCAGCGTTGGGGCCGCAGGGTCTTCGACCACAACGACGCGCCCGTAGCGTCCCGCAGGTCGACCGTGAGCGCACCGCTCCGCCCGTCGATGTTCACCTCCCCGAAGTGCTGGAAGCCGTCGGCGGGCGAGGTGTTCGCGGCGGGCGGGGCGTGCACGAACACCGCTTCCGGCCCGAAGGTCGGGTCGAGGGTGTTCGGGCCGAACGCGCCGGCGTTGAGCGGGCCGGAGACGAACTCCCAGAACGGGTCGAAATCGGTGAAGGACGCGCGATCCGGCGAGTAGTGGTGCGCCGCGGTGTAGTGCACGTCCGCGGTCAGCCAGACGACGTTGCGCACCCGGCGCCGCGCGATCTCCCGCAGCACCCAGGCGAGTTCGGTCTCGCGGCCGCCGGGCGCGCCGGGCAGGCCGTTGGCGACGCCCTCGATGGCCTTGCCGTCCGGGACGGTGAGACCGATCGGGAGGTCGGCCTGGATGATCTTCCAGGTGGCGGTGCTGCGGTCCAGCGCGTCGACGAGCCAACGGGCCTGGCGATCGCCGAGAATGTGGCCCGGCTTGGTCTGGTCGGCGGTGTTGGCGTCCTTGTAGGTCCGCATGTCCAGCACGAAGACCTCGGCGCGGGAGCCGTGGCGGAAGTTGCGGTAGACGCGGCCGTCGACGGCTTGGCGCCGGTCGATCGGGTGCCATTCGTGGAACGCCTGGAATGCCCGCGCGGCGAGCACGTCGACGCGCTTCTCGGTGTATTCGGGGCGGTCGTTGAGAATCTCACCCGGGTACCAGTTGTTCACGACTTCGTGGTCGTCCCACTGGACATAGGCGGGCACGTTCGCCGTGAAGCGCTTGAGGTTCTCGTCGAGCAGGTTGTAGGCGAACTGGCCGCGGTACTCGTCGAGCGTCTCGGCGACCTTCGACTTCTCCGGGGTGACGATGTTGCGCCACACCCGGCCGCCGGGCAGCGCAACGGTCTCGGTGAGCGGCGCGTCGGCGTAGACCGTGTCTCCACAGTGGAGGAACAAATCCGGACGGCGTTCGGCCATCGCGCGGTAGATCGTCATCCCGCCGCGTTCGGGGTTGATACCCCAGTTCTGCCCCGCGACGTCGCCGGACCACAGCAGCCGCACGTCGGAGCGGCCGACGGGGGCGGTGGCGAAGCGGCCCGTGACGGCCTCGCTGCGGGTGCGGCCGTCGAGGTCTTCCGCGGTCACGCGGTAGTGGACTTCGGTCCCCGGCGGGAGGCCTGCGACGCGGACCTTGCCGGTGCCGCCGGTCTCCGGGCTCATCACCGGGCCGAGCACGCGGCGCACGTGCCGGAACGACGGATCCCGGGAGACCTCCACGATCAGCCGCGAAGGCCGGTCCGCGCGCGACCAGACGATGCCGGAACCGGTGGTGACGTCGCCGGACTGGACACCGTGGGTGAGCACCGGACGGTCGCCACGGAGCAGTGCGACCGGGTTCGGGGTCGCGGTCGCGGTGCCGGGGAGGAGCAGGCCGCCCGCGACCGCTCCGGCGCCGGTGAGACCGGCTTTGAGCAGCGTGCGGCGGCTGTGGTGGGTTGCGGTCATGGCGCGGTTCTATCCCGCGGCCACGGCCGGTGGGCCAACGGCGGTTTGCGCGGTGATGAACGAACGGACGGTAGCCGTTCCGGCGGTCTGCGCGAAGCTGTTCGGCGATCGTGAAGGGCGGCGGGTCTCGACGCTAGGCTTCCGTCGCCCAGTGAAGAGTTCATCAAAGAATGTCCACAATGGATAGCAACCGGACATTGGCCGACTAGACGCTCAGCCGCTGTCGGTGCTGCCCAGTGGAGAGAATCACTTCTCGGTGGCAACCAAGTACTCACGCCGATCACCTTGCCGATCAACCTGTCGGGCAATGCCATAAGCATCCTGGGCACGGCGAAGGACCTGAAGGATTCCACCGTCGTGGAGGCCGACGAGCCGAGATAGACAGCGCCATCGCTAAAGGGCCTCGACCGAACGCGGCCGAGGCCCTTTGGTCTCCATTTGTTTCGATTCCCTGACGACGTGATCAGGCGACAGATAGCGCGGCCTGTCAGATATCGCCAGAACGCGAAACCAATTCTGAAGGTTCTTTCGCGTTCGCACACCTGTTCGATTCCTGGTATTCTTGCGGGGTGTCCAGCCAACGCATCCTCGAACCGCCACACGAGCTGTGGCGTGCCGGTGCGCGCGAGCTCGCACACGGCGTGGTCGAGCGGTTGTCGCTGGCACGACAGGCGTTGGCCGAGGTCGGGCAGTTCCTGGTCGAGATCGAATCCCGGGGCCCGATGGAACTGTTCGGGCACGGGTCGACGGCGGGCTGGTTCGCCGAAACCGCCCGCATCAGCCCCAAAGAAGCCAGCGGCACCGTGACGCGGGCATTGGCACTGAACGAAAGCCGCAACCTCGACGGCACCCCCGCCCCCGCTTTCGCCCCCATCGCCGGTACCGCCGCCGCGGAAGGCGACCTCGGGCACCAGCAACTCGACCCGATCCTCGCCGTACTGAAGAAGATTCCTTCCGAGGTCTCGGAGGACGACCGGTCAGGCGCCGAACAAATCCTGGTGGACCTGGCCCGCCACGCCGGTCCACAGGAGATCGTCAACGTCGGCGCGGAACTCTTGGCGCATATGGATCCCGACGGGAATGAACCGAAGGACGAGGACCTGAAACCACCGTCGCGCGAGGTGTATCTGCGCAAACGCGACGACGGCTGGTGGCGACTCAATGGCTTACTGGACCCCGAATTCGGGGCCCGCGTCAACGCGCTGTTCGACACCTGGGGACAACGAAGACCCGTCGACGACGACGGCAACCGTGATCCCCGCACCCCCGGCGAACGCCATGGGGACGCCTTGTTCGACGCGATCCACTACGCGATGACCAACGACAAGGCCCCCACCCTCTCCGGAGACCGCACCACCGTCGTGGTCACCATTCCCCTGGAGACCCTGACCTCAGGACTGGGGTCGGCCTGCGTCGACGGAGTCTCCCAGATCACCGCACGGCACGCCCGCATGCTCGCCTGCGACGCCAAAATCATCCCCGCCGTGCTCGGGGCCGAGAGCGAACCCCTCGACATCGGTCGCGCGACCCGGTCCGTCACCCCCGCGCAACGCCGGGCCCTGAACCTCCGGGATCACGGCTGCGCCTTCCCCGGCTGTCACCGAAGACCCAAACACTGCGAAGCACACCATATTCTGCCCTGGGGCCAACTCGGCGACACCGACCTGAACAACCTCTGCCTGCTCTGCCGCTACCACCACATGGTCATCCACGGACAATCCGGCTGGAAAGTCCAGATCACCAACGGCCGACCCGAATTCATCCCGCCGCAATACCTCGACCCGCTACAAACACCCCGCCACAACCACCGCTGAACCCGAGGAGCCCGCCGACCACCACCGGCGACGGGCCCCTCGGCATGCCCAAAGGCCAGCCCTACTGCGGTTGCTGCTGCTGACTCGGCAGCGTCCCCGCCGCCATCCGCCGCGCCACATCCCGCCGCAGCCACAACAGCCACAGCCAGATCCCCAGGAAGATCACCCCGAGGATCGCCACAGCGGGCAGCGCGACGAAGAACGCGATCAACGCGACCTGCAGCACGAGCACCGCGGGAACCGCCCACGGCTTCTTCAGGAAACCGCACAACACGATCAGCGCGACCGCGATCACGATCACCGACCACCCGGTGAGCGAGCCGACTCCGCCGCCGAGTTTCGCCACCACCGGCAGCGCCAGCGCGACGGTGATGCCCTCCATGATCAGGGAACCGGCCATCACGCCGCGGAAGGACTTCATCGGGTCCTTGGCGGGCGGCTTCGGGGTCTCGTCGGTCACGCCGGCTCCTTACCGAACAGGGTCCTGGCCTCGCCCGCGGTGACGACGGAGCCGGTGACCAGCACGCCGCCGCCCGCCAGCGGTTCCTCGGGGTCGTCGCTCTGCTCGACGAGGCCGATGGCGGTCTCGATCGCGGCGTCGAGGCTGGGCTCGGCCACGACACGGTCTTCGCCGAAGATCGAGATGGCGACGTCGTTGAGTTCGTCGAGCGGCATCGCGCGCGGGGACGAGTTCTTGGTGACGACGATCTCCGTGACGACGGGTTCGAGGGCGTCCAGGATGCCGCGGGCGTCCTTCTCCGCCATCACGCTGACCACGGCGGCGAGACGGCGGAAGGCGAACTCCTCGGCGACGGTGGTCGCGAGCGCCTTGGCGCCGTGCGGGTTGTGGGCGGCGTCGAGCAGCACGGTCGGCGCGGCGCGGACGCGCTCCAGCCTGCCGGGGGTCTCGACCTCGGCGAAGGCCTCGCGGACGGCTTCGATGACCAGTTGCTTGTCCTTGCCCGCGCCGAAGAACGCTTCGACGGCGGCCAGCGCGAGCGCGGCGTTGGCCGCTTGGTGCGCGCCGTGCAGCGGCAGGAAGATCTCGTCGTAGACCCCGCCGAGACCCTGCAGCTTCAGCATCTGCCCGCCGACGGCGATCTCACGCTCCATCACGCCGAACTCACTGCCCGCGCGGGCGACGCTCGCGTCGACCTCGATGGCGCGCTCCAGCAGGATCTTCTGCACTTCGGGGTCCTGCTCGGCGATGACCGCGACGCTGCCGGGCTTGATGATCCCGGCCTTCTCCACCGCGGCTTTGGCCGGCGTGCCGCCGAAGTACTCCACGTGGTCGACGCCGATCGGCGTGATGACGGCGACGTCACCGTCCACGACGTTCGTGGCGTCCCAGGAGCCGCCGAGCCCGGTCTCGATGACCGCGGCTTCGACGGGCGCGTCGGCGAAGGCCGCGAACGCCATCCCGGTGAGCACCTCGAACTTGCTCATCGGCACCGCGTCGGGTCCGCCCGCGTTGTCCACCATGGTCACGTACGGCGCGACGTCGCGGTACAGGTCGACGTACGCGGCGGCGGAGATGGGGGCGCCGTCGAGCGCGATCCGCTCGGTGACCAGCTGCAGGTGCGGGCTCGTGTACCGGCCGACGCGCAGGCCCATCCGGGTCAGCAGCGCGTCGATCATCCGGGTGGTCGAGCCCTTGCCGTTGGTCCCGGCGACGTGCAGCACCGGGTAGCCACGGTGCGGTTCACCCATGAGGTTGACCAGGGCCGCGATCCGGGCGAGGGACGGCTCGATCTTGGTCTCGGGCCAGCGCTGGTTCAGCTCGGCCTCGACGGCGAGCAGTTCGCGGCGCGCCTGCTGCCCGTTGGGGTCGGCCGGGGCGAAGTCGTCGCCCTGATCGTCCAGTTCGTGCAGTTCCACGTCCTCCGGGGCGACGAGGTCCGGCACGGGGCCGAGCGCGAGGTTGTCCCCCAGCTGCCCGATTCCGCCGATGCCGCCCCGCGAACCGCCGCCCGCCTGGTACGCGGCGTCGGGTGCGTCCAGATCCGGGTCGGTGTCGTCGGACGGATCGTGGGAACGTGCCCCCAATTCGTCGACACCGGCGAAACTGTCCAGATCTGCCAGGTCCGGGGATTCCCTGAAATCTTCGGAATCCCGGCCGTCACCTCGCGGCACGAACTCTCCTCTTACCCTTGCTGCCTGTCGTGCCGAGTCTACGTGCGGCTTTTCCTGGCACTCTCGACGCATGGGGTTCAACCACAACGACCACTATCACCCGCTGCTGCTCGACCAGCTGCCTCCCGGCCCCGGCGTGGCGCTGGACGTGGGCTGCGGCAGCGGGCGGTTCGCGCGGCGGCTCGCGGCGACCGGGATGCACGTCGAGGCCATCGACCGGTCCGGTCCGATGATCGACCTCGCCCGCGCCGCCGGTTCGCCGGGCCCCGGCACGATCTCGTACCGGCAGGCCGACGTGGCCGCCGAGAAGCTGCCGGAGGAGGCGTACGACTTCATCTCCTGCCTCGCGGCGCTGCATCATGTGCCGTTCGACACGGTCACGAAGCTGCGTGACGCGCTGGTTCCCGGCGGGGTGCTGGCCGTGCTGGGTCTCGGCAGGCCCAGCACGCTCGCCGACTACGCACGTGCCCTCGTGGCCTCGCCGGTCAACGCGCTGGCCAGGGTGGTCGTGTACGCGGGCGAGCGCTTGAACGGCGGGGTCGATCCGTTGCCGTCGGCGCCGATCGTGGAGACCTTCCCGCCGATGAACCGGATCCGGCGCGACGCGGCCCGGCTGCTGCCGGGGAGCAAGGTCCGGAACCTGCTCTTCTACCGCTATCTCCTCGTCTACCGGCGGCCGGAAGACGACCACCCGATGTGACACCCCAAGCGGGTGAAACCGGCGCTCGACCACCCGATCGGCGGCGCCGACCCGGCCGGATCCGGTTCATTTTTGAGAGGCCATCCAGTCCGGAGATCGGGGTCCTCATGCGCCACAGACGCGTCCTGTTCGCGGCCGTCTCGACCATCGTCCTGCTGATCGCCTCCGCCACGGCGGCCACCGCCACCACGCGGTCCTACCGGAATTACGTCGCGCTGGGTGATTCCTACACCTCCGGACCGCTCATCCCGCTCCCCCGCCTCGACCCGCTCTTCTGCGGCAAGTCGACGCAGAACTACCCGTCGATCCTCGCTTCGGCACTGCGGGTCCGCTCCTTCACCGACATCAGCTGCGGCGGCGCGGACACGACCAACATGACGCAGCGGCAGAACGTGACCCTCGGCAGCAACCCGCCGCAGTTCAGCGCCCTGCGCGCGAACACCGACCTGGTCACCGTCGGTATCGGCGGCAACGACTACGGCGTCTTCGGCACCCTGGTCGGCACCTGCCCGTCGCTGCGCGCGAGCGATCCCACCGGGAGCCCGTGCCAGGACAGGTTCACCGTCGACGGCGTCGACACCATCAAGGCCAAGATCGCCGAAACCGGCAAGAACGTCGAGAAGGTGCTGGCCGGCGTCCACGCCCGCTCGCCCCGCGCCGACGTGCTCGTCGTCGGCTACCCGCGGATCGCGCCGGAATCCGGCTACTGTCCGAAGATCCTGCCCTTCGCCGAGGGCGACTACGCCTGGCTCAACGACGTCGAGAAGGCGTTGAACTCGGCGATCGAGAAGGCCGTCGCGGCCGACGGCAAGGCGACCTTCGTGGACACCTTCGGCCCTTCCGCCGGGCATGACGCTTGCGCGCCGAACGGGGCCGCGTGGATCAACGGGCAGCACACGAAACTGCTCGCCGCGGCGGCGTACCACCCGTACCGCACCGGGATGGTGGGGGTGGCCGGAGTGATCCTCCGTCACCTCCGCTGAATGCAATGAACGGGCCGTTCCTTGCCAAATTTGCAAGGAACGGCCCGTTCATAGCGTTCGTCAGGAGGCGGGCAGGGCGGCCAACCGGGCGTTGATGCGCTCGATGTCCGCGACCGCGGTCTCCTTGCGGGCCCGGATCTTGCCGATCACCGGCTCCGGCGCCTTGTCGATGAAGGCCTGGTTGCCGAGCTTGGCCTCGGCCTGCGCCAGTTCCTTCTCCGCCGCGCCGAGGTCCTTCTGCAGGCGCTTGCGCTCCGCGGCGACGTCGATGGTGCCGGACAGGTCCAGTTCGACGGTCACCACACCGGCCGACAGCCCGACCTCGAGCGACGCGCTCGGCGCGAAGCCCTCCTCCGGCTGGGTGAGCCGGACCAGCGCGCGGATCGGCTCGTCGTGCCCGCTGATCTCGGCGAACCCGTCGCCGGACAGCCGCGCCGCCACCTTCTGGCTGGGCTTGAGGCCTTGGTCCGCGCGGAACCGGCGCACCTCGGTGACCAGCTTCTGCACGTCCGCGATCCGCTTGTCCGCCACGGCGTCGGCGTACGAAGAGTCCGCCACCGGCCACGGGGCGACCACCAGCGACTCGCGGCCGGTCAGCGCCGTCCACAGCTTCTCGGTGATGAACGGGATGAACGGGTGCAGCAGCTTCAGCACGGTGTCGAACAGGTGCCCGAGCACCGCGCGCGTCGCCGTCACGCGGGCCTCGTCACCCTGGAAGACCTGGACCTTCGACAGCTCCAGGTACCAGTCGCACAACTCGGTCCAGGTGAACTGGTAGAGCGTGTCGGTGGCCTTCGCGAACTGGTAGTCCGCCAGGTAACCGGTGACCTCGTCGACGACGTTGCCGAGCCTGCCGAGGATCCAGCGGTCGGCCTCGGTGAGCTCGGCGGCCGGCGGCAGCGGGGCGGTCGCGTCCGCGCCGTTCATCATCGCGAACTTGGTGGCGTTCCAGAGCTTCGTGGTGAAGTTCCGGGAGCCCGCGACCCACTCTTCGCCGATCGGCACGTCGGTGCCCGGGTTCGCGCCCCTCGTGAGGGTGAAGCGCAGCGCGTCGGTGCCGTACTTGTCCATCCACTCGATGGGGTCGACGCCGTTGCCCGCGGTCTTCGACATCTTCTTGCCGAACTGGTCGCGGACCATGCCGTGCAGCGCGATGGTCTTGAACGGCGCCTCGCCGGTGGCGTAGAGGCCGAACATCATCATCCGCACGACCCAGAAGAACAGGATGTCGTAGCCGGTGACCAGCACCGACGTCGGATAGAACTTGTTCAGGTCCGGGGTCTTCTCCGGCCAGCCGAGGGTCGAGAACGGCCACAGGCCCGAGGAGAACCAGGTGTCGAGCACGTCCGGGTCCTGGGTCCAGCCCTCACCCGAAGGCGGCTCCTCGTCCGGTCCGACGCAGACGACCTCGTCGTTCGGGCCGTACCAGACCGGGATGCGGTGGCCCCACCACAGCTGGCGCGAGATGCACCAGTCGTGCAGGTTGTCGACCCAGTCGAAGTAGCGCTTCTCCATCTCGGCCGGGTGGACGTTCACGCGGCCGTCGCGCACCGCGTCGCCGGCGGCCTTCGCGAGCGGGCCGACCTTGACGAACCACTGCAGCGAGAGCCGCGGCTCGATCGGCTCCTTCGACCGCTCGGAGTGCCCGACGCTGTGCAGGTACGGACGCTTCTCCGCGACGATGCGGCCCTGCTCGCGCAGCTTCTCCCGCACCGCGACGCGGGCCTCGAAGCGGTCCATGCCGTCGAACTCGGTGCCGGTGCCGTCGATCCGGCCCTGCTCGTCCATGATCGTGATCATCGGCAGGTCGTGGCGCTGGCCGATCTCGAAGTCGTTCGGGTCGTGCGCGGGGGTCACCTTGACCGCGCCGGTGCCGAACTCCGGGTCGACGTGCTTGTCCGCGACGATCGGGATCTTGCGCCCGGTCAGCGGCAGCTCGACCTCGGTGCCGATGAGGTGCGTGTAGCGCTCGTCGTCCGGGTGGACCGCGACGGCGGTGTCGCCGAGCATCGTCTCCATCCGGGTGGTGGCCACGACGATCGCGTTCTCGCCGTCGCCGTAGCGCATCGAGACGAGTTCGCCCTCGACCTCTTCGTGCTTCACCTCGGCGTCGGACAGCACCGACCGCAGCTCCGGCGACCAGTTGACCAGCCGCTCGG
This sequence comes from Amycolatopsis sp. NPDC102389, assembly GCF_044765885.1. NCBI lineage: Bacteria > Bacillati > Actinomycetota > Actinomycetes > Pseudonocardiales > Pseudonocardiaceae > Amycolatopsis > Amycolatopsis sp. NPDC102389. The sequence goes on from NZ_JBIWKX010000032.1 coordinate 66,621, forward strand.
CGCGGTAGATCAGGCCGTCGTCGAAGAGCTTCTTGAAGATCGTGTTGACGGCCTTGGACAGGCCGTCGTCCATGGTGAACCGCTCGCGGGTCCAGTCGACGCCCTCGCCGAGGCGCTTCATCTGGGCGAGGATCTTGCCGCCGTGCTCGTTCTTCCACTGCCAGACGCGCTCCACGAAGGCCTCGCGGCCGAGCTCGCGGCGGCTGGTGCCCTCGGCGCGGAGCTGCTTCTCGACCAGCGCGTGGACCGCGATGCTCGCGTGGTCCATGCCCGGCAGGTACAGCGTCTCGTCGCCGAGCATGCGGTGGTAGCGGGTGATGGCGTCGATCAGGGTGTGCTCGAACGCGTGCCCGATGTGCAGCGAACCGGTCACGTTCGGGGGCGGGATGACTACCGTGAACGGCGGCTTGTCCGACGTGGGGTCGGCCGTGAAGTAGCCGGCGTCTACCCAACGCTGGTAGAGCGAGGCTTCTTCGTCGGCCGGGTTCCAGGCACCCGGAAGGTCGGTCTGCTGCTGCTGGGCGTTCTCGGTCACAGTTGACAAGTCTACGAACCCCCTCTAACGAGTTCCTCACCGGCCGTAACGCCCGCCGTTCCCAGCCGATGAGGGGATGTCGTCACGCACTGGGGAGGGGCGGGTTCTTGGAGGACGCGCGGTTGGAGACGCATCCGGATCTGATGGATCCGGAATGGCGCAAGCAAGCCGAACGCGAAGCTCGGCTCGGCGCGAAGAAGGACCTCAAGCGGCGGCGGAAGCAGCGGCCGCGCCGACGGTTCCGGATGACCCGCAAGGTCGTCGTGGCCCTGTTCGTGACCGGGACCGTGGCCCTGCTCGGGGCCGCGGCGGTCGTCGTGCACCAGATGCGGGGAAGCTCAAGCGCGGAGCAGCCTCCGAAGCCGGCCCCGGTGATCAGCGGTGTCGATCTCGACCGGCCTTTCGACCGCACCCCCGCCGCGACCTGGCGTGAAGGTCTGGCCGGGATCACCGTGCCGCCGGGGCAGGCCGTCGGCGGCTTCTCCGCGCAGGAGGTCGACGCCGCGTACCGGAAGGTGACGGAGGCCATCGCGGCCGCGCGGCTCGGGTCCCGGGCGCTGCGTGACCACGACGGTTCGGAACTGCTCGCGCTGCTGGCCCCGAACCAGCGCGCCCCTCTCCAGGAGATGCTCACGAGCGGTCCCACCGTCGAGAAGAACCGGTACCTGACCCTCATCGGGCCGAAGGGGCTGTCGAAGGCTCCCCCGCGGATGACCGGCTCGCTGACGGCGAAGTCCGGCGACCGAGGCGAGCTGGTCATCCACGCGAGCTACACGACCGCGTACGCCTTCGACGCGCGCCCGGGCGAGGCACTGTCGCCGGCGGACATCGTCCCGTTCCTCCGCGAAGAACAGGACTACGTGATCCGCAAGGCACCACCGTTCGTGAAGGGCGACGCCGGGCTCGCCTTCGGGGAAGGCGCGGGCTACCGCTCACGCATGGCCTGCGACGCGATCAAGACCGGCATCCTCGCGCCCCAGTACGCTGACAAGGACAGACCCCTCGTCGGCCCACCCGTCGCCGACGAAGTCGCCACCTACGACCCGACGAAACCCTTGCCGTCGCTGGACACCTGCGGGTAGTCGGCCGAATCCTGGGGAAGAGGACGAGATGGACGAAGAGGACCGGCGGATCGAGACGCATCCGGACCTGGTCGACCCGAACTGGCAGAAGCACGCCGAGCTGGACGCCTGGCTGGGTGCGAAGAAGGAGCTCAAGAAGAAGCGCCGCAAGCAGCGCAAGGCGGCCTCCGGTGGCGGCTACTCCGCTCCGGGGACGAGCCGGTGGCCGGGCGTCGCCGCGATCGTCGCCCTGATCGTGCTGGTCGTGGCCGCGGTGACGGTGAACGCGGTGCAGGAACGCGGCGTCAACGAGACGCCCTGGTTCCCGCTGGACGAATCGCAGATCACCCGGCTCGTCACCGACGCCTGATCGCGCCCCTCAGCATCCCTGATGCGACATTGGGAACGCGCATGACCGGCCGGGCACCCCTCGGTCGCGCGCGGGAGCGGCAAGGCGCACGATGGGGTCATGACCCGCGAAGCACCCGCGAACGACGTTGACGAGACACAGCTCGAAGTCGGGAAACCGAAGAGCTGGGCGGCCGGGATCCCCGGGGTCGCCGTTTCCCTGATGCGCGGCATGGAGCAGATGGGCGCCGCGCGCACCGTCAAGACGCTGCGCCTGCTGAACCAGCGCGACGGTTTCGACTGCCCCGGTTGCGCCTGGCCGGAGCCGCGCGAGGTCGACGGCGAGCATCGCAAGCTCGCGGAGTTCTGCGAAAACGGGGCGAAGGCCGTCGCCGAGGAGGCGACGAAGCGCCGGGTCGGCCGCGAGTTCTTCGCCGCGCACTCCATCCACGAGCTGGCGGACAAGACGGACTACTGGCTCGGCCAGCAGGGCCGCATCACCGAGCCGTTCGTGCTGCGCGAAGGCGCCTCGCGCTACGAACCGATCTCCTGGGACGACGCCTTCACGCTGGTCGCGGACGAGCTTCGCGCGCTGCAGGACCCGAACGAGGCGATCTTCTACACTTCCGGCCGCACCAGCAACGAGGCCGCGTTCCTCTACCAGCTGCTCGTGCGTTCCTACGGCACGAACAACCTGCCGGATTGCTCCAACATGTGCCACGAGTCCTCCGGCGCGGCGCTCGCGGCCACGACCGGCATCGGCAAGGGCTCGGTGACACTCGCCGACATCCACAAGGCGGACCTGATCGTGGTGGTCGGCCAGAACCCCGGCACGAACCATCCGCGCATGCTGTCCGCGCTGGAAGAGGCCAAGGGCAACGGCGCCAAGATCATGGCGGTCAACCCGCTGCCGGAAGCCGGCCTGATGCGGTTCAAGAACCCGCAGAACGTCCGCGGCGTGGTCGGCAAGGGCACCCCGCTGGCCGACGAGTTCGCGCAGATCCGGCTCGGCGGCGACCTCGCGCTGTTCCAGGCGATCGGTCATCTCCTGCTTCAGTGGGAGCAGGAGACGCCCGGCACGATCGTCGACCGCGCGTTCATCGAGTCGTCCTCCGAGGGCTTCGAGGACTACGCGAAGCATCTGCGGGAGATCGACTGGGCCGAGGTCGGCGCCGCGACCGGGCTGCCGCGTGAGCAGATCGAGCGGCTGGCGCGGATGATCGCGACGTCGAAGCGGACCATCTACTGCTGGGCGATGGGACTGACCCAGCACAAGCACGCGGTGCAGACCATCTCCGAGATCGCGAACCTGGCGCTGCTGCGCGGCATGATCGGCGAGCCGGGCGCGGGCCTGTGCCCGGTGCGCGGGCACTCCAACGTCCAGGGCGACCGGACGATGGGCATCTGGGAGAAGATGCCGGAGTCCTTTATGGACAGTCTCGACGCCGAATTCGGCATCAAGGTGCCACGGGACCACGGTCACGACACCGTCGACGCAATCCGCGCGATGCGGGACGGCAAGGGCAAGGTCTTCTTCGCCGTCGGCGGCAACTTCGCTTCCGCCACACCGGACACGGAGCTCACGGAGAAGGCGCTCAAGTCGTGCTCCTTGACCGCGCACGTGTCGACGAAGCTCAACCGCTCGCACGTCGTCCCCGGCAAGACCGCGCTGATCCTGCCGACCCTCGGCCGCACCGAACGCGACGTCCAGGCGGGCGGCGAGCAGTTCGTCACCGTCGAGGACTCGATGTCGCAGGTGCACACCTCACGCGGCAGGCTGGCCCCGGCCAGTGAGCACCTGCTCTCCGAGGTCGCGATCATCTGCCACCTCGCGGAAGCGCTGTTCGGCGCCGGGCATCCCGTGCCGTGGCGGGACTTCCACGCCGACTACGACCTGATCCGTGACCGGATCGCCCGCGTCGTCCCCGGCTGCCACGACTACAACGCCCGCGTGCGCGAGCCCGACGGCTTCGTCCTGCCGAACGCGCCGCGCGATTCCCGGCAGTTCAACGGAACCGCGAACGGCAAGGCGAACTTCACCGTCTCCGAACTCGAGTACCCCCAGGTGCCCGAAGGCAGGCTGCTGCTGCAGACGATGCGCAGCCACGACCAGTACAACACCACCATCTACGGCCTTTCCGACCGTTACCGCGGCATCGAAGACGCGCGGCGCGTAGTGCTGGTCAACCCCGACGACCTGGCCGCGCTCGGGCTGTCCGACGGCGCGATGGTCGACCTGGTCTCGGAATGGCGGGACGGCGACCGCCGGGCCCCGCGGTTCCGGGTGGTCTCCTATCCGACGGCGAAGGGCTGCGCGGCGGCGTACTTCCCCGAGGCGAACGCCTTGGTGCCACTGGATTCGGTGGCGGACAAGTCGAACACGCCGGTGTCGAAGGCGATCGTCGTGCGGTTGGAGCCCGTGGCCTGACGGTTTCTTGTCGGTCCCTCCCGCTAGGTTCACGCCCATGAACCCTGGGGACATCGGCCGCGAGATGGCGCGCCTTCTGCGGGACAGCACGCGTTCGGTCGTGTTCACGAGCGCCGTACTGAGGATCCACAACACCGGCGGCGGGCTCTCCATCCAGGCGGAGACCGACAGCGGCCGGTACCTCAATGCCGACATGACGGCGCTGGCGGACTTGTTCCTGCCCCTGCCCCCGTCGATCTACGAGGTGCGACTGAGCCACACCGCACCTTAGGTTGCCCGCTTGGCGGTGCAGCGCGGCGCCGCGCGAGGTCCACCGTGAAGTGGCCAACCCACTTCGCGGAAAGGCCTTGCCATGTCACGAAGATCGGCTCCGCGCTTGCTTTGCGTGCCGGTCACGAAGAACGGCAAGATCCCGCCACGGGAGTGAAGCGGCTCAGTTGATGCACCCGGTGTCGTCGGAGGTGATGGGCTGGTCGGTCCGGACCCCGGCCGCCCCGCCGCCCGCGGACACGCCCGGTCCCTTGTAGACCTGTCCCAGCACGACCTGGACATGGCCCGCCGCGACGGAAGCGGCCTTTTCGGTTTCCAGGCCGCCGAGCAGCTTCGCGATCTCCGTGGCGGGCCCGGACGCGTCGCTGAACCGGACGACGGAGGTCCGCCGTCCGGAATCGGCCGTGGTCTCGCCCTTGCCGAATCCCTTCTCCGTCAGGAGATCCGAGACGCGAGCGGCCAGGCCGTCCTTGCCGCTGGCGTTGACGACGTCGACCTTGGGGCCGGCGGGCTCCTGCGATGTCGTGGGCTGGGCACCGATCAGGGACGCGGCGAAAGCCCGCACCTGGGCGGGATCCACCTGCACGGCGGTCGCGGTCGGTTGCCGGGGGTTGTAGCGGTAGTCGGGGTTGACCACCGGGATCGTGTCGAAGGCGATGCCGCCGCCGGTGACGCCCCGCATCTGCCGGACGAAGTCGAGCAGGTCCCACTTGCCGTCGAGCACGACCGAACGTTTCACCGCGTCGATCAGTTCGGAGAGGCGGCCCGGGTTGGCGAGTGTCCCGGCGGAGAGCACCTGCTTCGCCAGCCCGGCCAGGAACACCTGCTGACGGCGGACGCGGTCGAGGTCGCTGCGGGGCAGATCCTCGCGCTGGCGGACGAAGGCGAGCGCGTCGGCGCCCTGGATCGTCTGCCTGCCGGCCTTGAAGTTCGCCCCGGACTTGATGTCCTTGGTGTCCCGCTTCAAGCACACCTCGACCCCGCCGACGGCCTTGCTGATGTCGTAGAAGCTCTGCAGGTTGACCTCGGCGAAGTGATCGATCTTGACGCCGGTGAGGTCCTCGACCGCCTTCAGGGTCGCCTTCCGCGCGGCCGTGATCGCCACCTTGTCGATCTCGGCCTTATCGGTCTTGCCCGCTGTGCGCTGCTCGCTCGCCGAAGCGAACTTGGCGTGGCCGAAGATCCCGTTGATCTTGGTCTTGTCCTTCGTCCCCGGCTCCGCGACCCAGGAGTCGCGCGGGATCGAGAAGGCCTTCACGGCCTGCTGCCCGTTGGGGATGCGGAGCACGATGAGCGTGTCGGTCAGGTCGTCGCCGTTCGCGCCCACCCGCAGCTCGCGCAGCATCTCCGGGGACAGCGGATTCCCGTGCTCGTCGGTCCGCGAATCACGCCCGACCAGCAGGATGTCCAGCGACCCGTCGGCGGGCTGCTCGCCCGGATCCGGCGCCTCGATCACGTCTTCGCGGGTCACGTCGTCCAGCGACTTCATGGTCGAGTATCCGTACGCGGTCCCTCCGAACACCGTCACCGCGAGCGCGGCGACCAGGACCTTCCCCAGCTTGTGCACGTTCTATGGACGCGCGGGAGCCGCTCATCGCTGCATTAGTGATCCACTTCACATCCGGAGATGCGACGCGCCGTTCAGGTCGAGAATCGCGCCGGACGCCCACGCGGCCTCGCCGGAAGCCAGGTAGAGCACCGCCGCCGCGACCTCCTCCGGCGTGCCGACCCGGCCGAACGGACTGTCGCCACTCGCGCCTTCGACCTTCGCCGCGACGCGGTCGGTCGCGGTGAAACCGGGGGCGACCGAGGTCACGGCGATCCCGTGCGGGGCGAGGGCGACGGCGAGCGACTGCCCCAGCGAGTGCAGCGCGGCCTTGCTCGCGCCGTACGCCGGGAAGTCGGGTTCGCCCTTGAAGGCGCCGCGCGAGCCGATGTTGACCACGCGGCCCGGCGCGCCGCGCTCGATCATGTGCCTCGTCACGCAGTAGGTCACGTTCGCGGTGCCGAGCACGTTGACGTCGAGCATCCGCCGCCAAGCCCGCTGCCAGTCCGCGTAGGACACTTCGGCCACGGGATGGGCCGATGCCGCGGTCGGCGCGAAGGCGGCGTTGTTCACCAGGACGTCGACCCCGCCTACCAGTGCCTCGGCCTCGTCGGCGACCCGTTGGGCCACGTCGGGCTCTGAGAGGTCGCCTTGGACCAGCCCGTGGCCGGAACCGGGCAGAGCGCCGAGGGTCCGCTCGGCGTCCTCCCGCTTCGAGGCGTAGTGCACGGCGACACGGTCGCCCTTTTCCGCGAAGGCGCGAGCGATCGCACGGCCGATGCCGCGCGACGCCCCGGTGACCAGAACTCCCACGAGCCGACCCTACTCAGCCGCCGAAGAGCTGGACCACCTTGCGGAACAGTTCGTAGACGCCGTAGGCGAACGGGAGCGCGACCCACAGCCACGCGAAGATCATCAGCCCGGTGCGGCGGCGTTCGGGAGCCTGTTCGGTCATCGGGTCTCACTCCTCGCGGGCTCACCGGACGACGCCGGTTCGTGGAACTTCGGGTTGACCGGGCGCACCAGTTCGTTGGCGACGAAGCCGACGACCAGCAAGCCGATCATGATGATCAGCGACGTCGAGTAGAGGTCGGGGCCGACCTTGCCCGCCGCCTTCTGACTGTCGGCGATGGCGTTGACGATGAGCGGCCCGAGCACGCCCGCCATCGACCACGCGGTCAGCAGCCTGCCGTGGATCGCGCCCACCTGATAGGTGCCGAAGAGGTCCTTCAAGTACGCCGGCACGGTCGCGAAACCGCCGCCGTAGAAGGACAGGATCAGCATCGCGCACAGGACGAACACGAGTTTCGAGGCGTTGGTGGTCAGCGCGATCACCAGGTACAGCAGGGCGCCGACGCCGAGGTACAGCCGGTAGATGTTCTTGCGCCCCACCAGATCCGAAGTGGACGACCAGACGAACCGGCCGAGCATGTTGGTCAGCGAGAGCAACGCGACGAACCCGGCCGCGGCGGCGGTGCCGACCGGTGTCGAGGTCTCGCGGAAGAAATCCGCGATCATCGGCGAGGCCTTCTCCAGGATGCCGATGCCCGCGGTCACGTTGAAGCACAGGACCACCCAGAGGAGCCAGAACTGCGGCGTCCTGATGGCGTTGCGCGCCGACACGTTCGCGGTGGTGATCATCGCGTTGCCGTGGTCGGTCTTCGGCTCCCAGCCCTTCGGCTTCCAGTCGTCTGCGGGGACCCGCACCAGCAGGATGCCGAGGGTCATGAAGACCGCGTAGACCAGGCCGTGCACGAGGAACGCCGTCGCGACCGTCCCGATGGACCACGGCGCGGCGCCCAGCATCTGCGAAGACCACGGCGAGGCGATCAGCGCGCCGCCGCCGAAGCCCATGATCGCGATCCCGGTGGCCATCCCCGGCCGGTCCGGGAACCATTTGATCAAGGTCGAAACCGGCGAGATGTAGCCGATCCCGAGCCCGATGCCGCCGATCCCGCCCCAGCCGAGGACGACGAGCCAGTACTGCGACGTCGCCACGCCGAGCGCGGAGAGCAGGAAGCCCGAGCTGAAACAGACCATCGAGACGAACATCGCCCAGCGTGGCCCGTTGCGCTCGACCAGCGTCCCGCCGAACGCCGCCGACAGGCCGAGCATCACGATGCCGAGCTGGAACGGCAGCGCGCTCTCGGTACCGGTGAGGCCGAGGGTCTTCTCCAGCGGCGGTTTGAAGACGCTCCACGCGTACGCCTGCCCGATCGACAGGTGGACGGCCAGCGCGGCGGGCGGCACCAGCCAGCGGCTCCAGCCCGGTGCTGCGACGATGCGGGAACGGTCCAGGAAGCCGACAGCCATCCGGCGCCTCCGTACTCTGAGGATGTGCACTGGGAATGTATTACTTAATTCCCCACGTTGCAGTACTCAGGTGTCGAATGAACGGGTCAGAAGGGTGGACAAGTGGGCAGGGTGACGGTGCGGCGTCCGGTGCGGAAGATCTCCGCGACCAAGGACGTGCGGCGGCCCGACGCGCTCGCGGCCGAAGAGCCGCTGGAGATCCGCGTCGGTGGCAAGGCACTCGCGGTCACCATGCGGACACCCGGCAACGACGTCGAGCTCGCGCACGGGTTCCTGCTGTCCGAAGGCGTACTCGCCTCACGCGAGGATGTCGCGGTCGCGCGGTACTGCGACGGCGTCGACGACCAGGGCCGCAACACCTACAACGTCCTCGACATCGCGCTGGCCGAAGGGGTCGCCCCGCCGGAGACCGGCGTCGAGCGCAACTTCTACACGACGTCCTCGTGCGGTGTCTGCGGCAAGGCCGCGCTCGACGCGGTGAAACTGAAAAGCCGGTTCTCCCCGGAGAAGTCCGAGTTCGCGGTGAGCACCGAAGTGCTGGCGAAGCTCCCGGACACGCTGCGCGCGCACCAGAAGGTCTTCTCCAGCACCGGCGGGCTGCACGCGGCCGCCCTGTTCGACGGCGACGGGAACCTCGCCGTGGTCCGCGAGGACGTCGGCAGGCACAACGCCGTCGACAAGGTGCTCGGCCGGGCACTGCAGGCGGGCCGGATCCCCGCCGGGGACACCGGGCTGCTGGTGTCCGGGCGCGCCTCGTTCGAACTGGTGCAGAAGGCCGCCATGGCCGGGATCGGCCTGCTGGCGGCGGTCTCCGCGCCGTCGTCGCTGGCCGCGGAACTGGCCGAGGAGAACGGTATGACCCTCATCGGTTTTCTCCGCGGCGACAGCATGAACCTCTACACCGGCGAACAGCGGGTGCTCGGCCTCGACTGACTCAGGCCCCGACCCAGTTGCCGTGGAAGCCGTTCGGCACGCGGTCCGGCAGGTGCACGGCGCCGACGGTCTCCAGCGTCCCCGCGTCCAAAATGGTCAGGTCGCTCTTCTGCGTCGCGGCGTCGTAGACGAAACCCATCAGCACGCCCTCGTCCTCGCCCGCGTCCACTGAGGACGGGACGAACACGAACTCCCCCACCTGCGAGCCGTCGCCGAATTCCCTCGACTGGACCGACCGGTTCCACAGATCGTGCTTCAGCAAGGAACCCGACGAAGCCGAACCATCCTTTGTGGACACCGAGTACCCGAAGCGGTGCCTCCGCCCGACCAGCCGTTCGTCGACGCGCGGGAACTCCTGACCCTGGTCGTCGAGGCGTTCTTCGATGACCTTGCCGACACTCAGGTCGATGGTCCAGCGATCCAGGGTCGGCGGCCCCTCGGCGGGCCCGAGGAATTCGGTGTCGAACATCTTCGGATGGCGGACGACGTCCAGCACGATGTCGTCGCCGTCGTCGTAGGCGTTCATCGGGTGGAACACGTAGCACGGCTCGATCTCGAACCAGCGGACGTCGCCGTTGCCGCCGTCGCGCGGCATGACACCGATCCGCGCCGGGTACTTCGGGTTCCAGCGGTAGGGCAGGCCGGCGTTGCCCGAGATCCGCTGCCGCAGCCGCGCGCTGAGCGGATCCGGCACCTTGACCTTGCCCACCAGCGCGGACACCACCAGCTGGGCGGGCGTGCGCAGGAACGGCGGGACCGTCGCGGCGACGGCCTGTTCGGTCGCGAACGTGACCGGGAGGTCGTAGAAGACGACGTGCTTCTCGGTCAGGGAGAAGTCGTGCATCATCGGCGAACCGGCGACCTCGACGTCCACCTTGCGCCGCGCGCGGCCCTGCGCGTCGATCACCGAGTACTGCACCTTGTTGCCCCAGCCGAAGAAGTACGACACGGCGTGCAGTTCACCGGTCTCCGGATCGCGTTTCGGATGCGCGGTGTAGCCGCCGGGAAGGGTGCCGTCGAAGTCGCAGGCACCGACGGTGTCGAGCTCGTCGGTCAGTTCGAAGTTCGTGGGGCCACCCTCGATCAGCGCGAGGGTCTTGCCCGCGTGGCCGATCACGTTCGTGTTGGCCCCCATGGACGCGACGCCGTCGACCGGCCCGCCTTCCCAGCGCTCGCCGATCTCCCCGCACAACCGGGGAGTGCGCACCCAGCGGTTGCGGTACCACTCGGCGCGGCCGTCCCTTAGCCGGACGCCGTGCACCATGCCGTCGCCCATGAACCAGTGGTACGTCGCCGGGTCCACTTCGGACAGCGGGTTCGGCCCGTTCCGCAGATAACGCCCGTCCAGGTACTCCGGGATGTGCCCGGTGACGCGCAGTTCGGTGATCGTGTGCTCACGGCTGACCGGAGCGAAGTTGCCTTCGAGGAACTTGTTGCCCATCACAGACCCCCTACCCTGGAATAACGATGTTATGCGCTCATTTATAACAGGGTTATGAGATACTGGCAAGCATGGCACCGAAACCTTCGGCCGCCGAGGTCAAGCGCAAGCTGATCGAGGCGGCGATCCGGCTGCTTTCGGACGGCGGCCCGGAGGCACTCCAGGCCCGCAAGCTGGCGGCCGAGATCGGCGCGTCCACCATGGCCGTGTACACCCACTTCGGCGGGATGGGCGCGCTCGTGGACGAAGTCGCGCGCGAGGGATTCCGGCGGCTGTCGGCGAATCTGGGCGAGGTCGAGGAGACCGCCGACCCGGCGGCCGACATCCTCACCCTGGCGCTGGCGTACCGGCGGACCGTGCTGGACGAACCGCACCTCTACGCGGTGACCTTCGGCCAGAGCCAGCCCAACGGGCAGAAGGCGACCCTGGGCGACATGACCAGCGAGGAGACCCGCCAGAACGCCAGCGAAGAGGGCATCGAGGCCTTCGGCTACCTCGTCCGCGCCGCGAAACGGGTGATCGACGCCGGCCGGTTCCGCCCCGCCCCGGAGTTCGAAGTCGCCGCCCAGCTCTGGAGCGCCGTGCACGGCTACATCACGCTGGAGGTCGCCGGCCACTTCGGCGACGGCGAGAATGGTGTGGACCACATCCTGATTCCCCTGGCCACCGCCTTGGGCGTGGGTCTGGGCGACACTTACGAGGCCGCGACGCGGTCCGCGCGGGTCTCGATCGAGGCGTGGCGCGCGAAAGAGGGAAACATCGGCACCTGATCCGGCGATACCCCGGTCACAGGTCGGTGAACCGTGCAACCTTCGAGCGGAAACGCGCGTCTGACCTGGTGGAAGCTCAACACGGGGGAACGGGGATCGGTGAACGAGGACGACCAGGGGCACACGACGCTGCCGGGGGTGGACGGTGCCCGCCGGTGGCTGAGCCGTCGTTCCGTGCTGATCGCGGGTGCCTCCGGTCTCGGCGTCGCCGGGCTCGCCGCCGGAACCGCCACCGGAGCCCTGCCGTTCAGCGAAGCGCTCCAGCGGGCGCTCGGCGTCGCGTCGCCGACCCCGGCCACCCAGCTGGGCAGCCCCCGTGTCGAACGCGTCTACTCCGAAGCCCGCGGCCGCGAGGTCGATCTCGTGCTCATGCTGCCCACCAAGGCGCCGCCCAAGGGCCTGCCGATGTCGCTGATGCTGCACGGCCTCCACGGCACCGCGCGGCACGCGGCCCCGACAGGGCTGCTGAAGCAGCTCGGCAGCGACGTCGCCCGCAAGGCCGTGCCCCCGTTCGGGTTCGTCGCCGTCGACGGCGGTGACCACTACTGGCACGAGAACAAACCGGGCGACAACCCGATGGCGATGCTGCTCGAAGAGGTCCCCCGCTGGCTGGCCGCCCGCGGCCTCGGCGGCCGGGACGGGCTGCCGTTCGCCGCCACCGGGCTTTCGATGGGCGGCTTCGGCGCACTGCTGTACACCCGGCGCCGTCTGGAACGCCGTCGCCCGCCCGCCGCGGTCGCGGCCCTCGCGCCCGCGCTGATCACCTCGTGGGCCGAGATGAGCAAACGACGCGCGTTCCGCGACGCCGCCGACTGGGGCTCGCTGGACCCGCTGCGCCACATCGACGTCACCAAAAGCGTGCCGACCGGGATCTGGTGCGGGACCGAAGACCCGTTCATCGGCGGGGTACGGAAGTTCATCTCCGAGGCGCGGCCCATGGTCGCGCACACCGCGCGCGGCAAACACGGCGACACCTTCAACCGGACGGTCGTGCCGAGCCTGATCGCGTTCCTCGGCAAGCACGTCCCGAAGAACGCCTAGGCGCGGAAGTAGATCCTGGTCACGGTCCAGCCCGGTCTGAGGTACTGCCGGACCAGGTCGGCGACCTGGTTCACCAGCACCAGACCGCGGCCGCCGATCTGTCCCGGCGAGGCGGGACGGCGGCCCGCCAGCGGATCGCTCAGCGTGCCTTCGTCGATGACCTCGCAGAGCACGTAGCCCTCTTCACGCCAGATGCGGACGACGCCGTGACCGGAACCGTGCAGCACGCTGTTGGCGGACAGTTCCGCCACCGCGAGTACGAGGTCTTCCACCCGCTCCCGCTCGAGTCCGCTCTCCACGGCCCGGACCTGCGCGAAACTCCGCACCGCGCCGAGCCGGGCGAGGTCGAAGCGGAACGCGTCGGCCGCCCGCGGTTCGGGCAGCGGGAGGTTGTACTTCTCGACGACCGCGTCGGGGGCGTAACCCGCGCTCGGGCGATCCCCTCCGGCGCCGGAGAGGGTCGGATGGGTCCGCTCGGCGTCGGCCAGGACGTCGTCTTCGAGCCGGTTCCGGTCGTACGGGCAAAGAATGCCGAGCTCACGCTCCCCGAAGGCGAAGTTGATCAGCGCCTCGTGCTGCGCGCACGCCGGGTACTCGAGAGCCGACCGGCCCGCCCAGATCGGCTCGCCGATGATCCGGACCGGGCCAGGGCGGTTGTCCGCGAACGCGAGCAGCACACCCGGGAGGATGCGGCCCGGGTTGCGGCCCGCCTCGGTCATGTCGATGAGCTCGACCTCGGCGGCGGAATCGCCCAGGGCCGCTTCGATCAGCGTCAGGTTCCGGCCGGGGACGGCCACCGCGACGGGCTCGCCGAGCTTCAAACCCTCCAGGATGTACGGAACCGTACCGTCCAGGTACTCGGCGTCACCGGAGTAGAGCAGGCCCACGTGGGAGAAGGGGCCCGCGGTGACTGTCACGGACTCGTCTTACCCCGTGTAGACGATTCTGAAACCCTGCTAACGGAGGGAAGTCCGGAAACGGAGCCGGGCCGATCAGCCGAGCCAACGTCCCGCCATCGAGATCAACCAGAAGCCGGCGAGCGTCGCGCCGGTGAACAGCCCGGTCCAGGCGACGAGCGGCTGGTTCGCCTCCGCGCTCCGCGCCGCCTTGAGCCGGACTAGCGCGTACGCCGAAACGGCGAAGAACGGCAGCGGGATCAGCGGCAGGGGCGACAACCGGACGACACCGGCCACCAGGCAGGTCGCCACCAGCACGCCCAGCGCGATCGTCAGCGCGCGCGGGATCCACGGATGCCCGCGGTAGGCCCCGACGACGATGCGTTCGGTGAGTTCGACGAGTCCCCTGACTTCGCGTGGACTCGCGGCTGCCAGCTCGGGAGCCTCGTTCTCGTCCTTCGTGGGAGTCAGCGGCACCTTCGCATCCTATCCCGGTCCGGTCACCGGCCGGACCGGGCCGGAGAAACCGATGCCCCGGCCGGAGGGATCCGGCCGGGGCATCGGTGGGGAAAGCTCGCTCTCAGGCGGACTTCTCGCCGCGCTCGCTGCTGCGACGGCGTGACGGCTGACGTGCCACGATCGTCGGGTTCACGTTCTCGCGGACGGTCTGCTCGGTGATGACGACCTTCGCGACGTCGTCGCGGCTGGGGATGTCGTACATGACCGGCTGCAGGACCTCTTCCATGATCGCGCGGAGGCCACGGGCACCGGTGCCGCGGAGCACGGCCTGGTCGGCGATGGCCTCGAGCGCGGCCTTGGTGAACTCCAGCTCGACGTTGTCCATCTCGAAGAGCTTCTTGTACTGCTTCACCAGCGCGTTGCGCGGCGTGGTCAGGATGCTGACCAGCGAGTCCTTGTCGAGGTGGGTCACCGTCGCCACGACCGGGAGCCGGCCGATGAACTCCGGGATCAACCCGAACTTGATCAGGTCCTCCGGCATGGTGTCGGAGAAGATGTCGCTCTCGTCGATCTCGGCCTTGGTGCGGATCTCCGCGCCGAACCCGAGGCCGCGTTTGCCGACCCGCTCGTTGATGATCTTCTCCAGCCCGGCGAACGCGCCGGCCACGATGAACAGCACGTTCGTCGTGTCGATCTGGATGAACTCCTGGTGCGGGTGCTTGCGACCGCCCTGCGGGGGCACCGACGCTGTGGTGCCTTCGAGAATCTTCAGCAGCGCCTGCTGCACGCCCTCGCCCGACACGTCGCGGGTGATCGACGGGTTCTCCGACTTGCGGGCGATCTTGTCGACCTCGTCGATGTAGATGATGCCCGTCTCGGCGCGCTTGACGTCGTAATCCGCCGCCTGGATCAGCTTGAGCAGGATGTTCTCGACGTCCTCGCCCACATACCCGGCTTCGGTGAGCGCCGTGGCGTCCGCGATCGCGAACGGGACGTTCAGCATCTTCGCCAGGGTCTGGGCCAGGTAGGTCTTGCCGCAGCCCGTCGGGCCCAGCATCAGGATGTTGGACTTCGCCAGCTCGACGGTCTCGTCCTTGGAATCCTTCGGCCCGGCCTTGTCGTCGGACTGCACACGCTTGTAGTGGTTGTACACCGCCACGGCCAGCGATCGCTTCGCGTCGTCCTGGCCGATGATGTACTGCTCGAGGAACTCGTGGATCTCGGCGGGTTTGGGCAGCTCGTCGAGCTTGACCTCACCGGCCTCGGCCAGTTCCTCTTCGATGATCTCGTTGCAGAGATCGATGCACTCATCGCAGATGTAGACCCCGGGGCCGGCAATGAGCTTCTTCACCTGCTTTTGGCTCTTGCCGCAGAAAGAACATTTCAGCAGGTCGCCGCCGTCACCGATCCGTGCCATGGCCGTTGACCTCGTCCCCTCCGGCGCGATGTACGCGCCTGACTGTCTTACCGCCCCGGTCACGGATGACCGCTCGGAGCCTCACACACTGCCACTGACGGTACCCGTCCGATGCCGCCGACGGGAGAACCAACGTCACATCTGAGCACGCCAGAAGCTGACCATAGACCAGGGGTCCGGTGCGTGTCGTCACCCGACACGCACCGGTCCCCCTCCCGCGATCAGCTGCTCGAAGCCTTGCGGTACTCGAGCACCTCGTCGACGATCCCGTACGCCTTGGCCTCGTCGGCCGTCAGGATCTTGTCGCGCTCGATGTCCTTCTTGACCTCGTCGGCGTCCTTGTTCGTGTGCTTCGCCAGGATGACCTCCATCTGGCGCCGCACCCGCTGGATCTCGTTGGCCTGGATCTCCAGGTCCGACACCTGGCCGTAGGTGCCCTCGGTGGCGGGCTGGTGGATCAGCACGCGCGAGTTCGGCAGCGTGAACCGCTTGCCGGGGGTACCGGCGGCCAGCAGCACCGCGGCGGCCGAAGCGGCCTGGCCGATGCACATGGTGACGATGTCCGGGCGGACGTACTGCATCGTGTCGTAGATCGCCATCAGCGCGGTGAACGAGCCACCGGGCGAGTTGATCAGGATCATGATGTCGCGGTCCGGGTCCTCGTGCTCGAGGTGCAGCAACTGGACCATCACGTCGTTCGCCGACGCGTCGTCGATCTGCACGCCGAGCATGATCTGACGCTCTTCGTACAGCTTGTTGTACGGGTTCGATTCCTTGATGCCGTAGCTCGTGCGCTCGACGTACGAGGGCAGGACGTACCGCGACTGCGGCAGCTGGAGCCGCGACTGCATCCCGGGCGCCTGCGACCCGATCGGAAGCTGGAAGTTGCTCATTGAAATTCTCCTGTGTGCCGGGCGCGGATCAGCTGTTGGGAAGCGGGTTCTCACGAGTGAGGACCTGGTCCACGAAGCCGTAGTCCTTCGCCTCCTGCGCGGTGAACCAGCGGTCGCGGTCACCGTCCTTGACGATCTGCTCGACCGTCTGGCCGGTCTGCTCGGCGGTGATCCGGGCCAGCTCTTGCTTCCACTTGCCGAACACCTCGGCCTGGATGGCGATGTCGGAGGCCGTGCCGCCGACACCCGCCGAGGGCTGGTGCATGAGGATGCGCGCGTGCTGCAGCGCGTACCGCTTGCCGGGCGTGCCGGAGGAGAGCAGGAACTGCCCCATCGACGCGGCCAGGCCCATCGCGTAGGTCGCGACGTCCGGGCGGATCAGCTGCATGGTGTCGTAGATCGCGAAACCCGCGGTGACCGAGCCACCGGGCGAGTTGATGTAGAAGCGGATGTCCGACTCGGAGTCGTCTGCGTCGAGCAGCAACAACTGGGCGGTGATCCGGTTGGCGACCTCGTCGTTGACCTCGGAGCCGAGGACGACGATGCGCTCCTGGAGCAACCGCTCGAAGACCGAGTCGGTGAGGTTGAGCCCTGCGGTACCGGTCCGCGCCTGGGGCGTGTGCTGCGTCACGTCATGCCTGCCTTTTCGCCGACGGCGGCGGGTGGAACGTTCGCCGCCGCGTATGTCCAGATGCTTGAGGATCTTGCAACCGACCCTAACGAACTTGGGCGGTGCAGAATGCCTGACACCGCCCAAGTTCGCTTACAGCTTTACGGTCCGTTTCGCCCGGACCGGATATTCCCTACTCGGCCGCAGTCTTCGCGGTCTCCTCGGTGACCTGCGTCTCCTCGGCTGCGGGGCCGAAGAGCTCTTCGAGGTCGACCGTGGCGCCGGAAGCGTCGGTCACGGTGGTCTTGCGGACCACGGAGGCCAGCGCCTTGCCGCGGCGGACGTCGGCGTAGATCGCGGTCAGCTGACCGGACTGCTGCGCCCGCTGGACGTACTCGTCCGGGCTGACGCCGAAACGCTGCGCCTGGTAGATGATCCGCTCGGTGAGCTCGCCGTCGTTGACCGACGTCTGCTCGGCGTCGGCGATGCTGTCCAGCAGCAGCTGCGTGCGGACCGCCTTCTCCGACTCCTCACGGACCTCGGTGTCGAACTCTTCGATCGTGCGGCCTTCGGCCTCCAGCGCCTTCGCGAACTGCGCCTCGTCGTGGTCGAAGGGGTGGATCGCGTCGTGCTTGCGGTTCTCGATCTCGGCCTCGAGGACCTTCTCCGGGATCGCGACCTCGGTGCGCTCGAGCAGCTCCTCGAGGACCTTGTCGCGGGCCTGGACGCCCTGCTGCATCTTCTTGACGCGGCCGAGGCGGTCGCGAAGGTCGCCCTTCAGCTCGTCGATCGTGTCGAACTCGCTCGCCATCTGGGCGAACTCGTCGTCCGCCTCGGGCAGCTCGCGCTGCTTGATGGTCTGCACGGTGACGGTGACGTCGGCGTCCTTGCCCGCGTGCTCGCCGGCGACCAGCTTCGTGGTGAAGGTCTTGGTCTCGCCGGCCTTCGCGCCGATGATCGCCTCGTCGATGCCGTCGACGAGCTGGCCGGAGCCGATCTCGTAGGACAGCCCGGTGGTCGAAGCCTCCTCGACCTCCTGACCGTCGACGGTGGCCGCGAGGTCGATCGAGACGAAGTCGCCGTTCTCGGCCGGGCGGTCGACGCCGGTCAGGGTGCCGAAGCGGGCGCGCAGCTCGTCGAGCTGCTCGTCGACCTCGGTGTCGGTCAGTTCGACGTCGTCGACGCTGACCGCGAAGCCTTCGAGGTCGGGCAGCGAGATCTCCGGGCGGATGTCCACTTCGGCGGTGAACTCGAGGACCTCACGGTCCTCCAGCTTGGTCACCTCGAACTCGGGCTGGCCCAGCGTGCGGACCTCGCCCGCGCGCACGGCTTCCATGTACTTGGCCGGAATGACCTCGTTGACGACCTCGTCGAGCACCGGGGCTCGCCCGATCCGGCTTTCCAGCACGCGAGCCGGCGCCTTGCCCGGGCGGAAGCCGGGGATGCGCACCTGCTGGGCGATCTTGCGGTAGGCGCGGTCGAAGTTCGGCTTGAGCTCGTCGAACGGCACCTCGACATTGATCTTGACTCGCGTCGGGCTGAGCTGCTCGACGGTGCTCTTCAACGTATTCTCCTCGAGCGGTAAACGATGTGTTTGAGCATCCGCATGTCTTCGACGGCGGATGTGCCCAGGTCACCTTGCAGACCGGGCCGTCCGAGTCTAGGCCGTGTCGCTTACCGGTCCGGGCCCGGGGCCACCAGCCCGCCCTCGCCGCCGGTCACAGGTTTCGAACAGCCTCGGACCAAGAGGCCTCCGACCACCCGATCGGACCAGTTTTCGGTTCTTCTCTGTTACGAACCGACCCTTTCCTGGACACGGATGCGTGCGACGCTTCACCATCGGGCGCCGTGACGAGGCGTTTCGGCACTCGGATGAAGTTTACAAACCAGTACTAATTGTCTACGGTGTGACGGCTTGTCCCGGTAGCCATCGGCCGAGGGGGAACGATCGATGACCATCGCCGTAACCCGGTCCGAGGACACGGGGGAATCGCCCGAGAGAAGACCCGGACGCGGTGTGCCCAAACCGCGGCTGCCGCTGCCGATGGTCTCGGTGCCGACGGTGCTGCTGTTCACCGGCGGCGCCATGGTCTGGACGGGCGCCACCTGGCTGGTCGTCACCGAAGCCGCGCCGCTCTGGGTGACCATTCCCCTGCACGCGCTCGTCACCTTCACCATGTTCACCGTGCTGCACGAATCGACGCATCACGCGGCCGGGCAGCTCACCTGGGTCAACGAACTGCTCGGCAGGCTCGCGATGCCGTTCGTGGCGGCCTACGGCTCCTTCCCCTTGGTGCGCTACATCCATCTCGAGCACCACCGCAACACCAACGAGGACGCGCACACCGACCCCGACGCCTGGACCGCGCACGGCCCCTGGTGGCAGTTGCCGCTGCGCTGGCTGACCATCGACTTCTGGTACGCCCGCTTCTACGTGGCTCGGCAGCGCACGCGGCCGCCGTCGGAGCGGATCGAGACCGCGGCCGTCGTCGCGCTGAGCCTCGCCGCCTTCGCCTGGCTGACGGTGAGCGGGTACGGCTGGGAACTGCTGATGGTCTACCTGATCCCGCAGCGCGTCGGGCTGGCCGTGCTGGCCTGGTGGTTCGACTGGCTCCCGCATCACGACCTCGGCGCGCAGCGGCAGAACCGGTTCGGCGCCACCCGCGTCCGCGTCGGGCTCGAATGGCTGATGACGCCGATCATGCTGTGCCAGAACTACCATCTGGTGCACCATCTCCACCCGGCGATCCCGTTCTACCGGTACCTGCGCACGTGGCGGGACAACCGCGACGCCTACCTCGCCAGGGACGTGCCGATCGCGACGCCGTGGGGCCGCGAGCTGACCTCGGCGGAGTACCGCGAATGGCGCCGGCTCACCGGCTCGTTCGACGAGGAACCGCCCGCACCCCAGCCCCTGCGGCCGAGCCGGTTCCACTCGCTGCGGGTCGCCGAGGTCCGGCCGCTGTGCGAGGGCGCCGTCACCGTGACGTTCGAAGTGCCGGAACGGCTGCGGGAGACCTTCAGGTTCGTTCCCGGCCAGCACCTCGTCATCCGCGCGGAGGTCGACGGGGAAGAGGTGCGGCGCGCCTACTCGATCTGCTCGACGCCGGACTCCGGTGTGCTGCGGATCGCGATCAAGCATCAGCTGGGCGGCGCGTTCTCGACGTTCGCCACCACGGAACTCGCGGCGGGCGACGTACTGGACGTTCTGCCGCCGGACGGGGAGTTCACGCTGACCCCGGAGCGGGGCCGGGCCGGCCGTTACGTCGCGCTCGCCGCGGGCAGCGGGATCACGCCGATCCTCTCGATCCTGACCGCCGCCCTGCGGAACGAACCGAACAGCAAGGCGACCTTGCTGTACATCAACACTTCCGGCGCCAGCACGATGTTCGCCGACGAGCTCGGCGCCCTCGCCGCCCGCCTCGGCGGACGGCTGCACGTGGTGCACTACCGCACCGACGAACGCGACCCGGACCTGCGCACGCAACGGATCGAGAAGCCGTTCGACATCGTCGGCGAGGCGCTGGCCATCTCGCACGAGCGCTACCAGCGCGGCCGCCTCGACAGCACCCGCCTCCGCGCGCTGCTGCAGGCGCGGCTGCACCCGGCGAAGGTGGACGACTGGTTCCTGTGCGGCCCGCGCGACCTCGTCGACATGGCCCGCCGGACACTGGCAGACCGGGACGTCCCTGAGGAGAACGTCCACTTCGAACTGTTCCAGGGCGCGCTTCCCGTCCGGCCCTCGCGGCGCCCTGGCTCGACCCTGACGGTGACCGCGGGCGGCAAGACCGTCGAAATCCCCGCGACGGTGGGCGAAACCGTGCTCAGCGCCGCGCTCCGGCACGGCGTCGACGCGCCGTACGCGTGCGTCGGCGGGGCTTGCGGCACCTGCCGCGCGACGGTGGTGCGAGGCGACGCGCGGATGGACGTGCACTACGCGCTCGGCGACGACGAGGTCGCGGCGGGGCGGATCCTGACCTGCCGGGCGGTGGCCACCTCTCCCGAACTGGCCGTGGACTACGACCGCTGACCCCTGCCTTCTCCGCGCGCCCCCAGGTAGTGAAGGCCTCCTTCACTACCCTCAGGGTAGGCAAGGAGGCCTTCACGGACCGGCGTTCCCGTGACCACAGCGCACAGCGGGCTCACAGGCGGGACACAACGCGCGCATACGACCGCGGCGCACCCTCGGGCCATGGCATCCGGTCCGACCACCGGCCCGCGCCGGTGGACCCGGCCCGGGCGGCTTTCCCTGCGCGCCAAGCTGACCGGCTCGATGGTGCTGCTGCTCACCTTCGTCTGCCTGGTGATCGGCGTCGCCAGCGAGATCGCCCTGCGGTCGTTCCTCACCCGCCAGATCGACGATCAGCTTTCGGCCGCGTCGGCCCGCGCCCACGACTTCGCGAACCGGCCACCGGAGGACGGCCTCGGTCCCAATCCGCTCAACGCGCCGGGCCAGGCCTCCGGGACGCTCAGCGTGCGCGTCTCCGGTGACCACGTGCTCTACGCGGGAGTCCTTACCGTGCAAGGACTTCCGCAAGGATTGTCGACCGAGCAGGAATCCGGGCTGTTCTCGATCCCGGCGGACCGGCCGCCGATGACGATGACGCTCAGCGGGCTCGGCGACTATCGCGTGCAAGCCGCCTCGATCCCCGGCGGCGTGGTCGTCACCGGGCTCCCGCTCGGGCCGATGCAGGACACGCTGGCCACCGTCGGATGGATCCTCTTCGGGGTCGCGGCGGCGGGGGTGACCGGCGCCGGTTTCCTCGGCGCGTTCGCCGTCCGGCGCACGCTACGGCCGCTCGACCGGGTCGCGGCGACCGCGGGCCGGGTGTCGGCGATGCGGCTCGACCGCGGTCAGGTCGCGCTTTCCGTGCGCGTGCCCGAGATCGACACCGATCCGCGGACCGAGGTCGGCCAGGTCGGTTCGGCGCTGAACCTCATGCTCGGGCATATCTCGCGGGCGCTGGAAGCCCGGCAGGCCAGTGAGACCCGGGTCCGCCGGTTCGTCGCCGACGCGAGCCACGAACTCCGCACCCCGCTCGCGGCGATCCGCGGGTACGCCGAACTCGCCGGCCGCGGCGGCGCGCAGGCGCCGCCGGAGATCGCGCGTTCACTGTCGCGGATCCACTCCGAGGCGGCCCGGATGACGACGCTGGTCGAGGACCTCCTCCTGCTGGCGAGACTCGACGCCGGGCGGCCGCTCGAAGCGGGCGAGGTCGACCTCGCCCGGCTGGCCGCGGACGCCGTCGGCGACGCGCACGTGGCGGGTCCGGGCCATCGATGGGAACTCCGGCTCCCGCCGGTCCCGGTCCTCGTCCGCGGCGACGTCCAGCGCCTGCACCAGGTGCTGGCGAACCTGCTGTCCAACGCGCGCACGCACACCCCGCCGGGTACCAGGGTGATCACCGCGCTGACCCGCGCGCACGGCGGGGCCGCGGTGCTCACCGTCACCGACGACGGCCCCGGTATCGACCCGGGCCTCCTGCCGAGCGTGTTCGAACGCTTCGCCCGCGGCGACTCCTCCCGGTCGCGGACGGCGGGGAGCACCGGGCTCGGGATGGCGATCGCGTCGGCCATCGTCGTGGCCCACCACGGCACGATCGAGGTGCACAGCCGTCCCGGGCGCACCGAGTTCGCCGTCCATCTGCCGGTGATCGAATCCTCACAGCGGGTGCACAGCTTCGGCACAACCACACCCCAGGTCGGCCCCTGACGCTGAGGCCATGACCCTCCTCGCCTCCCGCGACGAAGCCGATCGAACCGCTCCCCCCGCCCGAGGCAGGCCCGCCGACCCGCGCTGGGTCCGGCCGTCCCTTGCCGCGCTTCTGCTCGCGACAGCCGTGCTGTACCTGTGGAACCTCGGGGAATCCGGCTGGGCCAACGCCTTCTACTCGGCGGCCGCGCAGGCCGGATCGCTGAGCTGGAAGGCGTTGTTCTTCGGTTCCAGCGACGCCGCGAACGCGATCACGGTCGACAAGACACCGGCCGCGTTGTGGGTGATGAGCCTTTCCGCGCGCCTGTTCGGCGTCGACGCCTGGAGTGTCCTGGTGCCGCAGGCGTTGATGGGCGTCGGCTCGGTGGCGTTGCTGTACGCCGCCGTGCGCCGGACATCCGGTCCGGCCGCGGGGTTGCTGGCGGGCACCGTCCTCGCGCTCACCCCGGCCGCCGCGCTGATGTTCCGCTTCAACAACCCCGACGCGTTGCTCGTCCTGCTCCTGACCGCGGGCGCCTACTGCGTCGTCCGCGCGCTGGAGAAGGCGAGCCCGCGCTGGCTGGCGCTCGCCGGGGTCGCCGTCGGCTTCGGCTTCCTCGCCAAGATGCTGCAAGCGTTCCTGGTGCTGCCCGCGTTCGGGCTCGCCTACCTGATCGCCGCGCCGACATCGATGGGCAAACGCCTGCTGCACCTGTTCGGAGCCTTGAGCGCGACCCTCGTCTCCGCGGGCTGGTATCTCGCCGTCGTCGCGTTGTGGCCCGCCGCCGACCGGCCCTACATCGGTGGCTCGCAGGAGAACAGCCTGTGGGAGCTCGCTTTCGGCTACAACGGCTTCGGTCGCATCACCGGTGACGAAGTCGGCAGCGTCGGCGGGAATCCCAACGGCGGCTGGGGCGGCACGGGCTGGGATCGGTTGTTCGGCAGCGAGATGGCGGGCGGGATCGCCTGGCTCCTGCCTGCCGCCGCGGTCGCGCTGGCCGCCGGGCTGTGGTTCACGCGCCGGGCCCCGCGCACCGATCGCGGACGCGCGGCGCTGATCGTCTGGGGCGGCTGGTTCCAGGTGACCGCGGTGGTGTTCAGCTACATGGGCGGCATCATCCACGCGTACTACATGATCGCGCTCGCCCCGGCGGTCGCCGCGCTCGTCGGGATCGCGGGCACCCAATTGTGGCGTGCACGGGGGAATCCGGCCGCCGCGGGCGCGTTGAGCGCGGGAATCGGCCTCAGCGCTCTGACGGCGTATCTCCTGTTGTCGCGGCAATCCGACTGGCTCCCCGGGCTCGCGATCGCGATCCTCGTGGCCGGTCTGCTGTGCGCGTTCCTGGTGTTCTTCGCCTCGCGATTGCCTGACGTGGCAAGGCGTCTGGTCGCCGTCGGCGCGCTGGTCACCGTTCTCGCAGGCACCGGGGCGTACACGGTCGCGACCGCCGCCACTCCGCATTCCGGCGCGCTTCCCTCCGCCGGGCCGGATACGGGCCGGGGTATGCGGATGGGTGGCGGCGGGCTGCTCGGGACGAGCCTGCCCGGCGACGAGCTGGCCGCCCTGATCCGGCAGGACAGCGCGAAATACACCTGGGCGGCGGCGACCGTGGGCTCCAACAACGCCGCGGGCTATCAGCTGGGCAGCGGCGCGCCCATCATGGCCGTCGGCGGATTCAACGGCACGGACCCGGCTCCCACACTGGAACAGTTCCAGGAATACGTCCGAAGTGGACAGATCCACTACTTCCTCGGCGAAGGCATGATGATGCGCGGGGAGACCGGCAGCGACGCCGCCGAGCGGATCGCCGACTGGGTCGCGGAGACCTATACACCGACCACTGTGGACGGTGTCGCCGTCTACGACCTGAGCCGGTGAATCCCGTGACAGGACACAGCGACAGCACAGCTCGGGCACAAGGCGACCTCAGCGCGATGGCCGAGATTGACGCTATGACAACCGCGATCCTCTCCGGCGCCGACACCGGCCGCCCCGCCATCGCCCCGGACGGCTCCCCCGTGCTCGACGTCGTCATCCCGGTCTACAACGAGGAAGCCGACCTCGAACCGTGCATCCGGCGGCTGCACGCCCACCTCGTGGAGCAGTTCCCGTACCCGTTCCGGATCACCGTGGCGGACAACGCCAGCACCGACGGCACCCTGCGGGTGGCCGAACGGCTGAGCCGCGAGTTCGACGACGTCGAAGTCCGGCACCTCGACGAAAAGGGCCGCGGCCGCGCGTTGCGTGCCGTTTGGTCCACTTCGGACGCTCCGGTGCTCGCCTACATGGACGTCGACCTCTCGACCGATCTGGCCGCGCTCGGGCCACTCATCGCGCCATTGCTTTCCGGCCATTCCGATCTCGCCATCGGCAGCAGGCTCGCCCGCGGCGCGCGGGTGGTGCGCGGACCGAAGCGGGAGTTCATTTCCCGCTGCTACAACCTGATCCTGCGCGGCACGCTGGCGGCGAGGTTCAGCGACGCGCAATGCGGGTTCAAGGCGATCCGCGCCGACGTCGCCGAACGGCTGCTCCCCCACATCCAGGACACCGGCTGGTTCTTCGACACCGAGCTGCTCGTGCTGGCACAGAAGGCCGGGCTGCGGATCCACGAGGTGCCGGTCGACTGGGTGGACGACCCGGACTCGTCGGTGAACATCCTCGCCACCGCGACCGCCGACCTCAAAGGCATCGCACGGCTGACCAAGGCCACGATGACCGGGCGGATCCCGATCAGCGGTCTGCGCGAACAACTCGGCCGCGCGCCGATCCAGGTTCGGGCACCGGGGGTGGCACCGAGCCTCGTGCGGCAGCTGGTGCGATTCGCCGCCGTCGGGGTCGCCAGCACCGTCGCCTACCTCGTGCTTTTCCTGCTGCTACGGACGTTCACCGGCGCGCAGGCGGCGAACCTCTTCGCGCTGCTGGTGACCGCGATCGGCAACACCGCGCTCAACCGGCGCCTGACCTTCGGCATCCGCGGCAGGCAAGGCGCCGGGCTGCACCAGTTCCAGGGGCTCATCGTGTTCGGTCTCGGGCTCGCGCTCACCAGTGGCGCACTGGCACTGCTGCACACGATGACCGCGCCGGGGCTGGCGCTGGAGATCACCGCGCTCGTGCTCGCGAACCTCGCGGCCACCGTCCTGCGCTTCCTGCTGCTGCGCGGCTGGGTGTTCCGCCGCCGTCCCGCCACCGAGATGGAGAGCTGATCCATGACCACCGCACTCGCTTCCCGGGCGGAACCCGGCCACGTCGGGGAAAACGCCACGAAGCCACCCGGCCGATGGGTCCGGCCGTCCGTTTTCGGCCTGCTCGCCGCCACCGCGCTGCTGTACTTCTGGAATCTGACCGCCTCCGGCTACGGCAACTCGTTCTACGCGGCGGCCGTGCAATCGGGCACACAGGACTGGAAGGCGTGGCTGTTCGGTTCCCTCGACGCGGGGAACGTGCTGACCGTCGACAAACCACCGGCCGCGCTCTGGGTCACGACGGCGTTCGCCCGGCTCTTCGGTTTCTCCAGCTTCACCGTGCTGGCCCCGCAGGCGCTGATGGGCGTCGCTTCGGTCGGTTTGCTGTACCTGACGGTGAAACGGACCTCCGGACCGGTCGCCGGTCTGTTCGCCGGGGCGGCGCTCGCCGTCACGCCGGTCGCCGCGCTCATGTTCAAGTTCAACAACCCGGACGCGCTGCTGACGCTGCTGCTGATCGCCGGCGGCTACTGCACGATCCGCGCGATCGAAAAGGCGAGCCCGCGTTGGCTGGCCTTCGCCGGCGTCGCCATCGGATTCGGCTTCCTGACCAAGATGATGCAGGCGTTCCTGGTGCTGCCCGCGTTCGGGCTCGCGTACCTGGTCGCGGCGCCGACCTCGCTCGGCAAACGCCTGCTGCACTTGGCCGGCGCGGTGGCCGCGGTGGTCGTCTCGGCGGGCTGGTTCATCGCGCTGGTCGATCTGTGGCCGACCGATTCGCGGCCGTACATCGGCGGCTCGGACGGAGACAGCCTGCTCGAACTGGCCTTGGGCTACAACGGGCTCGGCCGGATCTTCGGCATGGGCGGCGGCATGATGGTCGGCGGCCCCGGCGGCTCCGTGAGTTCCGGCGGCGGGAATGTCGGCTTCGGCGGCGAGAGCGGCCTGACCCGGATGTTCGGCGCCAGCTTCGGCGGCGAGGTGTCGTGGCTGCTGCCCGCCGCGCTGATCGGGCTGGTCGCCGGGCTGTGGTTCACCAGGCGGGCCGCCGGGACCGACCGGACTCGGGCCGCGTTGATCGTTTGGGGCGGCTGGATGCTCGTCACCGCGCTGGTGTTCAGTTTCATGAGCGGGATCGTGCACCCGTACTACGCGGTCGCGCTGGCGCCGTCGATCGCCGCGGTGGTGGCGATCTCCGGGACCTCGCTGTGGCGCGGCCGGGCACACCTCGCGCCCCGCGTGTTCCTGTCGCTGATGATCGCGGCCAGCGCCGTCTGGGCGTACATCCTCTTGGACCGTGACGCGGACTGGCTGCCCGCCCTGCGCTGGACCATTGTCGCGCTCGGCCTGGTGACCGCCACCGTCGTGCTGGTGGGTGTCCCGCCGCTGCGCAAGCTTGTCGCCGTCGTCGCGACGGTCAGCGTGCTGACCATCGGTCTCGGCACCACCGCGTACGGCATCGAAACCGCTTCGCAGTCGCATTCCGGCTCGATCCCGATCTCCGGCCCGTCCACCGGTGGCGAGCGGGGAATGGGTATGGGAATGGAAGAGGATTCCTCGGCGGAGATCGGGGCCGCACTCGCGGCGACCACGACGAAATGGGCGGCCGCGACGGCGAGTTCGCAGTCGGCGGCGAGTCTCGAGCTCGCGAGCGGGAAGTCGGTGATCGGCATCGGCGGCTGGAGCGGCTCGGATCCGGCGCCGACGCTGGCGGAATTCCAGCAGTACGTGGCGAACGGCGACATCACCTACTACGTCGAGGGCGGCCGTGGCGGCGGGCCGGGTGGCGGCTCGAACGAGATCGCCGAATGGGTCGCCGCGAACTTCACCGCCACCACGGTCGGCGAACAGACGGTGTACCGCCTGCTCTCTTAAAGAGGGGTAAGTCAAACGTGGCATGGTCGGTGCGGGTGGGTCGTGGGGGGGGGGGGGGGGGGGGGGGGCCCACCCCCCCCCCCCCCCCCACACCCCCCCCACCCCCCACCACCCCAACCCC
>NZ_JBIWKX010000032.1:94462-103802 GCF_044765885.1 Amycolatopsis sp. NPDC102389
TTCCCCCTCTCCTTTATTTGTGCTTTTGTACCCCGTGGGGGGGGGGGGGGGGGGGGGGGGTGGGGGGGGGGGTTGGCGGCCCCCCCCCCCCCCCCCCCCCCACGACTCCCTCGCGGAACCGTGCAGACTGCCCAAACCGGACACTTGCAACCCGAAGAGTGTCCCTTGTGGACATTGACCGCGCGGTCGGCCCTCGTCAGTCAGCGCGGACCCAGGCCGCAAAGGGTGTGCGGCACGCCATATTTGACTTACCCCTCAATAAATCCGTCGACAAACCTTGGGGCGCACGGGAATCCTGGACGGCGTGAATCGGCCGTACCGCTGGGATCTCGTGCGCCCCGACCAGCTCGGGACGCTACTGGAGCGCGCCGAAGAACCGTCGCTGTGGTTTCTGGACGAACTGATCGAATGCGCGGCGAAGGTGATCGCCCGCGCCGGTGACGCGGACCTCTACTTCGTCGGGCGCTCCGCGGACAGCGTGCACGATCTGCTGAGCGGAACCCCCTGGCGGGACCGGATCCACCAGTTGCCGCTGTCGTTCGCGGGGACCTGGTCCGGGCTGGCGAAGTCCGATGTGGACACTCTTCGCGGCTACCTCGCTTCGGCGGGCCTGAGCCCGCACGACCTGGCCCGCGGGCGGCCGAAGGTGTTCGTCGACCTCGTCTACACAGGACAGACGTTCACCGAACTCTACGGGCTGCTGCGGAAGTGGATCGACGACGAACACGAGGCCTGGAGCATCATCCGCGGGCGGCTCCGGTTCCTCGGGATCACCATCCGCGAGGACACCACCCCGTCGGCGTTCCGCTGGCAGCAGCATTTCGGCTGGCCTGCCGACCTGCCCGCGAACGGCGTCCGGAACATCTCGCTCGACGAGCCGGTCTGGCTCTACTTCGGCAACACGCAGCCCAAGCTCACGGCGTCGTTCCCGCGGCCGCGCTGGTCGGACGAGAACGGCCGCGCACCGGAGCATTCGGAAAAGCGGCTGCGCGGGCTCGCCGAGGCGGTCGCGATCGTCGAGGCGGGCCGGTCGAAGGCGGGGCGGGACCTGCTGGTGCGGCACCTGCGGAAGGAACCGGCGATGGCGGAGAGCTGGCTGCGGACGTTGATCACGCGACTGCGCTGACCGGCCTCGGCACGTCCGGCCAGGCACTGCGCCGCACTCGCGTGATCAGAGGCGTAGCTCGGGTGTTTGGACACGTATCTCGCGTGTTTGGAGGCGTATCTCGCGAGTTGCGCCTCTGATCACGCGAGTTACGTGTCTGATCACGCGAGTCACGTGACCGACAGCCGCCCGACACCGAACCCTCAGCTCAACCACAGGAACCAGGTGGACTCTGGAAGCAGGGAATCACCCAGTGGTGAGGAGAAGACGATGAGGGAGCTTCCGCACTGGCACACGGCGAGCGCGCAGGGACCGCGCGCGCACAACGCGGACGCCGTCGCGGCGTACGCGGCGGCGGGCGGGCGCGGGATCGTGTTCGCGCTGGCCGATGGAGTCGGAGATCACCCGAACGCCGCACAGGCGGCGCGGACGGCGGCGTCCGCGGCGGCCAGGACACCGGTCGAGCAGGGCGCCACCGGGGCTGTTCTCGCTGCTCAGCGGGCTGTGCTCGAACTCGGCGGGGCCGGTGACTGCGTGCTCGTCGTGGCCGTCCAAACGGGCGAAGGGTATGGCATCGCGTGGGTCGGCGACGCGCGGGCGTACGCTTGGGATGGTTACACCGTGCGGCAGGTGACGAAGGACCATACGCTCGCGCAGTACTTCCGCGACCACGACCAACCCGTGACACCGCGGATGGAACACGTCGTCACCACCAGCGTCCGCACGGCCGGTGCGCACGAGATCGGCACGGCCGCCGTCACGACCGGCGGTCTTCTGCTCACCAGCGACGGTGTGCACAAGACGCTCAGCGGTCCGACCATGCTCGACATCCTCGGGATGCCGGACAGGGCGGCCACGGAGCTGGTGCGGACGGCGATCTCGCTCGGTGGCTCCGACAACGCCACCGCGCTCGTGGTGGATCCGCCCGGCGCGGAGGTCACCACGGAAAAGTTTCGCGTCGCGGCCTGAACCGGGCGGTCAGGCCGCGACGCGATCCCTCTTCAGCTGACGGTATTCACGAAGCACCAGCGCGACGATCACGACGTCCAGGGCGGCGAAGAACGGCAGCGCGAGCGAGTGCGTGTGGATCGCGCGGAAGACCTCGTAGACCACGAACGCCGAGAGCACCACGGCGGCCACGGGGTAGGCCCGCATCACCTTCTTCGCGAGCGCCCAGACCAGGCCGAGCTTGATGAGGCCGTGCGCGACGAGGTACACGACGGCGAACGTCCGGCCCTCGGCGAAGTGGCCGGCGGCGAGTTCGAGGTGACCCTGCCCCACCGAGCCGCCGCCCGCAGCCGCCGTCACCGGAACAGGCGGTCCCGGCAGGCCGGGCACCGTTCGTGCCGGGCGGACCGGCCGGAGGGGTCCCTGCCGTAGAACGGAAAGCACGGCGCCCCGCAGACGGCGAGATAGATCCGTCCGCACCGCAGCGGCCGCTCGCCGACGTTGTGGGCCACGACCAGCGCCCGGTGGCGCTCGCCCGCCTCGGGCAGCCAGCCGTCGTCCGGCAGCTTCGCGAGCACGTCCGCGTTGACGTCGTCCGAGCGGGCGAGCAGCGCCGTGCCGAGGTCGGTCAGCCGTTCCCCGAGATCACGGAGGACGTCGGCGCGCGGCACGTCGTCCTCGACCATCCGGGTGACGAAGGTGATGTCGGTGCCCAGAGAGCCGTGGAGGTCCCGGAGCCGGTCGAGAAGGCGGTGATCCATGCCCTTCCATTAGGACGTTGCGCGCGGGCAAGGAAAGACTCAGGACGCGTAGGTGATCCGGCCGTCCATGACGGTGGCGGTGACGGGGATGTCGCGCAGTCCCGCCGGCGACAGCCGCGCCGGATCCACCGCGGTGACGACCAGATCCGCGACGTCCCCGACGGCCACGCCGGTCCGGCCGCCGGACGACGCCGCGAGGGCGGCCTCCAGCGGCAGGGCCTGCTCGGGGTGCCACGGCGGACGGTCGTCGTCGGTACGGCTGACCGCCGACGCGATCGCGTCCCACGGGTCCAGCGGCGCGACCGGCGCGTCCGAGCCGAATTCCAGGGTCACCCCGGAGCGGTGCAGGGCGCCGTACGGGAACGCCCGATCGGTCCAGCCGTGCCAGTGCCGGTCGGCGACGTCGCGGTCGTCCGGCTGATGGGCGGGCTGCACACTCGCCACGACACCCAGCTCGGCGAACCGGGCGACGTCCTCGGCGCGCAACAGCTGCGCGTGCTCGATACGGCCCGCGCAACCGACGTTCGCGAAGGCGTCGAGC
This sequence comes from Amycolatopsis sp. NPDC102389, assembly GCF_044765885.1. Taxonomy (NCBI): domain Bacteria; kingdom Bacillati; phylum Actinomycetota; class Actinomycetes; order Pseudonocardiales; family Pseudonocardiaceae; genus Amycolatopsis; species Amycolatopsis sp. NPDC102389. Next base: position 97,818 of record NZ_JBIWKX010000032.1, read on the forward strand.
GCGATCTTGTTGGCATGGTCGCCGATCGCGTGCACCGCGGGCGAAAGGCCGTGTCCGGCGGCCTTGCGCATCAACGATTCCAGCTCCTCGGGCGGCAGTTCGAGCAGCCCGTGCGATTCGGTTCCGGCGTAGTGGCCCACGCAGTACGCGGTGCGCGTGTTCAGCGAACCGTCGACGAACAGCTTGTACGGGCCCACCGTGAGCAGCCCGCCGCTGCCCTCCAGGACGTCGCCGGAGTGGTGGCCGCGTTCGACCGCGGTATCGAGCAGGTACCTCGCGATCACGCAGGAAACCCGGACCGGCAAGGGTTTCCGCGCCAGCCGTCGCCGCCAGTCGGTGACGGTGTCGGTGTATTCGTAGTCGACGATCTTGGTGACGCCGCGGGCGGCCGCCGCGTCGAGGGCGTCGGCGACCCAGCCGTCGATGACGTCGTCGGGGGCGACCGGGAGTTCGGCCGTCGCGCGCATGCAGTCGTTTTCCAGCAGCACGCCGGTCGGGTGCTCGCGGCCGATGAGCTTCAGCGCGGCGGGGCTGAGCCACAGCGTGTGGAGGTCGGCGCTGAAGAGGGCGACCGGATGCCCAGGCAGCGCCTTCTGCAGCAGATCCTTGTGTGGGGCGTCGGGCCAGAGGCCGTCGCGGAACCCGGCGCCGAGCACGAGTTCGCCGGGTGGCGCGGGATTCGCCAGCAGATGGGCGAGGACGAGCTCGACCGCGTGCGCCGCGGAGGTCGCCTCGCCCAGCGGGATCCGGCGGCGCGCGGCCGACCACTGCGCGGTGTGCACATGCGCGTCGACCAGGCCGGGCAGCAGGGTGCCGCCGTGCCCGTCGAGGATCTCCGACGCCTCACCCGCCTGCCCCGGCCCCGCGATGGCCGCGATCCGGCCGCCCTCGATCCGCACGTCCGACAGGGAACCCGCCAAGCCGACCCGGACCCGGCGCAACAGAAGATCGTCCACGCCCTCACCTTGCCAGCCCCACCGCGTTTAGTCCTCTGGATGCGGTCGTTCAGGAGCGGGCGAAGGTGAGCTTTCCGAGCGCGGCGACCAACGGCGCGAGTTCGGGGAGTTCCTCGGCGGCGGCGAGCGCCTCGGTGAGGACGGTGTCGTGCGTCGGCCGCGCGGCCGCGAGCAGTTCCTGCCCGGCGGGTGTGACCTCCGTGTAGATCCCCCGCCGGTCGTCCGGGCACAGGTAGCGCTGCAGCAACCCGCGGTCCTCCAGCCGCGACACCAGCCGCGTCGTCGCCGACTGGCTGAGCACGACGGCGTTCGACAGCTGGTTCATCCGCAGGTGGAAACCGTCCTGACGGGCGAGCACGTCCAGCACGGTGTACTCGCTCACGGACAGGGAGTGCTTCTGCGCCAGCGCGCGCTCCAACGCGTCCTCGATCCGCGCGTGGAGCGCGGCGAGGGTCCGCCAGCCCTGCGCGCGTGTCTCCACGGCGTCGTCGGCCAGTGACACGGTTCACCTCTTCCCCGGTTGCCCGAGCTTCGTTGCGTCCTGCATCATCAAGCGTGTGCAATATACGGCGCGTGCAACTATCTCGGACGCCTGTAGTTGCCAACGCCAGACAACACCACTCTACGGGAAGAAGTGAGCCTTCAATGCCTGCCGCTCTGCTCGCACTGGCGATCAGTGCCTTCGGTATCGGCACCACCGAGTTCGTGATCATGGGCCTGCTGCCCGAGGTCGCGGGCGACTTCGGGGTTTCGATCCCCTCCGCCGGGCTGCTGATCTCCGGATACGCGCTCGGCGTCGTCGTCGGCGCCCCGCTGCTGACCGCGCTCGCGTCGCGGGTGCCGCGCAAGACGGTCCTGGTCGGCCTGATGGTCCTGTTCATCGCCGGCAACGTCGTTTCGGCACTGGCCTCCACCTACGGCCTGCTGATGACCGGCCGCGTGGTCGCCGCGCTCTCCCACGGCGCGTTCTTCGGCGTCGGCGCGGTCGTCGCCGCCTCGCTGGTCGCGCCGACCAAACAGGCGGGCGCCATCGCGATGATGTTCACCGGCCTGACCGTCGCCAACGTCCTCGGCGTACCCGCGGGGACCGCGCTCGGCCAGGCGCTGGGCTGGCGCTCGACGTTCTGGGCGGTCAGCGTGCTCGGCGGGATCGGCCTGATCGGGATCCTCGCGCTGGTCCCCGCGCAGGCGACGACGAAGAGCGCCGGGTTGCGCAGCGAACTGGCCGTGTTCCGGCGTTCGCAGGTGTGGCTCGCGCTGGCGATGACCGCGCTGGGCTTCGCCGGCGTTTTCGCGTCCTTCACCTACATCGCCCCGATGATGACCGAGGTCGCCGGCTTCTCCCCCGGCGCGGTGACCTGGCTGCTGGTGCTGTTCGGCGGCGGCCTGTTCGTCGGCAACCTGCTCGGCGGCAAGGCGGCCGACCGGTCGCTGATGCCCAGCCTGTACGTCATCCTCGCCGTGCTCGCGGCCGTCCTGATCGTGTTCGTCTTCACCGCGCACGCCCAGCTTCCCGCCGCGATCACCATCGCGGTCTTCGGCGCCGCCGGTTTCGCGACCGTCGCGCCACTGCAGGCCCGTGTCATGAACAAGGCCGAAGGCGCGCCCGCGCTGGCTTCGGCCGCCAACATCGCCGCGTTCAACCTCGGCAACGCCGGGGGCGCGTGGCTCGGCGGCAAGGCCATCGACGCGGGTCTCGGCTACACCGCGCCCAACTGGATCGGCGCCGCGCTCGCGCTCGCCGGACTGCTGGTCGCGGTCATCTCGGGCATGCTCGACCACGGGCGGCGAAAGGCTCGTCGCGCCGAACTGGCCCCCGCCGCCTGAACCGGAAAACACCCAGAAAGGAACGCAAGTGACCGACATTCCCACCGTCAAGCTCACCAACGGGGTGGAGATGCCGCAGCTCGGGTTCGGCGTCTTCCAGGTGCCGGACGAGGAGACCACCGCCGCGGTCAAGGCCGCGCTGGACGCGGGCTATCGCAGCATCGACACCGCCGCCATCTACGGCAACGAAGCGGGCGTCGGCAAGGCACTCGCCGAGTCCGGGATCACCCGCGACGAGCTGTTCATCACCACCAAGCTGTGGAACAGCGAACAGGGCTACGACTCCACGCTGAAAGCGTTCGACGCCAGCATGGCCAAGCTGGGCCTGGAGCGGCTGGACCTGTATCTCATCCACTGGCCGACTCCCGAGCGCGACCGCTACCTCGATACGTGGAAAGCCTTCGAGAAGCTCTACGCCGACGGCCGGGTGCGCGCGATCGGCGTGTCCAACTTCCAGCCCGCCCACCTCGAACGGCTTCTCGACGCCGGTTCGGTGACCCCGGCGGTCAACCAGGTCGAGGTGCACCCGTACCTGCAGCAGGCCGCGGTGCGTGAGTTCGACGCGAAGCACGGGATCGCGACCGAGGCGTGGAGCCCGCTGGCCAAGGGCGGCGACCTGCTCAGCGAAGGTGCGATCACCGCGCTGGCTTCGAAACACGGCCGCACGCCGGCGCAGATCGTGCTGCGATGGCACCTGCAGCTGGGCAACATCGTGATCCCGAAATCCGTGACGCCGTCGCGGATCAAGGAGAACCTGGACGTCTTCGGGTTCACGCTGTCGGAGGACGACATCGCTTCGCTGTCCGTGCTGGACCGGGGTGAGCGGACCGGGCCGGATCCCGACACCTTCAACGTCGCCTGAGCCGTGAAGGCCTCCTTGAGGGACTCTGGGTCCCTCAAGGAGGCCTTCACGGACAAGCGCAGGTAGCGGGCGTAGCGCTTTGTTCTCGCACGAGCCCGCTGCGTAGCCGGTTACTATTCGGCCGCACAGACGGCACTTGTGCGAAAAGAGGTAACCGGACGATGCAGGCCCGAGGACGCGCCGTCCTCGCGACACTTCTGCTCGTGGCGTTCCCAGTGGTGGTCGTCGCGGTGGGTGTCGCCAGTGTGCTGGCGGGCCTGCGGATCCAGGGCAAGATCGGCACCTACGTCATGCTCGGCGGGCTCGCGATCATGGTCGCGCTCGGCTTCGGGCTGGTGAGCGCGCTGCGGGCGCGGCGACCCCCGATCGAGGGGCCGCGGCTCGACCGCGACGCCCATCCCGCGTTGTGGGAGATGATCGACGACCTCGCCGCCCAGGTGAAGACGCGGCCACCGGACGAGATCGTGCTGATCGGCGAGATCAACGCGGCGGTCAGCGAGGACGCCCGGTTCCTCGGACTGCGGCCGGGCCGCCGCACGATGCTGATCGGGCTGCCGCTGCTGGCGGCATTGAGCGTGAGCGAGCTGCGTTCGGTCCTCGCGCACGAACTCGGCCACTACAGCGGCGGCCACACCCGCCTGCTCGCGCTGACCTACCGCGGCACCCAGACCCTCGCCTTCACCGTCGACCGGCTGGACGGCGGCCCCGCCAGGGCCTTGCTGTCGGCCTATTCGAAGCTGTACCTGCTGGTCGCGCGGTCGGCGAACCGGCGGCAGGAACTGCAAGCCGACGAGGCGTCCGTGCTCGCCGCGGGCAGCCGCACGGCGGCAGCGGCGCTGAGGAAGGCCGCGACGCTGAGCCCGCTGTGGAAGGACTACGCCGAGCGCTACCTCTCGCTCGGGGCATCGGCGCGGCGCACTCCCCCGGTCCTGCTGGGGTTCCGGTCGTACCTCAACCATCCCGTCCAGCGGGACTGGGTCGCCGAGTACGCCGAAGACATCCTCGACGGCGAAGAGCTGTCGAAGTACGACAGTCACCCGCCCACGAAACGGCGTATCGCCGCGCTGGCCGGTGTCCCGGACAACCCGGTGAAGCCGGACGCGCGACCGGGCTGGTCGTTGCTGGGCGCGCCGAAGGTCGACGTGCCCGAGGCGGAGCTGGACGTGCTCATCCGCGACGTCGGGCCGCGCGCGGACTGGGACGAGGTCGTCAAACGCGCGGGCCGCGCGTCGGTGGCGGAGGGCGCGAGGCTGCTGACCTCGGCCGGGATCGAGAGCAGGCTGGCACCGCGCGGCACGATCGGCGAAGTCGTGCGAGTGCTGCGTGACGGCGACGCCGACGCGCTCGCGAAACCCCTGCGGGCCCCGTCCCGTGAAGAGGGCCTGGACCTGCTGACCGAGCTGTTCGCCGACACCGTCACCGCCGCGATGATCGACAACGGTGTCGCCGCGCACCGCCTGAACTGGGGCGGCGGCTGGGAACTGTGCCTCGGCGACGGCGAGCCGTTCGACGTCGCCGAACTGGTCGGCGCGGCGGTGCGGAGCCCGCGCGCGGTCGACGAACTGGTCCACAACCTGCAACTGCTGAGCGTGCCCGCCGGATACTTCTGCAAACAGGAGCCCCAGCCGGAACCGGATCCGGCCGAAGCCCGCATGCTCGGGATGTTCACCGCGCTGAAGGCCAAGCGGAAGCTCTACGACCTGATCGTCTGCGACACCGAAGTGGTGCTGCTGCCGATGGCGCGATCGGTGCTGATCCGCCGCGGCCTCGCCGGCCTGATCGGGGCGCGCGGGGTGTCGGACCGCAAGCGGATCCGGAAGCTGCGCGAGCGCGGCCTCGACGATCTGCGTGCCGAACCGGGCGCCCGGCGGATCCCGTTCTCGGACATCGTCGCGGGCGGTTTCCCGCGCCGGAAGCTCACCTCGTACCTGACGATGGAACTCTCCGACGGCGAGACGCTGGAACTGGCGCTCACCGGCAACACCGAGGACTTCGGCACCGCCCACGACGAACTGGCGGCGTTCTTCGGATCACTGAAAGCCTGACAGTCCCTAAGGCTCGCGGCCGTTCCCGACGTCGCGAAAGCCACTTTCGCGACGTCTGATGACCCGAAAGTGGCTTTCGCGACCCGGCGAAGAGAGTCGGCTGTGCCCCGAGTGTCCACAAGGGACACTTACCCCGACTAAATGTCCGGCTTATGGCTAATGTGCCGTTTTCGCTGGGGGTGGGGGGGGGGGGGTGGGGGGTTTAAACCCAAAAACCCAAAAAAAACCCAAGGCGCCCCCCCCCCCCGCCGGGGGGAGGCCCGGGGTGTATTTAAAGCCCCCCAGATTCTGCAAG
>NZ_JBIWKX010000033.1:0-87963 GCF_044765885.1 Amycolatopsis sp. NPDC102389
TGAGTCTGGCGCGGGGGGGGGGGGGGGGGGGGGGGGGGGGGGTTCGGCCCCCCCCCCCCCCCCCCCCCCCCCCCCCCCCCCCCCCCCCCCACCCGCACCGACCACGCCACGTTTGCCTTACCCCTCAAATAGAACCCGAATCGGGCACGGCAGTCTCATTTTCGTCCCTTGTGGACGGTCAAGAACGCCCCGGCCTCTCGTGCCCGCTCTCTCGAACGTGCCCTTGCCCGGGTCGCTCGGCCGGAAGATCGATCCCGTTCAACAAGTTGAGAGAAGACTCCGCGTCCACCGCCGGTTCATGCTTGACCGGACTGCGCGAACGGACGGCGGCCGTGTTTCTGGGGACAGAGCCGGCGCCGGGACCGGATTCCGTGACTTGAGTGGTTGAGAGCTAGGGGAGTGCGGTGGCATGAGCGTTGAGCGGATTTCGATTGTCGGTATCGGTCTCCGATACCCGGACGCCGGTTCCCCGGAAGAACTGTGGGAGAACGTCCTCGCCGGCCGCCGGGCGTTCCGGAGACTGCCCGACGAGCGGATGAACCGCGAGGACTACTACTCGCCCGACCCCAAGGCGCCGGACCGTTTCTACGCCCAGAAGGCCGCGGTCCTCCGCGACTGGGAATTCGACCGGATCAAGTACAAGGTCGCGGGCAGTACGTTCCGCTCCACCGACACCACGCATTGGCTCGCCCTCGACGTCGCCGCGCAGGCGCTGGCGGACGCGGGCTTCCCCGAGGGCGACGGGCTGCCGAGGCCCGCGACCGGCGTGGTCATCGGCAACAGCCTCACCGGCGAGTTCTCGCGTGCCAACATCATGCGGCTGCGCTGGCCGTACGTGCGCCGCACGGTCGCGGCGGCGCTCGCCGAACGCGGCTGGGCGGACGGCGACACCGCCGAGTTCCTCCACGATCTCGAGGCGCAGTACAAGGCTCCGTTCCCGGAGATCGACGAGGATTCGCTCGCGGGCGGGCTGGCGAACACGATCGCCGGCCGGGTCTGCAACTTCTTCGACTTCGGCGGCGGCGGGTTCACTGTGGACGGTGCCTGTTCGTCGTCGCTGCTTTCCGTGGTCACGGCGGCGAACGCGCTTTCGGAGGGCGACCTCGACGTCGCCGTCGCGGGTGGTGTCGACTTGTCGATCGACCCGTTCGAGGTGATCGGGTTCGCCAAGACCGGCGCGCTCGCCAAGCGGGAGATGAAGGTCTACGACGCCGATTCGAACGGGTTCTGGCCCGGCGAGGGTTCCGGCATGCTCGTGCTGATGCGCGAAGAGGACGCGATCGCGCAGGGCAAGCGGATCTACGCCAGCATCGGCGGCTGGGGTGTCTCGTCCGACGGCAAGGGCGGCATCACCCGCCCCGAGGCGTCGGGTCACCGCCTCGCGCTCAAGCGGGCCTACGACAAGGCGGGTTACGGCGTCGAGACCGTTTCCTACTTCGAGGGGCACGGCACCGGGACCGCGCTGGGCGACGCCACCGAGATCGAGGCGCTCTCCACCGCCCGCCGCGACGCCGATCCGCTCGCCGACCGGGCCGCGCTGAGCACGATCAAGGGCAATATCGGCCACACCAAGGCCGCGGCCGGGGTCGCCGGGCTGATCAAGGCGACGTTGGCGGTCTACCACCAGGTCATCCCGCCCGCGACCGGCCACTTCGAACCGCACGAGTCGCTGGTCGGCGACTCCGCGCGGATGTACGTCCCCGCCGAGGCCGGGCTGTGGCCCTCGGACCAGCCGATCCGCGCCGGTGTCTCCGCGATGGGGTTCGGCGGCATCAACTCGCACATCACCGTCACCGAGGCGCCGGGCGCGGCCCGGCGCAAGGAACTCGACGAGCGGACCAGGTCGCTGGTCGCCGGACGGCAGGACAGCGAGCTGCTGCTCCTCGACGCCGACGACGCCGCGTCGCTGCGCGGCCGGGTGACCGGGCTGCTGGAGATCGTGCCGAAGCTCTCGTTCGCGGAGCTCGCGGACCTCGCGGGCACGCTTTCCGCGGAACTGTCCGGGAAACCGGTCCGCGCGGCGATCGTCGCGGCAGGCCCGGACGACGCCGAGCGCAAACTGGCCAAGCTCCTCGACCTGCTCGGTGAAGGGGAGCCGGAAGTCTTCTCCGCCAAGGAAGGCATCTTCGCCGGTGCCCGCTCCCACGCCCCGAAGATCGGTTTCCTGTTCCCCGGCCAGGGTTCCGGGCAGGGCAAGGTCGGCGCGGTGCGCAAACGTTTCGCGCACGCCGACGACATCTACCGCGCCGCGGCCCTGTCCACGGGCGCCGACCAGGTCGCCACCGACGTCGCGCAGCCGCGCATCGTCACCGGCTCGCTCGCCGGGCTGCGCGTCCTGAAGAGCCTCGGCATCGAGGCGGGCACGGTCGCGGGCCACAGCCTCGGTGAGCTCACCGCCCTGCACTGGGGTGGCGCGCTCACCGAACGCGAAGTCCTCAAGCTGGCCAAGATCCGCGGCAAGGTGATGGCGACCGCCAGCGACGGAAACGGTGCCATGGCGGCGATCTCGGCCACTCCGAGCGTCGCCGAGGGGCTCGCCGAGGGCGAAGAGGTCGTCATCGCGGGCTACAACGCGCCCGAGCAGACCGTCCTTTCCGGACCGGCGGAGGCGATCGACCGGGTGGTCGCCCGTGCCCGCACGGAAGGGGTCACCGCCGCCCGTATCAACGTCTCGCACGCCTTCCACTCGCCCGCGGTCGTCCCGGCCGCCGAGGCGATGACCGGGGAACTCGCCGCGTTCGACTTCGCCCGGCTCGACCGGCCGGTCGTCTCCACGGTGACCGGTGATGTCCTGCACGCCGCCGAAGACCTGCGTGATCTGCTGCGCGACCAGGTGGTCCTGCCGGTCCGCTTCCGTGAGGCGGCCGCGAAGGTCGCCGAGCGCAGCGACCTGGTGATCGAGGTGGGCCCGGGCCGTGTGCTCACCGGTCTGTTCGGAACGATCGCGCCCGGTACGCCGGCGCTCGCGATCGACACCGACAGCCCGACGCTCGCTCCGGTGCTGAAGGTGGCGGGCGCCGCGTTCGCGTTCGGTGCTCCGCTGGAGACGTCCGCGCTGTTCGACGGCCGCGTCGTGCGGGCCCTGCCCGCGGACGGCGAGTTCTCCTTCCTCGCCAGCCCGTGCGAGGCCGCGCCGTCCATCGGTGCCGTCCTGGCCCGAGACCGGGCCGCCGAGCCTGCCGCGGCCACCGAGGCCCCGGCCGGAACGGCATCGGAGAGTGGTGGCAGCAGCACCCTCGACCTTCTGCGCAAACTCGCGTCCGAACGGGTCGAGCTCCCGCTCGAAGCGGTCACCGCCGACACGCATCCCCTCGACGACCTTCACCTTTCGTCGATCACCGTCGGCCAGCTGGTCAACGACGTGACCAGGGCGCTCGGCCGTCCGGCGCTGGAGGGCATGCCGAACTTCGCGACCGTGTGCCTCGGCGAACTCGCCGAGATGATCGACGAACTCGCGCAGACCGCCAAACCCGCCGACAGCAACCAGGCCGAGGTCGCCGGGGTCGGACCGTGGGTCCGGCCGTTCGCGGTGGAGTACGTCGCCGCGCCGAAGCCGTCGCCCGATCTCACGACGGGTATCTCCACCGCCGAGTGGACGGCGTTCGCCCCGGACGGTCATCCGCTGGCGGAGCCGCTGCGCGCGGCACTGGCCACGGCGGGCGTCGGCGACGGTGTCCTCCTGTGCCTGAACGCGGACAGCGGTTCCGGCGACGTCGGCTTGTTCCTGGACGCGGGCCGCGCGGTGCTGGCCGCGCCCAACGGCACGCGGTTCGTCGTGGTGCAGCACGGCTTCGGCGCCTCCGGTCTGGCGAAGACGCTCCGACTGGAGGACCCGTCGGCCCGCACCACGATCGTCGATCTGGCCGACCTCGACCCCGTCGACCCCGAGGCGATCGGCGCCGCGGTGTCCACAGTGGTCACCGAAGTCGCGGCGACCACCGACTTCAGCGAGGTCCGCTACGACTCCGCCGGAGTCCGCACGGTGCCGAAGCTCGCCGCGCTGACCCCGTCCGAGGCCGAAGGGACCCCGCTGGACACCGGCGACGTCCTGCTCGTCACGGGTGGCGGAAAGGGCATCACCGCCGAGAGCGCCTTGGCGCTGGCCAAGGATTCCGGCGCGAAACTGGCGCTGCTCGGCCGGAGCGATCCGGCCGACGACGCCGAGCTGTCGGAGAACCTCGGCCGTATGGCGGCGGCGGGTATCACCTACCGCTACGAACGCGCCGACGTCACCGACGCCCGACAGGTGGCCGACGCGATCGGCCGGGTGCAGGCCGAGTTCGGCCCGGTCACCGCGGTGCTGCACGGCGCGGGCCGCAACGAGCCCGCCGCGCTGTTCTCCTTGACCGAGGAGAGCTTCCGCAAGACGCTGGCCCCGAAGATCGGCGGCCTCAACGCCGTCCTCGACGCCGTCGACAAGGACAAGATCAAGCTGCTGGTGACCTTCGGCAGCATCATCGGCCGGGCGGGCCTGCGCGGTGAGGCGCATTACGCCACGGCCAACGACTGGATGACCGAACTGACCGTGAGGTTCGGCCAGGAGCACCCCCAGGCTCGCGCGATCGCGCTCGAATGGTCGGTCTGGTCCGGGACGGGGATGGGCGAAAAGCTCGGTGTGGTCAGCGCTTTGATGCGCGACGGCATCACCCCGATCCCGACCGAGGAGGGCATCGAGATCCTCCGCCAGGTCGTCGGCGATCCGTCCGCCCCGTCGGTACTGGTCGTCTGCGGCCGGACCGCCGGCCTGGCCACCCTGCCGGTGGAGAAGCGCGAACTGCCGCTGACCCGCTTCGTCGACCGCGCGGTCGTGCACTATCCGGGGGTCGAGCTGATCACCGAGGCCGACCTGTCCGCGGGCAGCGACCCGTATCTGGCCGACCATCTGCTCGACGGTCAGCTGCTGTTCCCGGCGGTGATCGGCATGGAGGCGATGACCCAGGTCGCCAAGGCCGCGCTGGCCGCGGAAACCCTGCCGGCGCCGGTGTTCTCCGATGTCGAGTTCCTGCGCCCGATCATCGTCTCGCCGGGCGGATCGACCACAATCCGGCTCGCCGCGCTGGCCAGGGACGCCGAAACGGTGGACGTGGTGCTGCGCAGCGGGGAGACCGGGTTCAGCGCGGACCATTTCCGGGCCCGGCTGCGGTTCTCCCGGCCGGATCCGCTCGGCGAGACCGTCGTCCGCGACGTCGCGCTGCCGCCCGTCCCGGTCGACCCGACGACCGAGCTCTACGGCACGGTCTTGTTCCAGGGCAAGCGATTCCAGCGGGTCACCGGCTATCGGCGGGCCAGCGCGCGGCACGCGGTCGCGGAGATCGCGACCGGCGCCGAGGTCGACTGGTTCGCGCCGTTCCTCCCGCAGGAACAGCTCCTGGCCGACCCGGGCACCCGCGACGCGATGATGCACGCGATCCAGTGCTGTGTGCCGGACGCGACCCTGCTGCCGCAAGGGATCGAGCGGCTGTATCTGGCCGAACCCGGCGAGCAGGACCCGGAGTACGTGCTCCTCGACGCCCGCGAGCGTTCGCAGGACGGCGACAGCTACGTCTACGACCTCGACGTCCGCAACCCCGACGGGAAGCTGGTCGAGCGGTGGGAAGGGCTGAAGCTGCGCGCGGTGCGCAAACGTGACGGCGAAGGACCTTGGGTCCCGTCGATGCTCGGGTCCTATTTGGAGCGTTCCGTGGAACGGCTGCTCGGCTCGTCCCGCGCGATCGTCGTCGAACCGGATCCGGTGGGCGTTTCCGTGGAGACCACGCCGGAACGGCGGGCGCAGACGGCCTTGGCGGCCGGCCGCGCCGTCGACGCGCCGCTCGAGATCCGCTACCGCCCGGACGGGAAACCGGAGGCCGACGGGGTCGAGGTGAGCGCGTCGCACAGCGCCGATCTCACCCTGGCGATCGCGGGCACCGGCCGGATCGCGTGCGACGTCGAAACGGCGATCGAACGGACGCCGGAGGACTGGGCCGGTTTGCTCGGCGAGGATCTGCTCGCGGTGGGCGAACTCCTCGCCGCGGACGCCCGTGAGCCGCTTTCGGTGGCGCACACCAGGGTCTGGAGCGCGCTGGAATGCGTGCGCAAGACCGGGGACATGACACAGGCGCTCACCGTGCACCGGGTCGACCCGGACGGCTGGGCGGTGCTTTCCCACGGCGGTGCCCGTATCGCCACCTGGGTGACGACCGTCAACGACCGGACCGATCCCGTGGTCTTCGCGGTGCTCCAGGGAGAGGAGAACTGACATGGCCGACTACTACGAAATCCTCCACACGGTCGGATTCGAAGAGACCAACCTGGTGGGCAACGTCTACTACGTGAACTACGTGCGCTGGCAGGGCCGGTGCCGCGAGATGTTCCTGAAGGAGAAGGCGCCCGCGGTGCTCGAAGAGGTCCGCCACGACCTCAAGCTGTTCACGCTCAAGGTGGACTGCGAGTTCTACGCGGAGATCACCGCGTTCGACGAGCTGTCCATCCGGCTGCGGCTGGAAGAGCTGACCCAGACCCAGATCCAGTTCACCTTCGACTACGTCCACCTCACCGCCGAGGGCGAGCGGCTGGTGGCCCGCGGACGGCAGCGGATCGCGTGCATGCGCGGCCCGAACACGGCCACGGTGCCCAGCCGGGTGCCCGAACAGCTGCGCGAGGCGCTGGCCCCGTACGCGGTCGACGGCAAGGGGGAGTGACGTGGGCGAAGTGGAGGAACCTTCGCGGCCGGTGCTGAAACGCCTGCCGACACCCGCCGCGCGACGACGGTTGTCCGCGCAGTCCGGGTTGCGGGAGGTGATGGGCCAGTTCGCCACCGGGGTCACCGTGCTGACCGCCGGCGGTGAACGGGCACACGGGATGACCGCCAACGCCGTCACCTCCGTGTCGCTGGAGCCGCCGATGGTGCTGTGCTGCGTTTCCCGCGCGGCACGGATGCACGAGGCGATCGTGACGGCGGGGTCGTACGCGGTCACGGTGCTGGCGTCGGACCAGAAGGAACTGGCGAAGTACTTCGCGGACTGGCGCCGCCCGGCCGGGATCGCGCAGTTCGACTCGGTGGACTGGACTGCCGGGCCGCAGACCGGCGCCCCGCTGCTCGACGGCGCGCTGGCCTGGCTGGAATGCGAGCTGGCGGAGGTCTACGAAGGCGGTGACCACTCGATCTTCCTCGGCAAGGTGGTCGCGTCCAGCCGCGGCACCGCGCAGGACTCGCTGGTCTTCTACGGCGGCGGCTACCACCAGATCGACGGTCGCATACGGGCATCGGCCTGACAGGGAGAGGAAATGTCATGACCATCAACGAATCCGCCACGCCCGCCCCGGCGCCCTCGGCCGACCGGCCGCCGGTGGTGACCACGATGCCCCGGCTCGGACGGGGGGTGTGCTGGCGCGACATCGTGCGCGAGATCGAGCTCGAGGAGCTGGAGCGCGAGGCCGGTACGAGGGAGGCGGCGTGACCCTGCAGGGCGATCCGGGCGCCCAGCGCACGGAGGACTCGGAGGTGGTGCCGCTGCCGGAAGACCGGCTGCGGCGCCCCCGGATCCCGAGGGGGACCGACGGGCGGGTGATCCCGCTCGCCCGCGGCGCCGAACCCGTGCACCCACCGGAACCGACGATGCCGTTGCTGCGCACCCAGCGCGAGGAACTGCGCGAACATATCGTCGACGGACGGCTCGACGGCGTCCGCCGTCAGCACTCGCTCGGCAAGCACACCGCGCGCGAACGGCTGGATCTGTTGCTGGACCCCGATTCGTTCACCGAGGTCGAGCTGTACCGGCGGCATCAGGCGAGCGGGCTCGGGCTGGCGGAGAACCGGCCGTACACCGACGGCGTCATCGCGGGCTCGGGCACCATCGACGGACGGCGCGTGTTCGTCTACGCGCAGGACTTCACCGTCTTCGGCGGTTCGCTCGGCGAGGCGCACGCGGCGAAGATCCACAAGGTGATGGATCTGGCGATCGCCACCGGCTCGCCGCTGATCGGGCTCAACGACAGCGGGGGAGCGCGGATCCAGGAAGGCGTCATGGCGCTCAACGGCTACGGCGGCATCTTCCGCCGCCAGGTCGAGGCGTCCGGCGTCATCCCGCAGATCAGCGTGGTGCTGGGGCCGTGCGCGGGCGGGGCGGCGTATTCGCCGGCGCTCGCGGATTTCGTCTTCATGGTGCGCGACACCGCCCGCATGTACCTGACCGGGCCGGACGTCGTCGAGACCGTGACCGGGGAACGGGTCAGCCACGACGAACTGGGCGGCGCGGATGTGCACGGCGCGTCGTCCGGCGTGGCGACCGTGGTGCACGACGACGAGGAGAGCTGCCTCGACGACGTCCGGTATCTGGTGTCGCTGCTTCCGTCGAACTACCTGGAGCCCGCGCCCCGTGAGCCGTCACAGGACGCGGCCAAGGACCGGCGGCCGCGCTTCGCCGAGCTCGTCCCGGTGGAGCCGAACAAGCCCTACGACATGCGTGACGTGTTCTCGGAACTGGCCGACGACGGCGAGTTCTTCGAACTGCACGAGCGATGGGCGCAGAACGTGCTGTGCGCGCTCGCGCGGGTCGACGGTCGCGTGGTCGGCCTGGTCGGCAACCAGCCGGTGGTGTTCGCCGGCGTGCTCGACGGCCCGGCTTCGCAGAAGGCGGCGCGATTCGTGCGGTTCTGCGACGCGTTCAGCATCCCGCTGGTGACCCTTGTGGACGTTCCGGGCTTTCTGCCGGGGGTCGAGCAGGAGCATTCCGGGATCATCCGGCACGGGGCGCAGCTGCTGCACGCCTACTGCGAGGCGACCGTGCCGCGGATCCAGGTCATCCTGCGCAAGGCGTACGGCGGCGCGTACATCGTGATGGACTCGCGGTCCATCGGGACCGACCTCTCACTGGCGTGGCCGACCAACCAGATCGCCGTGATGGGCGCCGAGGGCGCGGTGAACGTGTTGTTCCGCAAGGATCTCGCCGTCGCGCCCGATCCGGACGCGTTGCGCGCCCACCTGGTGGCCGAGTACACCGAGGAGTTCATGAACCCGCAGTATTCGGCCGAACGCGGCCTTGTCGACGACATCATCGACCCGGCGGACACCCGTTCCGCCGTCGCCAGAGCGCTGGACATGCTGCAGGACAAGCGAAAGGCGGCGCCTCAGCGCAAGCACGGCAACCACCCGATCTGAACGGGGGAACCATGTCACCGTCCGGAATGGACAGTGCGCCGGTCTTCCGGGTCCTGCGGGGGGACCCGGAAGACGCCGAACTGGCGGCGCTCGTCGCCGTCTTCACCGCGCTGGCTTCGGCCGCGCCTCCGCCCGCCGCGCCGGCCCGGTCGGCCTGGTCGCCTCTCGTCCGCTCGACCTGGCGTACCTCGGCGCTGCGCTGAAGTCTCGCTCGCTGGAGCGAAGGCGTGACTCGCGTGATCGGACACGTGACTCGCGTGATCAAGCACGTAACTCGCGTGACTGGACGCCGCACTCGGGTGTGCGGCGTCTGATCACGCGAGTTACGTCTCTGATCACGCGAGTCACGTTGTCATGTTCGCTTACTCTCCCGCCGAGACGGCGCTCATTGCCGATCCCGCTGCTCAGGGACCGCGGGGTCCGGCCACGACAGGCCGAGCAGGTCGACGTCGAGCTCGTCCTCGGCGTAGATCTCGTACGGGTCGAGACGTTCGGTCATGGCGCGCTCCTTGGGTTTCGGGGTACCACAAGGGCACTACCGGCACCCCGTCACCGGCGACTTTTCCTTTGCTCATCGCGGACGCCGGGCGTCCTCGACCACGTCACGATCGGCTCCCGATCGGACGGGTCCATCCTTGGTTGTCAAGTGAGTCGTTCATCGAAGGCCGGGAGGAACGTCATGACGGCACAGGTGCGAATTTGGGTCGTGACCGATGATCTCGACCCGCGTGCGGCCGGCGAGGCCGACGCGGTGGCGTTCGTCCCGGAGCCTAGGCAGGCCGCCGAAAACGATTTCCCAGCCGACCACATCATCCTCGGCTACAACTAGCGCGACCGGCACGACAGCACGGACAAAGAAGACCGCCGGGTATAGCGCGCGCGAGAATGAAGATCGCCCGCGAACCGGCCAGACCACGAGGAGGCCTCCGGATGGCTATGCGCCTCCAGCTCACGTCGGGTTTGCAGGTGCTGGAAGAATGGGCGATCAATGCTCCGCAGGCTGACCGCAATGTTATCTACGAAGCGCTGTTCGCGGTAGCCGACGGATCCGCTTTTCTCATCTACGACATTTTCGGAGATGGCCGCGACCCGCATCAGTTCATCATTCTGGTGAAACACGATCTCGTCATCCGGATAGGGCTCAAGCGAACCGATTCCTCGTTCGAGATCGTCTACATCGGCGCGCTGGAGCACGGCACACCCGCTGCGGCATGGGCCGACGACGTCGACAGTCCCTGAGCCGGTACCGCTGAACGGCCCAGTCCGCGCCTCGATACCGGCAACCTTTCGTACCAGTGGATCATGTGTTCCTCACCTTGACATCGTCCAGTTCGGCGTGAAATTCTGCGAGTGTTTGCGGATGGGGAAATTCTGCCGGTCTGGAATTGCGGTCGTCGAGCTCTGGAGGCATGAAAGATGTCATCACCTGAATTCCCGGGATTGGATGTTTCCACACGGGTGCGCGCGCGTGACATTCAGATGGCCGGGGTCGCCGATGTCCGCCGGAGGGTGCTCATGATCTCCGGGGCGATCGACACCACCGAGCACGACATCTCGGTCAGCGTCAATCTCCCCGAGCCGGGCCGCTGGCAGGTGATCAAGTCCGAGACCAACCTGACCGACAAGACCTGGGTCGCGATGCAGGTCGTCACCGACGAGGACTCGACCTTCGTCAACGACGCCGACACCCTCGTGCTTTCCCGCCAGTTCTCGAAATCCTTCATGACGCCGGATCAGCGCCGCCTCACCTTCTACGACGGTGAGGTCCGGCCCG
The DNA here is from genome assembly GCF_044765885.1 of Amycolatopsis sp. NPDC102389. Classification (NCBI taxonomy): domain Bacteria; kingdom Bacillati; phylum Actinomycetota; class Actinomycetes; order Pseudonocardiales; family Pseudonocardiaceae; genus Amycolatopsis; species Amycolatopsis sp. NPDC102389. Next base: position 10,914 of record NZ_JBIWKX010000033.1, read on the forward strand.
GCGAGGCCGTGCTGAAGGTGTACTCGCTGGACGCCGGCGGGCGGAAGCCGACCTACTCCTACTCCCGCTACAGCCCGATCGCCACCGACACCGCCGAGCAGTCCCAGCAGTCACTGGACGAACTGATCAGCAACGGGATGAAGCAGCGGCCCGTGATCGAGCTGATCGTCCCGGTGACCGTGATCGGCTGAGCACACCGGTGATCACCTTCGTCCCGGAGCCCCATCTGCTCGAATCGCCGCGCGGGCGGGAATGGCCGGTCGTCCCCGGGGCCCGTGCGGCGATCACCCCCGAACCGCCGCCCGCCGCCGACGTGGTCATCGTCGGCGCGGGCCCGGCCGGGCTCGCCGTCGCCTCCGCCTTGTGGCACCACGGCGTCCGCGATCTTGTCATCGTCGACCGCGACGGCCGTCCCTGCGGCCGGTTCTTCGACCGCGTCGATCTGCTCGGCCAGCGCGTGCTGCGGTCGCCGTACGAACACCACCCCGGCGTCGAGGGCTACCGGGACTGCGAACTCCTGGATTTCGCGCGGCTGCACTGGTCGGTGCTGACACCGGTGGAGCGCCGGGAGATCCGCATGGCGCAGGCCGGGCATCGTTCGGTCGTCCCCGTCGACGTCTTCGAGGCCTATTGCCGTCATCTGGCCGCGAGCCACCATGTCACCGAACGGACCTGGCGCGGTTCGGTCCGCGAGGTGCTCCCGGCTGGGGTGTCCTCGGACGCCGTCACCGTGCGCGCCGACCGCTTCTCAGTCACCGCGCGCCAGGTCGTGCTCTGCCTCGGCGAGGAGCGCCGGTCCGCACCGGACACCTGGTGGGGCGGCGGCCATCCGCCGCGCGGCGTGACCTACTGGGACGAACCCGTTCCCGGCGGCGGGAAACGGCTCGCCGTCGTCGGCGCCGGCCTCACCGCCGCGCACCTGATCTCCACCGGGCTCGCCCAAGGCCGCGAGGTGCACTGGGTGGTCCGCGAAGCGGGCGAGCGCTACCAGTGCGCCGACGTCAACTCGTCGTTCTTCCGTCCCGAGGGCCGCGCCCGCTTCGACGGGGTGAGCTGGTCCGAAAGGCTCGAACTGATGGGCCGTTTCCGGCGCGCGTCGATCATGTTCGAGTTCCGGCCGGCGCTCGAGGCGGCCGAAGCCGAAGGCCGGCTGATCGTGCACCGCGGCAAGGCGATCACGAAGGTGTCGCCGGGTGTCGGCCTCCATCTCGAAGACGGTTCACGGGTTTCCGTGGACCACGCCGTGCTGGCGCTCGGCACCACGCCGTCGATCGGCGACGGCCTGATGCCCGACGAGGCCGTTCTCGACCGCGGTGGCTGGCCTCTGCTCGACGAACGCACCTTCGCCTACCTCGGCGCCCCCCGGGTCTTCGCCGTCGGCGCGGCCGCCGGGATGGCGCTGGGACCGGCCGCCCGCAACATCGACGGCCATCGCGTCGCCACCGCCCGGGTGGCGGCCGCTGTCGCCGGGAACCTGCGCCTGCGGACGGCCACGAAGGACGTCGCCCGTGTCTGAGCCCTACGACTCCCGTTTCACCCTGCCGTCGGTCGACGACGCTCCCTCGACCGAGTCGGGCGTGATCCTGATGGGACTGGACGCCGAACGCCTGCTCGCCGGTGTCGGGCTCGCCCGGCTCGCCGACGAGCCCGCGCTGGTCGCCCTCGCCGTGGACCAGGCCCGGCACGACGCGCTCGACCTCGGCACCGACGCGCTCGTCGAGGCCGGGATCCGCCGCTGGCGCGCGGTCCGCCCGTTGATCGAAGCAGGTCCGGAGATGACGGCGGCGGGGTCCCTGCGCCGAGAATGGGAACACGCGACCGCGCGGGTCACCGCCACGGTGACCGGGCTGGGACCGGCTTCGGTGGCCTGCCTCGCGGCCTGCTGGCTGCGTCGCGATGACGTCAACGCGTTCGCCGAACATGGGCGGGCACCGGAAAAGGGGAGCGGTACCCACGATGTCCTATCTCGGGTCTTTGCCGACTGACGCCACGCTGCTGCAGGTCTTCCAGAAGTTCCCCGCGCCCGCGTCGAAACTGCTGGATCTCCACGAACTGATCATGCGGGCGCCGTCGGCGTTCGGCGCGGGGGAGCGGGAGCTGATCGCGGCCTACGTCTCGGGCGTCAACGATTGCGAGTACTGCTACGGGGTCCACACCGTCACCGCGGAGGCTTTCGGTGTGCCGGAAGGGCTTCTGACCGCCGCACTGACCGATCTCGACTCCTCGCCCGTGGAAGACCGCATGAAGCCCGTGCTGGCCTACGTAGGCAAGCTGACGCGCACGCCGTCACGGATGACCGACGCGGACGCGGAAGCGGTGTTCGCGGCCGGCTGGGACGAGACCGCGTTGCACGACGCCGTCCTCGTCTGCGCCCTGTTCAACTTCATGAACCGGATGGTGGAAGGGCTCGGGATCCGCGCCGACGCCGCCTACGCGAAGATTTCGGGCGTGCGGTTGAAAGAAGGCGGGTACGCGGGCCTGGCGACGTTGCTCGAACACTGACTGGTCCATTCGAGTGCGGGTAAGCCTGTGGTGACCACGAACGGTCACCGTGTCGTGCTGAGGCCGGCCCGCCACTTTCCGTTGCCACCAACGGCGCGTATTACTCCGTTCGACGGTCATGATCGCGGAAACGGAGCAGGCGGACGGCGCCTTCCGGCGTAGGTGAAAAGCACATCCCCGCGATGATGCATGGCACTGGCCGCACATAGGCCCTGAGCAGCACGATTTCCTCATCGAAGGAACACCACCGAACAGCCTGGGAGCCATCGATGACGAACACTGCGACCGACAACGTCCGCTCGCTCTTCGACGTCCGGGGGATCGACACCGGGTCGGCCGGAAACCGGGTCGAGCTGGTGATCGACCGGTTCGACCACTGGACCAACCAGCACCGCGGTGAGGCATTCAGCTGTTTCACCGGCGCCTGTTGTACCGCCCCGCCGCTGGCCGAAGCGAGCTGAAAGCACCCCTCCGGCCGTCACTCGCACCCCGAAGGCGAGTGGCGGCCGGTTTTGTGCGCGGCTCGTCGACGGAAAGTAGCCGACCGACTGCGGGGTCCGTCGCCATGTGCCCCTTCTGCCCGGCCTGGCCGGACCGACTCACCACCCGAACGGTGGAACGCGTTCCGTGCGGGCGTGTTTATGTTGGGGCCATGGGGGCGTGTGTGAGGGGGCGGCGCCATGGCGATCAGAGTTCTCGTGGCCGAAGACATGCACATCGTCCGGGGAGCGCTCGTGGCGCTGCTGCGGTTGGAACCGGATATCGAAGTGGTGTCCGAGGTGGCTTCCGGTGACGAGATCCTCCCCGCCGCGCGGGTTTCCCGCACCCAGGTCGCGATCATCGACATCGACCTCCCCGGCAAGGACGGTCTCACCGCGGCCACCGAACTCCACGAGCAGCTCCCGGAGGTCAGGACCCTGATCCTGACCAGCCTCGGCCGGCCCGGCACGCTCCGCCGGGCACTGGCGGCCAAAGTGAACGGGTTCCTGTTGAAGGACGCCCCCGCCGAGAAACTCGCCAACGCCGTGCGGGGGGTGGCGGCCGGACGGCGGATGGTCGACGGCGATCTGGCACTGGCCGCCTGGGACACCGTGGAATGCCCGCTGACCCCGCGGGAGATCGACGTCCTGCGGCTGACCGCCGAAGGCCGCGACACCCTGGAGGTCGCGGCGAAGGCCTTTCTCTCCACCGGAACCGTGCGCAACTACCTGACCACCATCGTGTCGAAGCTCAACGCGCGCAACCGGGTCGACGCGATCCGGATCGCCAAGGAATCCGGCTGGATCTAAACGGGCACCACGGCGCGCAGCCGGAACCGCCCGTCGGCCTCGACCCCCGCGGTCAGCTCCCCGCCCAGCCCGGCGACGCGGTCGGACATGTTCGTGATGCCGCTGCCGGGAGCCTCCACCCGCACCGGCCGCTCCGATTTCGGCGGCCGTCCGTTCACCACACCGTCGTTGACGATGTCGAGCGCGACACCGTCGCCGGTCCGCCGCACGGCGATCTCGCAGCGTTCGACCTTGCTGTGCCGCAACACGTTCGTCACGCCCTCGCGCAGCACCACGGCCAGCACGGTCCGCACCGACGTCGGCAGGTCGTCGTGCTCGATCTCCAACCGCACCTGGACGTCGGCGGCCACCAGGACCGCCTGCGCCGACCGGGATTCCTGATCCAGCGACAGTTCGCGGTAGCCGCTCGCCACCGAACGGACGTCGGCCAGCGCCTGCCGCGTCAGCCCGAGGATCTCCAGCAGCTCGTCGGAGGCGCGATCGGTGTCGATGTCCATGATCCGGCTGGTCAGCTCGCTCTTGAGCGCGATCGCCGACAGGCTCATCCCCAGCAGGTCGTGCAGGTCGCGGGCGAACCGCAGCCGCTCCTCCGCGACCGCGACCTCGGCGAGGCGTTTCCTGGTCTCGCCCAATTCGGTCACCAGCCGGATCAGCCAGATGAGACCGAACACCATCAGCCCGGTGTTCAGGATGGACGCGAAGCTGTAGAAGCCGCCGAGGAAGTCGGTGCCGTAGGAGATCCGGATCAGCACCACACCGGCGGCGGTCGCGGCGAACGCCGTCCAGCCCGCCAGGGGCGGCAGCACCAGCAGCGCGGTGCCGGCGAACAGGCTGGGCAGGCTCACCCACGCCTTCCCGAGCGGGATCAGCGGCAGGAAGATCAGGCAGGCCTGCACGAACAGCAACGCGTAGCTCTGCCGCGAGCGCAGCCGGACGTTCGGGCGGGCGAAATAGGACAGTTGCAGCGTGGTCAACGCGGTGAGGTAGCCGGCGATGAGCGCGAGGGACCAGCCGTCGTCGGTCAGCATGAACGCCCGTGCCATCGCGGAGAGGCTGAAGACGATGAAGACCACCGTCATCGTCCACTGGACGTTCCTGGCGTCGATCCGGGACCAGTGACCGGATCCCTCGGCCAGCGCCGTCTCGGTGGGCTCGACCTGGTCGGGCACCGGGAGTTCGGCGTGCAGCCGCCACCGGCCCGCCGCGTCGGGACCCGCGCTCAGCTCCCCGCCGTGCCCGGCGACCTCCTCGGTCACCTCGCGCAGGCTCGCGGCCGTCTCCTCGGGGACGTCCTCGTGCGCCGTCCCGTCGTGGACGATCTCCAGCGCGACCCGGCCGCCGGCCTCGCGCACGGTGATCTCGCAGTGCTCGACGCCGGTGTAGCGGAGCACGTTCGTGACCCCTTCGCGCAGCACCTTCGCCAGCAGCGTGCGCAGCTTCACCGGGAGCTCGACCTGCTCGAGGTCGAGCCGCACCGCGACGTTCGACGCCGAGAGCAGTGACACCGCGGTCCGGGATTCCTTGTCGAGCGACAGCTCCCGGTAGCCCCTGGCCACCGACCGCACGTCGGACAGCGTCCGCTGGGCGATCCCGGTGATCTCGGCGAGTTCCTCACGGGCCCGGTCCAGTGACTTCCGCAGCAGCCGGTGCACCAGCTCGCCCTTGAGCGCGATCGCCGACAGGCTGAGGCCGAGCAGGTCGTGCAGGTCCCGCGCGAAGGCCAGCCGTTGTTCGGCGACCGCCCGCCTCGCCAGCTCGGTCCTGGCCTGGTGCAGCTCCGTGACCAGCCGTGCGAGCCAGGTCAACAGGTACACGACCAGGGCGTAGAAGACGGCGGTGACGCTGTCGAACACCGCGCCGAGCCAGGTCTCGTCGTAGGTCCACAGGATCCAGATCGTGCCCGCCATGAACACGGTGAATACCGTCCAGCCCGTCCGCGGCCGGAACAGCAGCAGCGCGCTGCCCGCCGCGAGGGTGGTCAGCGAGCTCAGCGCCGCGTCGAAGTGCAGGGTCGGCAGGAACGCCAGGCACGCCTGCACCACCAGCATCGCCTTCGCGAGCCTGGTGTCGAGCCGGACCGCGGGACGGCTGAAGAACAGCAGCTGGATCGCCAGGACGGGCCCGACGTACAGCACGGCCAGCAGGCCCTGCCAGAAGTCGATCCCCGGCCGGAACAGGACGGCGAGGAGACCGAACAGGCAGGAGTTGACGAAGACGACGGTGATGATCAGCCCGGCGAGGAACAGCGCCCGCCGCGGGCGCCGGTCGACTCCGGCGGTACCCAGAGGTTCGGCGGTCACGGCGAGCTGTTCCGGCACGGGCACCCCAGTGGTAACAGAAGACGTCTTGATCCTTGTCGTGCTGCCCCCTTGCGACGGCCGAGGCCGTCGCACGACCTCCATCGCCGTGTGATTCGGATCCTAACCCATCTTCGTTACCCCGGTTCCCGCTTCCGAGGGCGGGCCGAGGATGATCAAGGCGGCGTTTTCCCCGCCGGGGACAGGGAAATCCCGGTGGTCACCCGCGCGGGTGTGGGACGTTCGGACCACACTCGCGATCGCGGAACACGCCACGATGGAAGACATGGGGTTCCACTGTGTACGCCGCTGTGTACGCCACGCGGAGCGGGCGCTCGCGGCGGCCGGGCGCCGGTGGCCCTAAGCTCTGCCCATGGCCAGGTATTTCGACGTACATCCGGAAAATCCGCAACGACGCGCGATCGGACAGGTCGTCGACATCCTGCGCGAAGACGGGCTCATCGCGTACCCGACGGACTCCTGTTTCGCCCTCGGCTGCCAGCTGGGGAACAGGCAGGGCATCGATCGCATCCGGAGCATCCGCAAACTCGACGACCGGCACCATTTCACCCTGGTGTGCCAGGACTTCGCCCAGCTGGGCCAGTTCGTGCACGTGGACAACGCGGTCTTCCGCGCGGTCAAGGCGTCCACACCGGGCAGTTACACGTTCATCCTCCCGGCCACCAAGGAGGTTCCGCGCCGGCTGATGCACGCCAAGAAGAAGACGGTCGGTGTGCGCATCCCGGACCACGTGGTCACCCAGGCACTGCTCGGCGAACTCGGCGAGCCGCTGCTGTCGAGCACGCTGCTGCTGCCCGACCAGGAGGAGCCGATGACGCAGGGCTGGGACATCAAGGAACATCTCGAGCACGTGGTGGACGCGGTGATCGATTCCGGCGACTGCGGGGTCGAACCCACCACGGTCATCGACTTCTCGTCGGGCGAGCCGGAGATCGTGCGCCGGGGAGCCGGCGACACCTCGCGCTTCGAATGACGCGCGGGACCGGCGTCCCGGTCCCGCGCGCGGAGGGGTTCAGTGCGTGACGAGCCCTTCGGCCTTCGACGGGGCCGAGGGGATGTGGAACAGCCGCGTGAACAGCTCCAGCATCGCCGGTTCACCCTTGATGGCCACCGCGCCGCAGGTCAGCGCGCTCGAAGCGGCCATCTCGCCGTTCAGCAGCTTGAGCACGACCGGGCCGCGCGGCTCGATGACGAGGTCGGGGTTCGGGTGCGGGCCCTCCCCGGCCGTCATGGCACCGTCCTCGACCACGGCGTGCACGATCATCTGATCGCCGTAGTGCAGTTCGAACGCGCAGTCGACGCCGCGGGCCGCGTCGGGCTGGAACGTCGTGTACAGCGACAGGATGGCCGCGTCGAGGGTGAACAGGTCGTCGGCGGCCGGGTCGGTGAGCGAACGGGCGCCCCACAGACCCAGCTGCAGCAGGATCTGGTCGAGGTCGTTGCCGTATTCGGTCAGTTCGTAGACCACCCCGGCGTCGAGCTGCGAGAGCACCCGGCGCTGGACGACCCCGTGCCGCTCGAGTTCGTTGAGCCGGGTCGACAGGATGCTCGTCGGGATCTTCGGCAGGCCGTGCTGGAGCTCGTCGAAGCGCTTCGGCCCGAGCACGAGGTCGCGGATGACGAGCAGGGACCAGCGCTCCCCGATGATCTCGAGCGCGCGGGCGAGGCCGCAGAACTGGCCGTAGGTGCGAGCGGTCATGCTTGACTCCTCAGTTTCCTTGATCTGGTGGTGGCGGGTGGTGCTCGTTCAACGGATCGGATGTCCCTCGGAGAGCAGTTCCCGGTGCAGCTCTCGCAGTTCGGCGCAGGGTGTCACCCCCAGTTCGTCCTCGAGCCTGGTTCGCAGCCACTCGTAGGCCGCCAGCGCGTCGCTGCGCCGCCCGCTGAGCCCCAGCGCGCGGATCAGGTGGGCGTGCAGGGTTTCGTCGAACGGGTCGGCGGTGGTCAGCGACCGCAGCACGCCGAGCATCTCCCGGTGGCGGCCGGCCCGGATCTCGGCCTCGATCCACAGGTCGCGGGCGTTGCGCCGGTGCTCCAGCAGATAGACGGTGTAGGCGGCCAAGGTCGGTCCACAGTGGATGTTCGCCAGCGGGGGACCGGACCACAGGTCCAGCGCGGTACGGAAGGCGTGCGCCGCGGCCGCGTTGTCGCCCTCGTCCAGCAGGTCGCGGCCGAGCCGGTGGAGCCGCTGGAACTCCGACACGTCGACCACGCCCGCGTCGATCTCGAGCCGGTAGCCGGGCGAGCTGGTGACCAGGATGCCGCCGGCGCCACCGGGATCGAGGTGACGGCGGAGGTGGTGGACGTAGGTGTGCAGGGTCCGGCGGACACTGCGTGGGGGCGCGTCGTTCCACAGCTCGTGGACGAGGGAGTCGACGTGGACCGTCTTGCCGGGACGGATGAGCAGCATCGCCAGCAGCTGCAGGAGTTTCGGCGTGCTCGGCGCGCGATCGACCCCGCCGATGTGCAGCTCGACCGGCCCCAGCACCCTGGCCGTGTCACCCGGTCCGATGGTCATCGCGTGCATCCCCTGCCCCTCCGGCGGACTCCCCCTCAATGACGGTGACAGAGGCGGAACCTTCGGAACAGTGCCGGAAACACCCGGTGGGCCATGATTTCTTCGTTGTGCCGTATGCGATCGTCACAACTTGGAGCGATGAACTGGTTGTGGCAAAAGAGAAGACGCGGAACCGATCAGAGCCAGTCGGAATCGGTGGCGATCCGGATGGCGTCCACCCGGTTGCGGGCGTTGAGTTTCGTGACCACGGTGGCGAGATAGTTCCGTACCGTTCCCGGTGACAGGAACAGCTCCGCCGCGATGTCGGCGACCGTATGCCCGTTCGCGGCGAGGCGGAGGATCTCCGCTTCCCGCGGGGTCAGCGGGCAGTCTTCCGTTTCCCAGGCGGACAACGCGAGTTCACTGTCGATCACCCGGCGGCCGATGGCGACCGAACGGACGGCGTTGGCGAGTTTGTCGGCGGGCGCGTCCTTGAGCAGGAAGCCGTTGACCTTCGCGTCGAGCGCGCGGCGCACGGTGCCGGGGCGGCCGAGCGAGGTGAGGATCAGCGTTCGGACGCTCGGAAGTTGTTGATAAAGCTCGGAAGCGGCCGCGAGCCCGTCCTTGGCGGGCAGGTCGATGTCGATGATCGCGACGTCCGGCAGGTACTCCGCGGCCATCGGAAGGATCTTGTCGCCCGAGCAGACCTCCGCGACGACCTCGATGTCCTGTTCGAGGTTCAGCAGAGCGACCAAGGCGCCGCGGACCATGTGCATATCCTCGGCCAATAGGACTCGGATCACTCCGACCTCCTCTTCCCCAGAAACACGCTAACTCTCAGTGTACATAGCAAACCCGGAAGAGTGAATCTGAATCGCACGATACAAGGTTGCGCTTTTGTCGGCGGCTTGCCCGGCATGATCAAGGTGCCGGTGAGCTGCGACGATGCCGGGGCTTCGAGGGTACTGAAACTGCAAGCGATCGATTACTCGCTGTCAGGTCAGAAGACGGTAAAATTGCTATACCCGGTGCTTTTCATTCTCTGTTGAGTACGTTCCATTCCGGTGAATCCGTCCGGCGAACGGGTGAACTCGCCATTTCCCGCCGGGCCGGAATGGCCTGTTCGGCGGTACCGGCGCCGGCCTCGATCGGCCGTCGATCGGGCGGCGATCGCGGCATGGTCTCCTCGGCACGAGCCGGTTCGCGCGAAGCCGCCACTATCCACAAAGGACGTATGATGAGCTCACTGCTGGGTGCCCTGCGCAAGGTCATGTTCGCGCCTTCGCTGGCTTCGGTCGGCTTCGAGGGGCGCGGCTTCGGAGTACCGCCGACGCCGTCGACCGCCCGCTTGGAGTCGATCCCGCAGTCGGTGGTGTGCGGTTTCGAGTGGGGGATCGACGCCCCGGCGCTGTGGGAGGCCGAACGGCGGCTGGACATGGTCGAGCCGGAGATGCGCGGATTCGCCTACGAGGGCGCGGCGATGGCGTTCACCATCCTCGACGTCATGCCCGGCGGGCGGAAGGACCGCACGGCCGAGCTGATGAGCGGCCCCGGCCTCCCGCACGTGTTCCTGACCTACATCGGCATCGGGTTCGCGATGGCCCGGCTGCCCCGGCCGCTGTGGAAGAAGGTGCTGCCGGATCTGGACGGCGTGCCGTTCCACCCGACGATGAGCTGGCTGGCGGTCGACGGTTACGCCTTCGACCGCGCCTACTTCGACACGCGCAAATGGGTCGGCGAGCAGTTCGTCCCCAAGCCGTACCCGTGGGCGGGCGCCCCCGCGTACTTCCCGCGCGCCTGCGATCAGGGCATCGGGCGGGCGCTGTGGTTCATCAACGGCGGAGACCCGGTGAAGGTCGCCGCGGCGGTGAACCGCTTCCCGGCCGGACGCCGTCCGGACCTGTGGAGCGGGGTCGGGCTGGCCTCGACCTTCGCGGGCGGCTGCGACCGGCCCGGTCTGGTGGGGCTGCGCGAGGCGGCGGGGGAGCACCAGGACGAGCTCGGGCTCGGCGTCGTCTTCGCGGTTAAGGCGCGGACGTTCTCGTCGTTCGTCCCGCCGCACACCCGGCGCGCCGCCCGGGCGCTCGCCGGGCTGAGCATCGAGGAGGCCGTCGAACTGGCCGACTCGACCGAGGTCACCGAGGACGCCGCGGACGGGACGCCCGCCTACGAGCTGTGGCGGCAGAACATCCGGAACGGTCTGGCCCCCGCGGCGGGCCGGCTGTCCGCCTGAGGTTCCGCGGAAAGGGCCGTTCAAGACGTTTTCGTCCTGAACGGCCCTTTGCTGACAGCCAGGAGCGGATCAGGCCGCGCGCCTGATCGGCTCCGGCCGGTGCCGCAGGTCGGGCAGCGCGAGCAGGACCGGCGGGTCGAACAGGCGCTGGGGACGCATCCGCAGGTCCGCGAGCCGCGCGGTGACACCCGGCTCGACGGTGATCGGACCGTGGTGTCCGGTGTACCCGGTACCGCGGCGCGTGAGCGGGCCGGTCACACAGTGCGCGACGAGGTGCCATTCGCCTTCCGGGACCTCGGTCAGCTGATAGGGGCCGGGCGCGTCGATGACCGTGTACCGCACGGGCGCGCCCTCGGGGATCCGCGTGGGGAAGAGACCCACGAAGACGAGACCGGGCGAGATCTCCGGAGGTGCCGACACGAAACCCCGGACGATCGCCCGCTTCGGGCCGGGCCGGGGCTCGCCGGCCAGACGGCGCTGGAAACCGCCCTGACGCCGGTAGGCGGACGGGGAAAGGCCGACGCGGCTGCTGAACCGCGTGCTGAAGGTGCCGACGCTGTTGTAACCCACGCGGTGGCTGATGTCGGCGACCGTGATCGAGGTGGTCAGCAGCAGGCGCTTGGCCTCGTCGAGCCGCAGCGCGGACAGGAACCGGCCGGGCGAGACCCCGGTGGCCTGCTGGAACACCCTGGTGAAATGGAATTTGCTGAAGGTAGCGGCGCGGGCGATGTCGTCGATAGTGAGCTCTTCACCCAGTTTCTCGTTCATGGCCCCAATGGCTCGCTCCACGGCTCGCCGGACAGTCTCATCCATTGTGCCGTCCTTTCGCTCGAGGAATTCTGGCATGCTTTGCTGTTTCCGACACTAGTGTTCGCCGCCACTTCTCCTGAAGTGCTTGATTCACCGCCGGATATGGATTCGTGTGTGCGCCGACGTGAAAATTTCACGGGGTGTGGAGCATGCGAAAACCACGGCCCGCCGGTGGTGCGCGCACTGGATCCGTACGGCCGGTGGCCGCAGAATTCCTGGTAGCGCATTCACGCCGGAACCTCCCCGGCCGTGTTGGCGCGGTCCGAAGAACGTATTCCCGCGGCAACACAGAACCGGCCCTTGACCGCGTCCCCCCGCGGCGGTCAAGGGCCGGTTTCCATTTCGTGGAACGTGTGTGTGAGGATAGTATCGTCGGCTCGTGGGCGAGACGCAGGCGAAAGGCAGATGGGGTCGATGATCAAGGTCCTGGTGGCCGAGGACATGCACATTGTCCGGGGGGCCCTGGTCGCGCTGCTCGGTTTGGAACCGGACATCGAAGTCGTCGCCGAATGCGCCAGCGGCGACGAGATCCTCCCGCTCGCCCAATCCGCGCGCCCCGACATCGCCCTGATCGACATCGATCTGCCGGGCAAGGACGGGCTCACCGCGGCCGCCGAACTGCACGAGCAACTGCCCGCCGTGCGCACGCTGATCCTCACCTCGCTCGGCAGCCCCGGAACCCTGCGGCGGGCGCTGGCCGCGAAGGTCAACGGTTTCCTGCGCAAGGACGCGCCGGCCGACCGGCTCGCCAACGCGGTCCGCGGTGTCGCCGCCGGACGGCGCGTCGTCGACGGCGACCTGGCGCTCGCCGCCTGGGACAGCGAGGAATGTCCGCTCACCGCCCGCGAGATCGAGGTGCTCCGGCTGGCGTCGGTCGGCTCCGACCCGACCGAGATCGCCGCCGAACTGTTCCTGTCCGCCGGCACCGTGCGGAACTACCTGACGACGATCGTTTCGAAGCTCAGCGCCCGCAACCGCGTCGATGCGGTGCGGATCGCCCGGGAGTCCGGCTGGCTGTGACGCCGGTCCGTCTACCGGGCCGGGACGTTCATCGTCGCGTGGGCGAGATCCGCGGCGAACTCGCCGGGTGAAGCCGATTCCGCGAGCAACCGGCGTTGCCGCGCCGCCCCGGTCCCGTGTTCGAACAGTGAGTCCAATCCGCGATCGACGTCTTCCGCGTCGCCCGCCGCCGTGAGCGCCGGCCGGACGAACTCGACGAGTTCGCCGAGCAGTTCGCGCTGATCGGTCTCCCGGCCGGTGAAGACGTCGATGCCCGGCCCGTCGAGACCTCGGCGCGCGGCGGCCGTCAAGGCGGCGCCGATCCGCGCACCCCTGGCCCGCGGCGGTCTGGTCGTCGCGGCGCAGGTCGCGACCAGCCCGCGCACCAGCGCCGCGAGGAGCACGGCGTCGTCGACGGCCAGGCAGACGTCGGCGATCCGCACCTCGACCGTCGGATGCCGCGGGGAAAGGCGGGCGTAGAAGTACACGCCCGCGACGTCGAGGGCGGCACCATGGCGCAAGGCATCCCCGACGCTGCGGTCGTACGCGGCCGCTCCGGACCATTCGTCGGGCGGTCTCGCCGTCGGCCAGCGGTCCCAGAGCGGGAAACGCCTGCTCGACCATCCGGAATCGACGCCCTTCTCGACCGGCGAATTGACACTGATCGCCAGCAGCGGGGCCAGCCACGGCCGCAGCCCGGCGAGGACGCGTGCTCCGAGGTCGCGCGACGACAGGCCGACGTGGACATGACAGGCGCAGGTCCCGGCCTCGCGGATCAGCTCCGGGAACGCCTGCGCCATCCGCCGGTACCTGGGCTCGGGCGTGAGCGTGTCGCCCCGCAGGTCGCCGGGCGGGATCCCCGCCGCCACCATCAGGCAGCCGTCGGCTTCCGCCGCCGCCGCGACGAGTTGTCGCAGCCGCGTCAGTTCGGAGCGCACCTCGTCCAGGCCGTGGCAGACGCCGGTCGCGGTCTCGATCTGGAACCGCATCAGCTCACCGGTGACGTCCGGTCCGGGAGCGAGATTCTCGAGGAGAGCGGACGCGCGCAACGCGACCGAACCGTCGATCGGGTCGAGCAGGACGAACTCTTCTTCCACACCGAGGGTGTAGTTCATGCCGTCTACGGCCATGGTTCCCCGTTCGTGGGTTTTAGCCGGTGAATCTCTGAATCTGCCCCTTCGGACGCGGCGAGGAAAGGGCCGGTGTGCTGAACTTCGTTGCGGCGAAAGTGTTTCGCGGTCTCACTGACGGTCTAGTCTCGGTTCATGATCGATCTGTACCCACCTGCCGAGCCGTACGACAAGGGACTGCTCGATGTAGGTGACGGCAACGTCCTCTACTGGGAGACCTGCGGGAACCCGGCCGGGAAGCCGGCGGTCATGCTGCACGGCGGCCCCGGGCAGGGCTGCACGCCGGGGATGCGGCGGATGTTCGATCCGGCCCGCTATCGCGCGGTGCTGTTCGATCAGCGCGGTTGCGGCCGCAGCACCCCGCACGCGAGCGACCCGGCGACCGACATGCGGCACAACACGACGGATCATCTCGTGGCGGACATGGAACGCTTGCGGGAACACCTGGGGATCGAACGCTGGCTCGTCACCGGCGGTTCGTGGGGCACGACGCTCGCGCTCGCCTACGCCGAGCGTTTTCCGGAGCGGGTCACCGAGATCATCGTCAGTGCCATCAGCACGACGAGGCCGTCCGAGATCGACTGGCTGTATCACGGCGCCGGCCGGTTCTTCCCCGAAGAATGGGCCCGTTTCCGCGGCGACCTCACCGGTGATCTGGTCGCCGCCTACGCGCGGCTGCTGGAAGATCCCGACCCGCGGGTGCGGATCGAGGCCGCCCGTTCCTGGTGCGTCTGGGAGGACACCGTGCTGTCACTGGAACCCGGCGCGACCGTCCACAATGGTCCGATCGGCGAGTGGGAACTCGCGCTCGCACGCATCATCACGCACTACTACTCCCACGCGGGCTGGCTGGAACCCGGCGCGCTGATCCGCGACGCCGGTCTGTTGCGGGACATTCCCGGCGTGCTGATCCACGGGCGCCGGGACCTGAGCTGTCCGGTGGACACGGCCTGGGAACTCGCCCGCGCCTGGCCCGGAGCGGAGTTGCTGATCGACGACGATTCGGGGCACCACTCGAGCGACCTGAAGCGGACGTGGAAACTGGCGGCGCTGGACCGGTTCGCGTCGGCTGGGTATTAAGAAAGGAGGCGATCCCTTACCTGCCGCAGATGGGTCGTGCTCGCTCCTCCCTTCGTCAGGTAGGTGGACGCGCCTCCGTGGCGGGTCTCCAGATGGGCGAGGGTGCGTAGAATCGTGTCGCCGGCGCAGCCTTCTGTGAGCGCGTAGTCCGCGGCGATCGAGGCGCGTGACACGCCCGCGACACTCAGCGCGAGCGCGAGGCGTCGGTGATCTGACGCCGGTTGTCGTCGAGCATCGTGCGGTACGCGTCCGGCATGGTGGTGCCCTGCTCGGCCAGCTCGGCGATCAAGGGCGCGTTGCGGTACACGGGATCGTTCACTAACGGACTGGGCTGCGCGCGTTGAGGCAGCCTTCCCAAGTCAACTTCATCGAGCGCCTCCAGGTGGTTGTCGTCAGGATCGTGGTTTCCGAGCCTAGACGGTTTCGCCGACATGGGGGACGTCCTTCGGTTCGGCCCGTATTGGGGGTGAGGCGGAGATGGCGTGACCGGACCTTTGCGGGCTGGTTCACCCTCGCCCGAGTGTCCACAAGGGACATTGCCCGGCAAGGTGTCTCCCAAAACGCTTTGAGTGGGCTCTCTTGAGGGGGCGCGGCTGGGACATGTTGCGAAAGTGGCTTTCGCAACGCTCCTCATCGGTCTATGAACCCGCTTTCGCGGCTGGCACGAGCGTCGGCGGTTCGTCTATGTCCTGAGGTGCATGGTGTTGCGCCTCGGTGTCCCGGTCGGGTCGAGGTAGGCGGGTGGGGTGAATTCCGGTAGCCCGTCTTGGGCGATCCGGACTTTCCATTCACTGCGGTGGATCAACCGGTGATGCCGGGTGCACAGCAGCACGAGGTTGTCGATCTTCGTTTCGCCGTGGTGCCGCCAGAAAACAATGTGGTGTGCGGTGCAGCGGGGTACGGGCATGTCGCAGCCGGGGAACGCGCAGCCGCCGTCGCGGATGGTCAACGCGTATTTCTGGGCGAGGGAGACGGTGCGTTTGGATCGGCCGATGTCCAGTGGTTCGCCCGCGGTGCCGAGGACACCGGGCCGCACGCGGGCGTCACAGGCAAGGATGCGGGCATCGGTCGCGCTGATCGGCCCCACCAGGCCCAGGTGTGCTTCGCCGATGTCGCTGATGAGGTCGTCGTAGGACATGGTGATGAGGATGTGCGTCGCCTCGCCCGCCTGGCCGGGAAGGTTGCGGCTGGTGGTCTTCAACCGCACATAGTCGGTGAAAGCATCCCCGAAGCGCTCATCCTGGGTACGGGAGTCCCGCACCCCGTCGATGGCCTTGTGCGGTTTGGCCATCGGGTCGAGGTCGGACTTCAACCGAGCGTAGGTTTCCAGATCAAGCCTCGCTTTGAGCCCCAAGGTGCCGTCGCGGTGCTTGACGAACCGCAGCTCCGGCCGGGTCTCTTTCGGGTCGTCGTTGCGGGGTTCTTTCCCGTCGGGGTCGAGTTTGTCGAGCAGGCGGCGTCCGGCGCGGGCGATCTGCTTCGGCCCCGCACGCCGGGCCAGCTCGACGAGGATTTTCTCCCCGCCCCGCACCTTCTCCTCCGGCACGGTCGACGGAATCCGCGCGAGCGTCTTGATGATCGCGTCGATCTGGCCACCGCCGATCGCACCCTCCGCCGCAGCCTCGGCCGTCAACGGCGCCAAGGGTGGTTCGGGGTCCCCACCGAGGGACGGACCAGGATGCAGGGCCAACACGCGGTCGGCGCGGGCACTGGCTTCCTTGTCCGAGACCAGGAAGTCCTCAAGAATCAGCCCGGTCAACGTCGCATGCCCCGAACACCCGCGCACGCCGCGGGAATTGATTTCCGCGAGGATCGCGTTCTGCTCGGCATCCAATTTTCGTTTCAGGACTTCGAGTTCCTGTTTGCGGGCGTGCAGGGTGGCCGTGTCGACGCGCCACCACTCGGTGCGTGTCGTCGGGGAGGTGTTGTCGCTGGCCACGGGATCAACGTTACGCCGTGTCGAACACCTGTGCTATAGCATATTCAGACTATGCCGCATTCCGCTAATGCTCGCGGGGTGGTCGCAATCAGTCGACCAATTGCGACCACCCGCCCGAACCGCCGGATTCACGCGGCGCGGTGAATGACGATGTCGTCGAGCCGCGTGCGGGCGTAGACCTTGACCCCGCCCTCGCCGCTCGTCGCGACCGAGTTGCGCACGGATCCCTTGGTGCTCTTGGCATCCACCGACGCGGCGTCCCCGTCGACGCCGACCTCGATGCCGCCGGACGCGTTCACCAGTTCGGCCTCGCCGTGTGACAGTCGTCCGACGCGAATCGGGCAGTTGGCCGCCTTCGCGACGATGTCGCCGTCGGCGCGGTCGATGTCGAAGCTCCCGCTGGAACCGGAGAGGTCGACGTCGGAGCGAGCGTGCCCGATCCAGACCTTCCCGGTCGCGCCCGAGTACTTGACGCTGCCTTCGACCTCGCCGATCCGGACTGCCGCCGAGCCGCCGTCGACGTCTACGGTCCCGGCGACGTGCCCGATCGCGATCTCGCCGGCCGCGAGGTTGCCTCGCACCGCGGCGACGCGGTCGATGCGGACCTGCCCCGACGACACCTCCAGTGCGCAGTCACCGAACTGGCCGTCGGCGTTGACGTCCGACCAAGCCGTGTTCAGGACCAGCCGGGAACCGGTGGGCACCTCGATCGTGATCGCGACGGAGCCGTTCTTGCCGCCCGCCTTCTTCGTCTCGATCGACAGCTCTCCGTTGTCGAAGCCGACCTTGGTGTTCTCGGCGACCTTCACGTCCGACTTGCTCGTGGCGTCGATCGGCTCGACCAGGACCACCGTGTCGGTGCGTTCGCTCGCGGTGAGGCGAACCCGGGCACCGGCGACGGTCAGCGTGGCGGCGATCGGCTGCGGGGTGGGGAAAACGGACATCTCGAACTCCTCGGTGGTGGTGATCTCTCGTTGTGAAAGCAACGATCACCGACCGCCCTGACACCGGACCGCCACGGCGCTGACACGCCGGGAACACGGCATGGCCGGTACAGGTCACGGCGATCCGCACCTCGCGAAGCGGCCGGACAATGGTGTGACTGGAAGGGAGGCCCGATGTCCGTCGACATGGATATCGCCACGGTGAACCGGATCGGGGCACAACTCGTCGCGATCGGTGACGACATGGAACGCGAGTGGGGCAAGTTCCGGCGGGCCGTCGAAACCGGGCGGGCCGGAATCGGCGTCGATCCGCTAGGCACGGCCTTCCTCGGCGAATACCGGCCGGCGGAAGTCTCGGTGCTGAGCCACGCCGATCCGCTCCCGGCGTTGTGGCAGGCGGACGGCCACGGCGCCACGATCTCGGCGGCGACCTATGCCAAGGCGGATCAGGACGCGGCCTCCGGGTTCGGGAAGTAGCACCGGATGGCCGTGCCACCGCCGAACAACGCCCACGGGCTGTGGGCGGCGGTCAGAGCCGAGATCGAAGCGGTCCGCGGGAGCCGGGAGCCCGCGATGGCCTGGCCCGACACCGACGAGGACAAAGTCCAGGCGCTCGCCGTCGCCTGGCGTGACGCCTCACTGGCCTTCACGCCGGTCCGGGTCGAACCGAACGATCTTCGAGACGCTTGGCGGGACAAGGCCGGTGAGATGTTCGCACAGCGGGTCGAGGGAACCATCCGGACGACCACCAACGTCAGGGTCTCCTGTCAGCAGCTGTTCGACCACGTCAACCGCTTCGCGTCGATAGTCGCGCAAGTGAAGCAGTCGATCCGAGCGACCGTCGACGACCGCGAGCAGCCTTACGCGAACATGCGGGACGAAGGGGAACGACGCGATTTCGTCCTGATCGTGGCCAACGCGGTCAGGGACCTGCTCACCGCAGGGGTCGCGTCGGTCAACGGCTTCGACTCGGGTGTCACCACGCAGACCGCCTCGGAGGACCCGGTCGCCGAATACGACGCCATTCTCGCGTTCATCACCGACGAGATGGTGCGCAACGGGCTGTCGCCGGACCTCCAGCACATCCGGGATCTCTTGAAGGACAAGGTGAATCCCTTCACCTCGATCGGCGACAAGGTCGAGGCGCTCAAGGAGTGGTACGACCTCGTGAACACCGGTGCCCAGTGGGACCACAAGGGCAGGATCCTGGACATGACCACGGGGGACAACACGTTCACCCCCATGCCGGGCCTGCGGGAGCAGATCCGGTACGACGTCTGGTCCAACATCCATTACGGGTACGTCGGCACCCTGGGTGGAATCGACGAATGGACCCTGCACGCCGGAGCCAACGCCGCCGATTGGAAGGACGGCCATCCCACCGATCCCGCCGATCAGGCGTCCGTGCAGCTGGGTATCGATCTCGCACACGAGTACGGCCCGGGCGCGCTGACCCCGGAGGCCGTCACCAAGGCGATCCTCGATCGCCGTGACAGATTCGAGCAGGCGGGCGCCATCCGGCCGCTGTGAGCCGAAGCCCTGTTCATCCTGGAGTCGGCAGAGTGACGTCCTCGGGTGTCTTGTCCGCCCGCAGACCCCGCCAGGTCGTATGCCGCAGACGGCCGTCCGGGGTCCAGTTCCGGTGCACGACCTCCCCGACGAGTTCCGGCTCCACCCAATGCACCCGCCGCGCCCGATCGCGCGGGACCTCCGAAGCGAAGGGCGGCTTCTTCCGTTCCAGCGGAACGAGCCGGGCGTGCAGGTCTTCGAGGACCTTGTCGCTGAAGCCGGTCCCGACGTCGCCGATGTACCGCAGGTCTCCGGCTTCGTCATGGGCGCCGAGCAGCAGCGCGCCGAGCGTTCCCGAGCGCCGTCCGTCGCCAGGGCGCCAGCCGCCGATCAGGACCTCTTGGGTGTGCCACAGCGCCCGTTTGATCCACTGCCGTGTCCGCTTGCCGGGGTAGTAGCGGCTGTCCAGCTTCTTCGCGATCAGTCCTTCGAGCCCGTGCTGCCGGACGACGTCGAGCAGCTGATCGGGGGAGATGTCGTCGTCGGTGTACCCCGGGGGGATGGCGATGCGGCCGCCGGCGCCCAAGGACGTCAGCACCTCGCGCCGGGCCGCGTAAGGCTCGTCGAGCAGGCCTTCGCCGTCGAGAAGCAGCACGTCGAAGGCGAAGAAGTGCACCGGGCTGCGTTCCAGCAGTGACGCGTCGGGGGTGCGCAGGTGCCGCGTCTGCAGCATCGGGAAGCTGGGCCGCCCCTGCTCGTCGAGGACGACGATCTCGCCGTCGAGGACGGCTTCGTGACCATCGAGCGCTTCGGCGGTGACATCCGGGTACGTCGCCGTGATGTCGATCCCGCGGCGGCTGGTCAGGCGCGTCTCGCCGTCGCGCGCGACCCGCAGGCAGCAGCGGTAGCCGTCCCATTTGTACTCATACCCCCACCCGCCGGTGGGCAGGTCGCCGTCGGTCGCCAGCATCGGGGCGATCGCGTCCGGCACGGTGCTCATGCCTCACGGTACCCCGGAAACGCCGCCGGTGATCTATCGTCGAAGGGTGCCTGAGGAGCGGATAACGGTCGAGGTCGAAGGTCGGCGGCTGGCGCTGTCCAATCTGGACAAGGTGCTCTACCCCGCGCACGGTTTCACCAAACGCGAGGTCCTCGACTACTACCGCCGGATAGCCCCGGCCATGCTCCCGCATCTGCGCGACCGCGCCGCCACGTTCCGCCGGTTCCCCGACGGTGTCGACGGCGAACCGTTCTACGAGAAGAACGTTTCCCGCCACGCGCCCGATTGGGTGCGCACCGCGCGGCTCACCAACCGCGGCCGCCGGGGCGGGGAGGAGACGCTCGACTACCCGGTCGTCGGCGATCTCCCGACGCTGATGTGGGCGGCCAATCTCGCCGCGCTGGAACTGCACGTTCCACAGTGGACGGTCGGTGTGCGTGGCGCGCGGAAATCACCCGATCTGCTGGTGTTCGACCTCGATCCCGGTCCGCCCGCGGACGTCGTCGACTGCTGCCGGGTGGCCGAGACGCTCAGCGACCTGCTCACCGAAGACGGTCTCACGGTGTACGCGAAGACCAGCGGCAACAAGGGAATGCAGCTGTACTGCCCGGTGCGCACGCGCTCTGACGAACGCACCTCCGAGTACGCCAAGGCCGTCGCGGAGGAACTCGCGCGCCGATCACCGGAAACCATCGTCGCCAAGATGACGAAGGCCATCCGCCCCGGCCGTGTGTTCATCGACTGGAGCCAGAACAACACCGCCAAGACCACCATCGCGCCGTACTCGCTGCGCGGCCGCGCCGTCCCGACCGTCTCCACGCCGGTGACCTGGGAGGAGGTCGAAGCCTGCCGCAAGGCCGCCGACCTGCTGTTCACCGCCGAGCAGGTGCTCGAGCGCGTCGAGGAGATGGGCGACCTGTTCGGGGACATCGCCGAGTATCGGGTGGCCGTTCCCCAACGGTGACCGGTGTCATGTTTGAACCGCGTCCGACGGGAAACTCCCAGGTCAGAGGAGTGACCCCGAATGAACGAGACAGCGAAAGACCCCGAAGACCTCTCATGCCGGGCCCTGGCCATGCTGCGGGCCGTGGCACAGGGCAGGGCCGAAATCACCGTCAGCCTGGAACCGGATCTCTACGTCGACGGCCTGCCGTGCAGTGACCAGGTCACGGCCCACCGCCTCGCGCACGCCGGGCTGATCCGGATGCCCGACGGAGGCGTTCCCGGCACCTTGGTACCCGCGGAATTGTCCGAAACAGGACAGGATCTCCTGACACCCTTGGCGCCTGCCGCCTAGCGCTACCCGGAAAGACCACTGTGGACGGCCACCCGTTCCGCATACGATCGGCGGAGCGGGTGCGCGGGGGTGCGTGCCCACCGGGCTGGTGCCTCCGGGGCCGGTGAGGATGTGGCTGTTGACCGGGTATCACACGCTGGCCGAGACCGAGAACGCCGTGCGGGCCAAACTGGGCGGGATCCCGCTGCTGTGGGAGCGGATGGAGGCGGTGGCCAACCTCCACCGCGCCGCGACGGCGGTCCGGCTGCATTTCGAGAACTCGGTCCTGCGCACCGCGGGCCTCACCTGGACGGCGTTCGTGGTGCTCTGGGTGGTGTGGATCTTCGGCGAGAAGGAGACCAGGCACGTCGCCGCGGAGTCCGGGATCACCAAGGGGACGCTGACCGGGGTCATGAAGACCCTGGAGGCGCACGGCCTGGTCACCCGGCGCAAACATCCCGTCGACGGACGGCTGGTGCTGCTCGCGCTGACCCCGGAAGGGGAGCGGCTGATGCGGGAGCTCTTCCCGGAGTTCAACCAGGAGGAAGCGTTCGTCACCGAACGGCTGACCCCCGCGAAATGCACCGAGCTGGCCGCTTCGCTGCGGGAGATCGTCCGGCAGCTGGAGGAGAAGGGCGAAGAGCGGCGGGCCCGGGAGAGCTGACCCCTACCGAAGACGGTTGCGCGGCACGTCCGGCGACTCCTACGTTTTTTGGAGCCGAACGAAGCGAAGGGCGCCCTTGATGGACTTCCGGTACTGGCTCGGTCAGGCGTTGACGGCGAACGAGGCGTGGGCGGAGACGTTCACCCCCGTCCGGCCGCATCCGTCACTGGAGATCTCCGACGGGCGGTTCGAGGCGGCGTTCGAGGAGCTCACCGAGCGGCTGAAGGACAACTACCCGTTCTTCCACCCGTCCTACGCCGGCCAGATGCTCAAACCGCCGCATCCGGCCGCGGTGGTCGGCTACCTGAGCGCGATGCTGGTCAACCCCAACAACCACGCGCTCGACGGCGGTCCCGCGACGGCCGAGATGGAACGCGAGGTCGTCCGGGCGCTGGCCACGATGTTCGGCTACACGGAGCATCTGGGGCATCTGACCACCAGCGGCACGATGGCGAACCTCGAGGCACTGTTCGTCGCGCGGGAAACGCATCCGGGCAAGGGGATCGCGTACAGCGCCGAGGCGCATTACACGCACGGCCGGATGTGCGGCGTGCTCGGCGTCGAGGGGCACACTGTGCCGGTCGACGGGCGTGGCGCGATGGACCTCGACGCGCTCGAAGATCTGCTGCGCACCGGGAAGATCGGCACAGTCGTGCTCACCGCCGGGACGACCGCGCTCGGCACGGTGGAGCCGATCCACGAGGCACTGGCGCTGCGCGAACGCTACGGCGTCCGGGTGCACGTCGACGCCGCCTACGGGGGATTCTTCCGCCTTCTGTCCGGTTTGGACGGTCCGGAAGGGCTGCCCGAAGCCCCGTGGCTCGCCATCGCCGAGGCCGACTCGATCGTCATCGACCCGCACAAACACGGCCTCCAGCCCTACGGGTGCGGCGCCGTGCTGTTCAAGGATCCCGGCGCGGGCCGGTTCTACCTGCACGATTCGCCGTACACCTACTTCACCTCGGAAGACCTGCACCTCGGCGAGATCAGTCTCGAATGCTCCCGCGCGGGTGCGGCCGCCGCCGCGTTGTGGCTCACCTTCCGGGTGCTGCCGCCCACGCCCGACGGCCTTGGCCGGGTGCTCGCGGCCGGGCGCCGCGCGGCGTTGCGGTGGGCGAAGCTGCTGGAGGACTCCGAGCGGTTCGACCTGTACCAGCCACCGGAACTCGACATCGTCACCTACTTCCCCCGCACGGAGCCGCTTTCGCTGTCGAAGATCGACCAGGAGAGCGTGCGGATCCTGCGCACCGGCATGGCCGCGGCCAGGGAACCGGTGTTCCTCAGCACGCTGCGGGTGAGCGAGCCTCAGTTCGGGCTGCGTCACACCGGGGTCGACGCGGATGCGGACGGCGCGAGGATCCTGCGTAGCGTGCTGATGAAGCCCGAAAGCGAGGACCACGTCGACCGGCTGCACGAACGGCTGGAAGAGTTGTCCCGCGGTTGAGCTCGCCAGTACCGCAGACGAATGGATCCACCATGCCCGCACCAGGTCCCGCCGAACCCGTGACCGCGATCGAGACGAAATCGCTCGGCACCGGGTTCCGGCGGCGGCACGTCACCATGCTGGCCATCAGCGGGGCGATCGGTGCCGGGCTGTTCGTCGGCACCGGCGCGGGGATCAAGACCGCGGGCCCCGGCATCCTGCTGTCCTATGTGGTCGCGGGCCTGCTCATGGTGCTCGTGATGCGCATGCTGGGCGAGATGGCGGCCGCCGAGCCGAGCAGCGGCTCGTTCTCGGTGTACGCGGAGAAGGCGCTCGGGCGCTGGGCCGGGTTCACCGTCGGCTGGCTGTACTGGTCGCTGCTGGTGGTCGTGGTGGCCGCCGAAGCGACCGCGGCGGCGGGGATCGCGAACGGGCTGCTGCCCAAGATTCCACAGTGGACCTGGGTGCTGCTGTTCATGGCGGTGCTGACCGTGGTGAACCTGTTCGCCGTGCGCTCGTTCGGGGAATTCGAGTTCTGGTTCGGCGCGATCAAGGTGACCGCCGTGGTCGGCTTCCTCGTACTCGGCACGCTGGCGGTGTTCGGGATCCTGCCGGGGACGACGCCGGTCGGGCTGAGCAATCTCACCGGGCACGGCGGTTTCCTGCCCAACGGCCTTCAAGGCGTGCTGACCGGTCTGCTCGCGGTGGCGTTCTCCTTCGGTGGCATGGAACTGGTGACCATCGCCGCGGCCGAGTCCGACGACCCGGCGGGCTCGATCCGCCGCACCACGCGCACGGTCATCGTGCGGCTGCTGCTGTTCTACGTCGGTTCCGTGGCGCTGATGGTGCTGTTGCTGCCGTGGGAGTCGGCTTCGGCCAACACCAGCCCCTTCGTCACCATCCTGGAGAAGATCGGGGTGCCGTCGGCGGCGCTGCTGATGAGTTTCGTCGTGCTGACCTCGTTGCTCTCGGCGCTCAACGCGAACCTCTACGGCGCCTCGCGAATGGTGTTCTCCCTGGCCGAACGCGGTGAAGCGCCACGCGCGATGCTGAAGCTGTCCGGCACGGGTGTCCCGCGGACGGCGGTGCTCGCGTCGGTGGCCTTCGGTTTCATGGCCGTGGTGCTGAACTTCCTCGCCCCCGAACACGTGCTGCCGTTCCTGCTGAACGCCATCGGGGCGAACATCCTGCTGGTCTGGATCTTCGTCGCCGTTTCCCAGCTGCGGCTGCGGAAGGCGGCGGAACGCGACGGCACGGCCGCCGACCTGCCGGTGCGGATGTGGGGTTTCCCGTGGCTCAGCTGGGTCGCGCTGCTCGCGATGGCCGGTGTTCTCGTGCTCATGTGGACCGACGCCGACGCGCGGACGCAGCTGTTCACCAGTGGCGCGGTGGCCGTGCTGATCGTGGTGATCAGCCTGCTCAGGCGACGTCCGCGACGCTGAACAGTTCGCGTTCGACCCGGCTCAGCGCCAGCCGGACCGCGCCGAGCGCCACCGCGTCTTCGCCGAGCGTCGACGTCGCGACGTGTACCGGGAACAGGCACAGCCGGGCCAGTTCGGCGCGCAGCGTCGTCGCCAGCGGGTCCTTCCCGCCGCCGATCACCACCAGTTGCGGGTCGACGGCGAGGACGGTGGCGGCGACGAGCTCGACGGACCCGCCGGCCTGTCGCAGGGCCCCGATCTCACCGGCCGCGCCGTGGTGGCCGTCGTGCAGCTTCCCGCCGAGCAGCAGCCCCAGCGAGACAGTGCGCCCGGCCTGCACGTAGACGACGTCGTCGAGGCCGTGCGCGGCGCCGCGCCAGTGTTCGGCCAGCGTCGCGAGTTTGGTGTCGTTCCCGGCCAGCACCGGGCAGCCGCCGCCGAACTCCGCGGGCAGGTCGAGGCCGGTCCAGCCGGGAAGGCGGTGGTCGCGGACGACCTTGCCGCCGGACACCACGCCGGTGGTGCCGATGCCGAGCAGCCGCACGTTGGCATGGCCTTCCACGGCCGCGCCGAGCACCTGGCGCGCGGTGCCGAGCCGGTCGGCCGCGGCCATTTCCGGGGTGAGCCCGGCCTGCGCCCTCCCGACGACCTCGCCGCGCAGGTCGGCCACGAGGCACAACGTCTGGCGCGGGCCGATTTCGAGGCCGGCGACGTGGCCGGACTCGGGGCGGAAGCGGTACCGCTTGGCGGGTCTGCCCACCGGTCGCGGCGCGTCGGGGGAGAGCGGCACCTCCTCGACCAGGCCCTGTTCGCCGAGGTCGGCGGCGATCTCCTCGACCGTCGGCCGCGAGACCTCGCTCGCCTTGACCAGCTCCGCGAGGGTGAGTTCCTCGGCCGCGTACAGCGCCCGCAGGACGGCGATGGCGTTGAGCCGCCGCAGCAGTGACGGATCCCCCCGCGACAGTCTGGCCATGCGGCTCCCTAGGCGGTGACGCGTTTGTCGTACTGGGCGCGCGCGAGGGCGATCTCGCTCTGGTGGTCCTCGGTCCAGGTGACCAGTGACTGGATGGTCTTGTGCAGCGTCATGCCCAGCGGCGTCAGCGCGTATTCGACCCGGGGCGGCACCACCGGATAGACGGTCCGGTTCACCAGCCCGTCGCGTTCCAGATGCCGCAGCGTGGTGGTGAGCATGCGCTGGCTGATGCCGTCGATCTTGTACTTGAGCTCGGTGAACCGCAGGGTGTTGCGGTCCAGCAGCGCGATCACCAGGAGCGACCACTTGTCCGCCACCCGGTCCAGGATCTGGCGGACCTCGCAGTCCTCGCGCGTGTCCCACTGGAAGGCCTCGTAGTCCTCCTCGGTGAGTTCACAACGACTAGGTGAGTTCAAAGTGCCTTCTTCCATGGTCATCGATGGTGACGGAAGATCTCCTTGGTTACAAGAGGGAACCGACCGGCTGATGAGTAACCGTCGGTTCCCGTTCACTGAGGGAGATCCGATCTTGAGCAACTCACGAACGCCCCCGCGCGCCGACCGGATGGGCGGGCGGGCCTGGGGCGTGCTCCTGGTGCTGTGCGGCGCCATCTTCTTGGAGGGCATCGACGTCGCGATGCTGAACGTGGCGCTACCGTCCATCCGGGCCGAACTCGGCCTGTCGACGGCGACGCTGAGCGGCGTGGTGAGCGCCTACGTGCTCGGTTATGGCGGGTTCATGCTGCTGGGCGGGCGCGCCGCCGACCTGTACGGCCGCCGTCGCATGTTCCTTGGCTGGTTGGTGGTGTTCCTGGTCTTCTCCGGGCTGGGCGGATTCGCCACCGAAGGCTGGATGCTGCTGCTCGCCCGGTTCGTCACCGGCGTCGCCGCGGCCTTCATGACCCCGGCCGGTCTGTCGATCATCACCACGAGCTTCGAAGAGGGCCCGAAGCGCAACAAGGCCCTGTTGTTCTACGCCGGCACCGGGGCGGGCGGCTTCTCGCTCGGCCTCGTCATCGGCGGGCTGCTGACCAGGATCGACTGGCGCTGGGTGTTCTTCACGCCGGTGATCCTGTCCGCGGTCATCCTGCTCGCCGCGCTCTGGCTCATCAAGGAACCCGCGGGCGGGGAACGCGTGCCGCGTCGCCTGGACTTCGCCGGCGCGGTCACCGTCACAGCGGCGATGTTGCTGATCGCCTACGCGGTGGTCCGGCTGGAACACCCCGCGCAGGGCTGGGGCTGGACCGTCGCCTCGTTCGCCGGGGGAGTGGCCGCGCTGGCGGCCTTCGTGTCCGTCGAACGCCGCTCCTCCGCGCCGCTGGTGCGCCTCGGGATCCTGAGGTCGGGTCCGCTGGTGCGGGCGAACGTCAGCGCCCTGCTGTTCGCGGGCTCGTTCTTCGGGTTCCAGTTCCTGGTCACGCTGTACCTGCAGGAACTCCGGGGCTGGTCGACGCTGGAAACGAGCCTGGCGCTGCTGGCGGTCGGGATCGACGCGATCCTCGCGCCGACGCTGACCCCGCGGCTGGTGGCGAGGTTCGGCAACACCCGGCTGATCTTCGGCGGCTTCGTGCTCGCCGCCGTGGCGTACGCGCTCTTCCTGCCGCTGGACCTGGACTGGACGTATGCGGCGATGTTCCCGTCGATGATCATCCTGGGTCTCGGCTTCGCCCTGGCCTACGGTCCGCTGACGATCGTCGCCACCGAGGGGATCGCCGAGGACGAACAAGGACTCGCGGGCGGTCTGCTGTACACGGCGTTCCAGTTCGGCGCGGCGCTCGGGCTGTCCGCGGTGACCGCCGTCAACGTCGCCGCCCTGGGCGCGGGTGGTTCGCCCGAAGCGGCGCTCGGCGGATTCCGGGCGGCGCTGGTCGTGCCGCTGGTGATGGCCGTCCTCGCCGCACTCGTCGTCGTGTCCGGTCGTCAGCGAGTCTCGGCGAAGGCCGCGAGGTTGGCCAGCGAAGAGGCGATCCCGGCCTCGTGATCCGCCTGGCCGATGCCGGACGGCACATCCGTCGCGGTGACGGTCACTTCGGTGCCATCACCCGTGGCGGCCAGGTCCCAGGTCATCGTCATGGTGCCCGCGAACGCGGGGTCCTCGGACTCGAAGACGGCCCGCTGCACAACGCGTTCGGAGGGCACCAGGTCGGCGAACCCGACTTCGACGACGTCCGTCGCGTCCGACGATTTGCCGGGCGCGGCGGACGCGTCGAGGTAGGTCAGGGTCATCCGGAAACCGCCGCCGGGCCGCGGATCCCAGTGTTCGATCCGGCCACGCATGCCTTCGGGCGGCAGCCAGGTTTCGAGCGACTCCCGGTCCAGGAGTGCCTGGTAGACGGTCTCGGGCGGGGCGGCGATCGTCCGGCTGCCGCTGTCGATCCTGTCCATGGCGTCGAGTCTAGGGCGCACCGTCCTCGTCAGGGGTGCCGTGGAGTGATGGTGTCCCGGGTGATCGACTCGACCTTCTCCTGCGCCTTCTTGGCGTCGGTGACCCAGAGCTTGTAGAAGTCGAACGGGCAGTCGGCCACGCCCTTGTCGCCTTCGTCGGCGTCCTGCACGCCGGTGTAGCCGCGGTGCAGCAGCTTGAAGATGTGGTTCTGCGACTGGTCATAGGTTCGCGCGTCGCGGATCGCCGACACCGAGAGTTGCGCGTACTGGATCCCGTACTCTTCTTCACCGGTCTCGCCGAGCGTGCGCCCGTCGAAGCCGATGATCGCTGAGTGGCCGAAGTACGAGTACACACCGTCGAAACCGGCGGCGTTCGCCACGGCCACGTAACAGTTGTTGGCCCACGCCATCGCCTTGGCCATCAGGATCTGCTGCTCCTTGGCCGGGTACATGTAGCCCTGGCAGCGCACGATCAGCTCGGCGCCCTTCATCGCGCAGTCGCGCCAGATCTCCGGGTAGTTCCCGTCGTCGCAGATGATCAGCGAGATCTTCATGCCCTTGGGGCCGTCGCTGACGCAGGTGTCCTCGCCGGGGTACCAGCCTTCGATCGGGCACCACGGCAGGATCTTGCGGTATTTCTGGACGATCTCGCCGCGGTCGTTGATGAGCACGAGCGTGTTGTACGGCGGCTTGTTCGGGTGGTCCTCGTGCCGCTCGCCGGTGATGGAGAAGACGCCCCAGGTCTGGGCTTCCCGGCACGCGGCGGCGAAGATCTCGGTCTCCTCGCCGGGAATCGTCGCCGCGGTCTCGTACATCTCCTTGGGGTCGTACATGATGCCCTGCGTCGAATACTCCGGGAACACCACGAGGTCCATGCCGGGCAGCCCGGATTTCATGCCCACCACCATTTCGGCGATCTTGCGGGCGTTGTCGAGGACTTCGGCCTTGGTGTGCAGCCGCGGCATCTTGTAGTTGACCACCGCGACGCCGACCGTGTCCGGGCTGGCGGAAATGTCACCGTGTCGCATGAAGACTCCTTTTCTCCGAACGGTTTTCAGGACGGGTAAACGCCGGTGAGGCCGAGGAACGCGGGCACCGTGCACGTCGGCTGGCTGAGCAGCAGGGTGGTCCATCCGGTGAACCGCGTCAGCTGTTCTTTGCCGAGGCCGAGAACCAGGAAGAACAAGGTCCACAACAGCGCCCAGGACAGCCAGATGACACCGAACACCGGATCGCCGTCGTGCCAGAACGCGATCCCCGCGTACACCACGGCGGCGCCCGCCACGAAGAGCGAGAACCAGCCGATGCCTTCGGGCTCCAGGCCGGCGAGGTTCGCGATGCCGACGTAGAGGTAGGTGAAACCGAACAGGTACAGGCCGGACGCGGCGAGGATCGCGTCCGGATTCCCGTGCGCCTGGACGATCAGCACGGTCGGGGTGACGCACTGGAGCGCGCCGACGAACAGGTTCAGCACCGCCGCCGACCGCGGCGGTATCCGGCCGAGCAACATCAGGCCGTTGATCATCAGGGCGGCGCCGACGTAGAGCAGACCCACGTTGCCCATGCGCACCTCCGCGTAACCGGCATCAGGTGGAATAATTTCAAATGAAAGTATGTGGTGTGCCGGAGCGAGTCAAGAGTGCGGATTTCAGAGCCTGGTGAGGACTTCGAAGTCGTAACCGTCGGCGACCGCGAGATGGACGTGCTGGTCGGCCTGCTGCCCGCGGAACTCGATCGTGCCGCGTGGCCCGTGGTAGGCGACGCCGTCGATCGCCGCGTTGAGCGC
This sequence comes from Amycolatopsis sp. NPDC102389, assembly GCF_044765885.1. Classification (NCBI taxonomy): domain Bacteria; kingdom Bacillati; phylum Actinomycetota; class Actinomycetes; order Pseudonocardiales; family Pseudonocardiaceae; genus Amycolatopsis; species Amycolatopsis sp. NPDC102389. The sequence continues at coordinate 41,091 of NZ_JBIWKX010000033.1, forward strand.
GGGCAGGTCGGGTGTCCCCGCCCGGCGAACGAGTTCCGCCAGCGTGTGCAGCCCCTCGTAACAGGATTCGGCGGCGTTGTTCAACGCCGGGGCGCCGGGTCCGTTGCGGTCGACGTAGCGGCCGAGCAGGTCCATGGCGTCGGCGGTGACCATGGACCGGAAGTACGCGGCGGACACGTAGAGGTTGCCGGTGGCGTTCGCGCCACTCGCGAGGAGCATGTTCTCCTCCATCAACGGGCTGAACCGGACCAGCCGATCGCTGAGCCCGTGCGCGGCGAAGGCCCGGTTGAAGCGCACCGCGTCCTGCCCCACCAGCAACATGAGCACACCGTCGCTTGTGGACTGTTCGAGCTCACGGACCACTGTGGACATATCGCCCGCGCCGAGCCCGACGAACGCCTCCCCGGTGATGCGCAGATCGAGTTCCTTGGCGTACTGCCGGATCGCGTGGGTCGAGCGGTGCGGCCAGACGTAGTCGTCGCCGACGACGAACCAGCGCCGGGTGCCGAGGTGATCACGCAGCCAGCGCAGCGCCGGCTCGATCTGGCAGCGCGGTGTCTCGCCCGTGCAGAAGATGCCGGAGCGGCGCTCGCCGCCTTCGTAGAGCGAGGTGTACACGTACGGGATCCTGTCGGCCACGACCGGCGCGAGCGCGTGCCGGACCGACGAGATGTGCCAGCCGCTCACCGCGTCTACCTGCCCGCTCTCGACGAGACGCCGCAGATCGCCGGCTACTCGCGCGGGGCTGCCGCCGCCGTCGACCACCTCGGCCTCGACCTGCCTGCCGAGGATGCCGCCGGATTCGTTGAGCTCGTGGACGGCCAGATCCGTGATCGCCTCGCACGACGGGCCGAACAGCCCGGCGGGCCCCTGCAACGGGACCACCATGGCCACACGCCAGGTGTCGTCGCGGGGCCGGGTGGCGAGGCGTGGGGGCATGGCGCTCCGTGCGGTGGCCCGGTAAGGTCAAAGTGCTTTCACCTGGAAGTATTGCGAGGGTGTCCGGTTTTGGCAAGGGGACGGGATATGGGGACACGCGGCGTCACGACCGCCGGAACGTCGCTCACCGGCTCGCTCACCCGCGCCGCCCGGGCCGTCGCCGCCAGGGTCGAACAGGTGCTCGCCAAGGAAGGCCTCACCTTGGACCAGTGGCTGGTACTGGACGCGCTGAGCGGCAAGGGCGGTCTCGCCATGGCCGACCTCGCCGACCGGACGCTGGCCACCGCCCCGACGTTGACCAGGGTCGTGGACAAACTGGTGACCACCGCGCAGGCCTACCGTGAGGTCGACGCCGCGGACAGACGCCGCGTGCTCGTCCACCTCAGCGCCCGCGGCCGGGCGACGTACCGGCGCGTGGCCACGAAGGTGTCGGGAGTGGAAGCCCGGCTCGACGTGCCGGACGAAGTGCTCGTGGCGCTGCGGGGTCTCGGCGACTGAAGGTCAGGCGTGCGGCGGGTACGACATCGGCCGTGCCGGTGCTTTCGCCTTGGTCAGCGCGACGATGCCGAGGACCCCGGCGACGACGAGCGCGACGACCACGAACAGCGCGGCCACCACGTACACCACGCGGAAGCCGATGACGTCCGAAAGCAGCCCGCCGAGGACCGGCGCGATCACCAAGGCGAGGACACCGAGCCCGGCCGTCAACCCGGCCGCGACGCCGCGACCGGCCTGGAGCTGGCGGATCAACGCGACGGTCACGCCCAGGACGGCGCCCGCGCCGAGCCCGTTGAGCACCCGGCCGACCAGGAGCAGGCCACTGCTGGGGACGAAGGCGACCACCAGCACGCCGAGGAGCATCAAGGCGATCGCGGGCACCGTCACCGCCGTCGGGAAGCGCCCGCCGAGCAGCAGACCCGCCGGGAAGGCGAGCGCGGCCGCGACGACGTACGAGACGACGCCATTCAACAGCAGGGACTGGCTCGACATGGCCAGATCGATCCGCAGGGCCGACTCGCCGTCGAAACGGTAGATCACGGTGAGCAGGAACAGGCCGATGAGCGCGGCGAACCCCGGCCCGATGACCAGCCACCAGGGCTGTCCGGCGGTCGGCTGCTGGTCGGGATGCGTCGGCGTCGGCACGTACATGGAGACAACCTATAGCGACCGGCGATGCGGATGGACCAGTTCACGGGAAACCGTGGCCCGCCACGCGGCTTGGCTCGGACGTGATCTTTCCGACAGACGGAAACACCGGTGTACCGGGGAAAATTGACGAACTGCCCGGTCGAAAGGTGAACGAGCGGCGAATCGGGCCCGACGGCGTCCCACCCGAGTTCGAAGCCCTGCCGCGAAGCGCGTTGCGCCTCGCGGCAGGACCTCTGGCGGCGTGCCCCCGGCAGGACTTGAACCTGCGACCTAGAGATTAGAAGGCTCTTGCTCTATCCAGCTGAGCTACGAGGGCCGACGTCGGCGACGTTGGGTGTCGCCCAGCATCGGCAGCTTAGCCGTCGCCAACCTGTCGATCGTTCGACACCGCCAGATCGTTTCAGGTCGAGCCCACCGTTTTTTGGAACACCCGTGAGCGCGTCACGACGCGGGGTGACGCGCTCACGGGCCGGGGCCGCTTCGGGGGAGCGGCCCCTGGGTTCGTGCAGGTCGCGAGTCGACTCTTCCGCGAGCGACCGGCACGAACCGCCGGGGTGGTCAGTCCCAGATCTTGAGGGCGCGGATCACGAACGGTCCCTGGGGTACATAGGTGCCGCCACCCGGATAGGTGATGAAATCTCCTTCGGTCGTGCATTCCTCGCTCTGGTAAATCGTCACGTCCCGGCTCAGCCGGTTCACGAACGAATGACCGTCGAAGCCTTCGGGCAGGGGAATGCATTCCTCGGGATTGGAGGTGCGCAGGTCGAATTTGTGCACCACGCCGCCGTACGATTCCGCGCCCCATACGCAGAACTCGCCCTTCTGGCAGTCGGGCTGGGGCGGCGCGGTGGCGGCACCGGCGACGCCGGCGCTGGTCAGCAGGCCTGCCAGGGCGAGCAGGAGCACGTGCGGGAGGCGGGCGCGCAGGTTCGTCAAACGTCGTTGCATGGCTGGGTTCTCCCCCGTGAATCGGCGGCTCGATGGCCGTCGGTGAATGTGTGATTCCACGATGACGCGAGGGGAAGGCTTTGTCTGCCCGCATTTCTACTTCTGTGGATAAGTAGTTGTGCGCCGCTCGATCGGGGCGGGTTGTCCACATATCACCGGGACCGCCTTGCGCTTGCCGAAATCGGCTGCTACGCGGGCGCGGTGGAGTCCCTGACGACCAGCTCGGCGGGTATCTCGGCGGGGGCGGGGGCCTTCTCCCCGCGTAGTAGGGCCAGCACCAGCTCGCCCGCCGCCCGTCCCTTGGCGGCGAGATCCTGCCGGACGGTCGTCAGCGGTGGTTCGGACCATCGAGCGGGCGGGACGTCGTCGAAGCCCACGACCGAAAGATCACCCGGGACGGACAGGCCGAGATGCCTGGCCGCCGAGATCGCCGCGAGTGCCAACAGGTCCGACATGCACAGCAGCGCCGTCGGCCGCGGGTGCCGGTCGAGCAGGCCGAAAGCGCTCGGCAGGGCTGCTTCGACCGAGAGCCCGGACGCCTCCCAGATCGGCACGTCCGCCGCCGGGATCCCCGCCTCGGTCAGCGTCTCCAGGTAGCCGGCCATCCGTTCGCGGTTGTCGTGGAATCGGCTGTTCCCGGCCTCGGCCACGCTCAGTTCCCCGCCGCGGGGCGCCGAGAGGCACTGCGCCGAGAAGATCCCGATCCGCCGGTGCCCGAGTTCCACCAGGTGCCGGGCCGCGGCGGCCGCTCCCGCCCGGTCCGCGACCCCGATCCTGGCCGCACCGCGGATATGCGGCTGGTCGATCACCACCAGCGGCATCCCCCGGTCCCGGACGGCGTGCAGCACCGGCGCGCCGTCTGCCAGCGAATACGCCACCGCGATGTCGGCTTGCGCGGTCAGGATCCGCTCCGGGCGCGGGCCGCCGCTCTCGCCGTCGCCGGGGAGCAGCAGGAGGGCGTGGCCCTCGGGGTCGACGACGGTCGAGAGCGCGTCGAGGGTGAGCGACAGCGCGGGATCCGAGAACGCCGTCGAAAGGTTCGTGTCGAGCAGGACGGCGATCGCGCCGGTGCGGCTCGTGGCGAGGCTGCGCGCGGTCGGGTTCGGTCCCGCGTACCCGATCTTCTTGGCCGCGCGAAGGACCTCTTCCCGCAGCTGGGCGGACAGCTGATCGGGCCGGTTGTAGGCGTTGGACACGGTCGCCCGCGACACCCCGACGGCGTCGGCGACATCGTCCAACGTCGGCCGTCGCCGTCGCGTGCTGGTCACCGCCGCAGTCTAGTCCCGGTCCGCGCGGGTGGACTTTCTGAAGCGCTTAAGTCATTCTGGGGGAAGAAGAATCGAAGGGAGACTGGGGTCTATGCGTGACCGTACGGCCGTTTTCGTCGTGTTCGCGCTCAACGGGGCCGCGCTCGGCTCCTGGGCACCGCGGACTCCGGCGTTGTCGGAAAGGGTGAACGCCTCACCGGGTGTTTTCGGGCTGGCCCTGCTGGGCGCCAGCGTCGGCATGCTGATCGCGGCGTCGGTTTCGGGGCGGCTGATCGAACGCCACGGCGCCCGCGCGGTCGTCGCGGGCAGCACGATCATCGCCTGCGCCGCGCTGCCGATGATCGGCTTCTCCACGTCGGTCGTCCTGCTCGCCGGGGCGTTGTTCGTCCTCGGCGCGAGCGTCGGCGCGCTGGACGTGGCGATGAACGTCGCGGGCGTCGAGGTGGAGCGCCGGTCCGGGCGGGCCATCATGCCGGTCCTGCACGCCGGGTTCAGCTTCGGCGCGCTGGCGGGATCCGTCGCCGCCGGATTCGCCGCGTCGCACGAGTGGTCGCCGGGACGGCATCTCACGGTCGCCGCGTTGTCCGCGCTCGTCGTGCTGGCCTTCGTCGTCGCGGCCGTGCCCGGCGCGCGGCCCGTGCACACCGAACCCGTCGAGAAGCCGCGAGTGCCGCCGATCAAACGGCCCGTCCTCTGGCTGCTCGCCGCCATCGCGCTGTTCTCGGCGATCGCGGAGGGCGCGAGCTCGGACTGGTCTGCCCTGCTGATGACGTCCGTGCACGGGGTCGGCGAGGGCGCCGCGGCCTTCGCCTACTCCGGGTTCGCCCTGGCCATGGCGCTCGCCAGGCTCGCGGGCGCCTGGCTTCAGAACCGTTTCGGGGCGACGCGTGCGCTGGCGGTGGGTGCCGGGATCGCCGCGGCAGGCCTGGTGCTCGCCGCGGTGGCGCGCCTTCCGGTGTTCGGGTTCGTCGGCTTCGCGCTGGCGGGTGCGGGGCTGGCCGCCGCCTTCCCGATCGCCTTGAGCCTCGCGGGAGCGTCGGGGAAACGCGCCGACGGAACCGGAGGCGAGCGAGAGCTGGCCTTTGTCACGGCGATCGCCTACACCGGCTTCCTCGCCGGGCCGCCGCTGATCGGCGGGATCGCGCAGGTGACGTCGCTTTCGGTGTCGTTCCTGTTCGTCAGCCTGACCGCCGCGCTGATCGTGCCGTCCGCGGTGGGCGCGGCGCGGGCGCGGAAACGGGAGGAGACCGCCGAACCCGTCACCCGTTGACATCTTCGCCGGAGCCCGGGCAAGCTTGTCGAGCGTAAACTGAAATGAATGCGACCTGGTCGCCATTTCAGGCAGGCTGATCCGGGGAGGAGCGGCGTGAGAGTGCTGATGCTCGGAGGCGGCATAGGGGTCCTGGCCGGCCGTCATCAGGTTCCGGGGATCCCGGCGCGGCTGGTGCAGACCACGTTGCCCTGGCTCATCCTGGTCCCGGTGGCGTTCCGGCTGGTGATGCTGGCGCAGGCGCTGTGGACGGCGGGGCCGACCGGGTCGGCGCTGTGGATCTTCGTGCTGGCGCACCTGGTGCCGAACGTCGCCGAAGCCGTCTGGATCTTCCGCCGCCCTTCGGCCGGTATGCGGCTGGTCCCGGTGGCCGACGCCGGGTTCGCCGCGCTCTTCGTCCTGGGAGCCGCGCCGTTCGCGCAGGACAGCGCGATCACGTCGATCACCTGGACCCATCTGATGGGCACGGTGATGATCTGCGCCCTGCTGCGAGGCGCGCTGGCGGGGGTCTTGACCATCGGGGGCGCGGTGGCGCTGAACACCGCTCTGCACCCCGCCTCCTCGCTCACTCTCTTGCTCACGCTCGCGACCGCGCTGGTGGCGTCACTCGCGATCGTCGGCGTGGTCGGCGCTTCGATGCGGTTCGCGCTCGGATTCGGGGAGCAGCAGGGCCGGGCGGCGGAACGTGAACGGCATCGCCGCGACGTCCACGACACCGTCCTGCAGGTGATGGAGTCGTTCGCGATCCCCGCGCCCGCCGACGAACTCGACCCGGCGGCCAGCCTCGACCGCGTCCGCCGCACCGCTCGCGCCCAGGCGATGCGCATCCGGATCAGTCTCGAACACGAATCCACCGAAGGGATCGGGCTGCACCAGAGGCTGCGGCTGCTCGCCGCCGAAATGGCCGCGGAGGGCTTGCGGGCCGAGGTCGTCATCCAGGACGACTGCGCGCCGGAGCTCGCGGAAGAAGCGGCCGTGGCACTGCACGACTCGGTCAGGGAGGCCTTGCGCAACACGTTGAAGCACTCCGGGACCAGGCGGGCCGTGGTCAGCGTCGAGGAGATCGGCGGCGGGGTCTGTCTGACGGTGCGCGATCACGGCGCCGGTTTCGACGTCGGCGACCGGCGGCACGGCTTCGGCCTCGAGCACTCGATCATCGCGCGGATGGCGGAGATCGGCGGTTTCGCGCGGATCGAATCCAGTCCGGGGCTGGGAACGAGAGTGGTGCTCCTCGCTCCCTCAGTCCTGCGTCTCCCCGTCGGGTGAGTCCCGCCACTGGCGGAACGGGCGGTCCAGCGTCCATTTGCCGCCCACCCGCTCCACGACCCGGTATTCGCAGGTCGTCGGGTTGGACAGGGACTCGAACAGCTCAATGCTCCAGCCGAAGAGCCGCCGGCACAGCAAGCGGATGGTCAGCCCGTGTGAGACGACCAGCACGGTTTCGGGGTGATCTTCGCCGCACGCAGCCAGCTCGCTGAGGAACGCCGCGACCCGGTCGTCGACGTCCGCGCCGGACTCGCCGAACGGGAGCCGGTAGAAGAAGTGCCCGAACTCGTGGCGGCGTTGCTTCTGGACCTCCTGCTCCAGCGGATCCTGGAGGTTGCCCCAGTCCTGTTCCCGCAGCCTCGGTTCCGGCACGATCCGCTCGCAGGCCGCGCCGATGTCCAGCAGCCGCAACGTTTCCCGCGTCCGCAGATAGGGGCTGACGTAGACCGCCGGCCGCTGCCCGTCGAGGATCTCCTCGATCACCGGACCCGCCAGCTTCGCCTGCTCGCGGCCGGCGTCGGTGAGCGGGAGGGCGTGGTCGGGGATCCGGGTGTAGGCGAGCTCGTCGACGTTGCCGAGCGACTCGGCGTGCCTCAGCAGGATGATCCGCACGCCGCCATCTTGCCGGTTGCGCGCCCGGCATACCCTCGTGACGTGCCTTCAGACCCCGAGACGAAACCGGCCCCATCCGCGCGGAAGGCCGGTGTCCTGCCGCTGGTGTCGATCGGGGCGCTCCTGGCCGCGGTGGTGGCCGTCGGCCTGGTCGCGCTGACCGGTGGCGCTGGTTACGTCATCGCCGGACTCCCGGACCCGGGGCTGGTGACCCGCTACGGCATCACCGTCGTCCGGGTGCTCGCGGAGGCGGCTTCGGTGCTGTGCGTGGGTTCGCTGCTGCTCGCCGCGTTCCTCGTCCCGCCGCAGAAATCCGGCACGCTGGCGGCCGACGGTTACGCGGCCATCCGCGTCGCGGGCGCCGCCGCGTGGGTCTGGTTCTTCGCGGCCGCCGCGTCGATCTTCTTCTCCGCCGCCGACGGCGCGGGGCGCCCGTTCACCGAGGTGCTCTCGCCGCAGGTGCTGATCGACCTCGTGGACGCCATCGAGCAGCCCAAAGCCTGGCTGTTCACCGCGTTGATCGCGCTGCTGGTCGCGCTCGGCTGCCGTCTCGCGCTGACCTGGGGCTGGACGACGGTGGTCTTCTTCCTGTCCGTCGGCGGCCTCGTGCCGGTCGCGGTCACGGGGCATTCCGCGAGCGGCGGCTCGCACGACATGGCGACCAACAGCCTGCTGTACCACCTGGTCGCCGCCGCGTTGTGGGTCGGCGGCCTGGTGGCGCTGCTCGCGCTCGGCTGGCGCCGCGGCGAGAACCTCAAGCTCGCCGCGACGCGGTTTTCCAAGCTGGCACTGGTCTGCTGGATCGTGATGGCGGTCTCCGGCATCGTCAACGCGCTGGTGCGGATCAGGATCGCCGACCTGTTCACCACGGACTACGGCCTGCTGGTGGTCGCGAAGATCGTCGCGCTGCTGCTGCTCGGCGTCTTCGGGCATCAGCAACGGCAGAAGGGCGTCGCCGGGCTGGTGAACGGCGCCGGCGGCGGTCAGTTGCTGCGGCTCGCCGCGGTCGAGGTGCTGATCATGTTCATCACGATCGGCATCGCCACCGGACTCGCGAAGACCCCGCCGCCGCAGGAATCGCTCATCCAGCCGTCGACCACGGAACTGTTGATCGGCTACGACCTCTACGGTCCGCCGACCGTCTTCCGGCTGCTCACGGACTGGCGGTTCGACCTCGTCTACGGCACCCTCGCGCTCGTTCTCGCCGGGCTGTACCTCGCCGGGGTCCGGCGGCTGCGGCGCCGCGGCGACACCTGGGCCACCGGCCGGACGGTCGCCTGGCTCGGGGGCTGTTTCGTGCTGCTGATCGCGACGTCGTCCGGCATCGGGCGGTACGCGCCCGCGATGTTCAGCGTGCACATGGGCAACCACATGTTGCTGTCCATGGTGGCGCCGGTGCTGTTCGTGCTCGGCGGACCCGTGACGCTCGCGCTGCGCGCGCTGCCCGCGGCGGGCAAGGACGCCCCGCCCGGACCGCGTGAATGGCTGCTCGCGTTCGTGCACTCGCCGCTTTCCCGGTTCCTGACGCATCCGATCGTCGCGCTGCTGCTGTTCGTCGGTTCCTTCTACGGCCTGTACTTCTCGGGCCTGTTCGACGCCGCGCTGAACTACCACTGGGCACATCTGGCGATGAACGCGCACTTCCTGCTCGCCGGGTACGTCTTCTACTGGCCGGTGATCGGTGTCGACCCGGCGCCACGACGGCTCCCGCCGCTGGGACGGCTGGGGATGATGTTCGCCGCCATGCCGTTCCACGCGTTCTTCGGCATCGCGCTGATGAGCATGCAGACCGTGCTCGGGCAGGACTTCTACCGCGGGCTGAAACTGCCGTGGGTCACCGATCTGCTGACCGATCAGCGGCTCGGCGGCGGGATCGCGTGGGCGTCCGGTGAGCTGCCGGTGCTGCTGGTGCTCGTCGCGCTGCTGGTGCAGTGGGCGCGTCAGGACGAGCGGGAGGCGCGGCGCCGGGATCGCCGCGAGGAGGCCTCGGGCGACGCGGATCTGAACGCCTACAACGCGATGCTGAAGAAACTCGCCGATCAGGGTCGGGGGCCTGGCTCCGGCTCGTAGCGCTTTGGCCGCAACAGGACAAGCGGGCCGCGGCGCCTTCCACGGTGGGAACCTGGGTTTCAGTGCAGGTTCACCATCGTGGGGAGAGCGCAGTGGCAGACGTCGGAGCGGCCGTCCGCAAGCTTCTGGAGCAACGGAACCTTTTTCTCAAAACAGAGCACGACGGTCCCGAAAAGATCGTGTACGTGTGCGTCGACGACGGAGAGCCCGGCGGTTACCCCGTCGGCCATGCCATCGGGACCGCCGGAGGGGTGTGGCTCGCGTACGCCCGGGTCCCCCAGGGAACCTACTTCGATTCGGCGCAGGTGGCCGTCGGGTTGCCGACGTGTGACGCGGCCGTCCGCGCCGTCCTCGACCACGCTCGATACGCCGACTACCTCCGTGCCGTCGAACGGAGTCCCGGCAGGGCCACGAAGACGTACACCGCCGTGGTGGACCCAGGACACGCCGAATGGCTCGCCAAGCTCGAAGAACCGCGGGGCATCACCAGGCTCAGCGACGACAAGGTCCGGTTCACCGAGTCCGCGGTCGCCTACCTGCGAAACCCGCCGCCACCGCTCTCGCTTTTCGTCGAAGTCCAGGGCGACCAGCTGATCCTCGATTTCACGACGTACAAGCTGACGCGGGACCGGTAAGTCCGCTACCACATCTCCGTCGCTGTTGCCGTTTTCCGGTCCGAGTTGTCCACAGGAAGCCCACATCGCCCGGAGTTGTCCACAGATCCGGCTCACGTCCTTTTACGCCCTTGATCCGGGGCAGTCTGTGATCAAGGGAAACACCGGGAAGGTCCCGGGTCGAGGAGAAGGGCGAGTGTGATGGCGATGGGCGAAACGTGGGTGACCATGATCGGCAACCTGACCAGCGAACCGATCCACCATCCGGAGCGGGTGCACGGGCACGACGTCGTGTCGTTCGGCTTGCGCAGTGTCGAGCGCCGGTACGACAAGGAAAGAGGGGAGTGGGGCGAGGGGCGGCAGCTCGCGGTCAAGGTCACCTGCTGGCGCAAGCTGGCGATGGCGGCGTTCTCCTGCCTGAGCAAGGGCGACCCGGTGATCGTGGCCGGGCGGCTTCGCGGTGCCGAGACGGCGGAGGAGATCCCGGCACCTCTGGGTCTACCTGAGCTTGAGGCCTTCTCCATCGGCCCCAACCTCGCGCGGTGCTCGGCCGAGATCCACCGGATGGGACGGGATCGGCCCAGGGCGATCCCGTCGGTACCGCCGCCCGCGGGGAATCCCATGGTCATCGCACTGGAGGACGCACCCGTGGGGTGAGGTGCCGATGCTCACTCAGTGATATCGGGCTGACTGTCGGTAGCTCGGTGGTGACCGCCGTCAAGGCCGCGATCGGCTCGCTCTACGATCGTTTGTATGGCCGAGTTCATCTACACCATGAAGAAGGTGCGCAAGACCGTCGGGGACAAGGTCATCCTCGACGACGTCAGCACCGCGTTCTACCCCGGCGCCAAGATCGGCGTGGTGGGGCCGAACGGCGCGGGTAAGTCCACCGTTCTGAAGATCATGGCGGGGATCGAGCAGGCCAGTAACGGCGAAGCCTTCCTCCAGCCTGGCGCCAGCGTCGGCATCCTCATGCAGGAGCCGGAGCTCAACGAGGAAAAGACCGTCCGAGAGAACGTCGAAGAGGGCCTGGGCGACATCAAGGTCAAGCTCAATCGCTTCAACGAGGTCGCCGAGCTCATGGCGACCGACTACAGCGACGAGCTGATGGAGGAGATGGGCAAGCTCCAGGAGGAGCTCGACCACGCCGACGCTTGGGAGATCGACTCCACGGTCGAGCAGGCGATGGACGCCCTGCGCTGCCCGCCGCCGGACGAGCCGGTCACCCACCTCTCCGGTGGTGAGCGCCGCCGGGTCGCGCTGTGCAAGCTGCTCCTGTCCGCGCCCGACCTGCTGCTCCTCGACGAGCCCACCAACCATCTGGACGCCGAAAGCGTGCTGTGGCTGGAACAGTTCCTGGCGAACTACGCCGGCGCCGTCCTCGCCGTCACGCACGACCGGTACTTCCTGGACAACGTCGCCGAGTGGATCATGGAGCTCGACCGCGGCCGTGTCGTCGGCTACGAGGGCAACTACTCGACGTACCTGGAGAAGAAGCGCGAGCGCCTCGAAGTCCAGGGCAAGAAGGACGCCAAGCTCGCGAAGCGGCTGAAGTCCGAGCTCGACTGGGTCCGGTCCAACGCCAAGGCGCGTCAGACCAAGTCGCGGTCCCGGCTCGACCGCTACGAGGAGATGGCCGCGGAGGCGGACAAGCACCGCAAGCTCGACTTCGAAGAGATCCAGATCCCGCCGGGGCCCCGGCTGGGCAGCGTGGTCGTCGAGGTCGAGAAGCTGCGCAAGGGTTTCGACGACCGTGTGCTGATCGACGGGCTGTCGTTCGACCTGCCGCGCAACGGCATCGTCGGCGTGATCGGGCCGAACGGTGTCGGCAAGACGACCCTGTTCAAGACGATCGTCGGGCTCGAGGAGCCGGACGACGGCCGGGTCAAGATCGGCGAGACGGTCAAACTGTCCTATGTGGACCAGAACCGCGGCGGGATCGACCCGAAGAAGACGGTATGGGAGTTGGTTTCGGACAAGCTGGACTACATCCACGTCGGGCAGACCGAAATGCCTTCGCGTGCCTATGTCAGCGCGTTCGGTTTCAAGGGCCCGGACCAGCAGAAGCCGGCGGGCGTGCTCTCCGGCGGTGAGCGCAACCGGCTGAACCTGGCGCTGACCCTCAAGCAGGGCGGGAACCTGATCCTGCTCGACGAGCCGACGAACGACCTGGACGTCGAGACCCTGGGCTCGCTGGAGAACGCTCTCGAGCAGTTCCCCGGTTGCGCCGTGGTCATCTCGCACGACCGGTGGTTCCTCGACCGGGTCGCGACGCACATCCTCGCCTGGGAAGGCACGGACGAGAACCCCTCGCAATGGTTCTGGTTCGAAGGTAACTTCGAGGGCTACGAGAAGAACAAGGTCGAGCGTCTCGGTGCCGAGGCGGCTCGTCCGCACCGCGTCACCCATCGCAAGCTGACCCGCGACTGAGGGCCGGGGGTTCCCCGTGGAAGCCAGCAAGCGCCAACGGCCGGGCTCGCCCACCACCATGGTGGGTGGGCGGACGGCTGCCACCGGGGGAACCCTGTCCGCTGTCGGCAGGTTGATCGAACGCGCGGACGCCCTGCACCTCAGGGCGCCCGAGCTCGCCCTGGTCCTCGGGGAGCGCGCGGCCGCGCTCGCCGAGGCCGCCGGGGCCGACGAGCAGTGGATCCGCGCGGAGAGCCTGGTGGTGAGCGCCCGGGTGCGGCTCGGTGGCCGTCCCCGGACGGTCGGCCGCGCCGTGGCCGCCCTGCGTGCCGCGGAACACGCGGGCTACGGCGACATCGCCGCCCGGCTGAGGATCGACTTGGCGGTCTGCGCGCGCAGCGTCGGCATCCCGCTGACCGGGCTGGCCGCGTTGCGTCCGTTGCTGGCGGATCCGGCGGTTTCGCCGTCGCACCGCGCCGAGGCGTTGTGCCACCTCGTCGGCTGTCTGGCGCAGTTCGGCCGGAAGGCGGAGCTGGACCGGGTGCTCGCCGAGGCGGACAAGCTCGTGCTTGGCGACGGCTCGATGACAGCGGACTCGCAGCTGCTGATCCGCGCGATGCTGCGGGTCGGGGTGTCGGCGCACCGTCGCCGTCACGGAGACCTGACGGCGGCCGCCGATGCCGCGCGGACCGGGCTGGGCATGCTCGAAAAGCTCGGAAACCCCGAGGACGACGGCGGTCTCGTCCGGATCAGGCTGATCCTGCAACTGGTCTGCACGTTGCTGGACCGGGGCGACGCGGAGATGGCGCTGGAGGTCGCGCAGCCGATCCTCGATGCCCCCGTCCGGGCCGCGGGCATCGCCCCGGCCGCGTGGCTGCGGCTGGCGGTGGCCACCCGTGTCCTGCTGCCCGCGGGATCCGGTGAGGCCGCGGGGATGCTCGTCCGCGAGGCGGTCGCCGGGACCGGGGACCACGACCTGCACGCCGTCACGGCACGGCTGTGGCTGGAGCTCGCGCAGATCGAGGAACGGCTCGGCCGGGCCGAAGAGGCCATCGGCTGCCTGCACCGTTCGCGGGCCGCCGAGCATCTGCACGCCCGTGCGCGCAGGCAGGCGTGCAATGTCCTGGTCGGCGAGTTCGGCTCCGCCGAGAACGCCGCTGTCGACCTCGACGACGTCCTGCGGTCCGTCGCCGCGCGGTCGTCCGCCGTGCCCACACCGCCGTCCGCTCCGACGCCGGTTCCCGCGCCGGAAGCGGCCGAAGTGACCGCGGTGATGCCGCCGATCGACGTGGCACCGCCGAAGCGGGCCGCGGCCGAGCCGCCGGTCCGTCGCGAGTCGCGGCCCGTGCGGCAGAGCAGGCCGGCGGAACCCGCGCCGGTGCGGCAGGCTCAGGTCGAGCCGCCGCGTCCCGCCGAACCTTCGCGTCAAGCCGAGCCACCGCGTCCGGTGGAGCGTCCTGCGGTGCCGGTCGCGGAAAAGACCGAAGCGCCGGTATTGAAGCCGCCGTCCCGTCCGGAGCCCGCTCGGGAAGTGGCGGCGTCCGACAGCGACTGGCGTCGTCGGGTGCCGAAGAAGGTCAAGCCGTCGATCAGGTTCGAGCCCAAGGCCGAACCCGCCGCGCCGAAACTGATGCCGCCGCCGAAACCGGAACCCGCGCCACAGGCCGTTTCGCGTCCGGTAGCGGAGTCCGGGCGTCGACGCCGTCCGGAGACTCCTGCGGCTCGCGAGGCCGTCAAGTCCGAACCAACGGTCGCCCAGCCGGAAACCCCGGCCGCGCGGCGGCGGCCCGACGCCGAGGCGCCTGTCCAGGCCGAGACGCCTGCGCGGCCAGAGGCGCCCGTGCGGCCCGAGACTCCTGCCCGGACCGAGGAGCCGGCGGCTTCGGAAGCCGTCGTCCCGGAATTGCTTCTCGCTCCCGAGCCCGCGGCCGAGCCCCGGCCGCGGATGGCGGCGGAGGCCTCGCCGCCGCGTCCGCCCGGTACCGCCGCGCCGTTGTGGGAGAGCGACGAGTGGGCGGCCGAAGAGCGCGCTCGCCGGTCTTCGGCGCCCGCTTCGCGCAAGACCAGGCACGACGCCGAACACGGTTCCGTGGCGGCGAAATCGGTGCTGGACCGGCTCGGGATCTCGAGCACCGGCGGACAGGGGGGTGGCCGTCGCCGTGCGGACGGCGCCGCGGATCCCGTGCACCCCGAGCCCGTGATCGAAGAACGCGCCGACACCGGCCGTGCCCGCCGGGAACAGCCTCCGGTCGAGTACAGCGAACCCGCCGTCCCACTCGCTCCGCCGCCTCGGGAAGATCCGTCGCCTGGCGGCGGTGCCCAGGAGAACCCGCGCCCGACCGCCAAGGAAGAGGTCGCGGATCCCTGGCTGCCGCGGTTGCGGATGCCACCGGCGTTGGACCCGCTGACCGACACCGGTTCCTGGCGGCCGATCACGCCGTTCCCGGAGAGCTACGCCCGCGCGATCGCGGAGGACGAACCGCCGCCGGACGCCGGTCTCGCCGACCTGCTCGCCCGCGCGCTCGCCGAACATCAGGCGGGCACCGCCAGCGCCGCCGCTCTCGTGAAGCAGCTCGGCTCCCAGGACTCGGGAAAGCGTCCGGTCAACGGCCACGACCGGCACCGCGCCAACGGGAGCGACTGACCCCGGCGGTAGCAAAGGTCCCTTGCTCACCGCGAGGGGAGACGCAGTCGGCTTGAACGATTCAGCTGACCGGGTGAGATCGCTCGCCGAGGCGTCGCGCGGCAATGGGTGCTGGTCACCCCGGTGCGGCCAGGTGTCGGCCGGCCCGGACAGACCGCCGATGTGACCGGCGAGTAGCTGAACCGATCACGGCGATTCCGGTATCTGAGCAGGGAAATCTTCGACGGGCGGGAATGACCCGGCCTTGTGGAGCCGACTGTCCGGAGCTGTAGGTTGGGTCTTGGCCGGTACAGAGTCGTGCCGGTCGCGGTGTCAATCTCGCTACAGTGGAGAGTTGCCTCAAATGAGCTCGACGGGAGTCTCGTCCCCGCCCGGAAAAGATGTCGGCACCGAGGATGGCGCCCGGCGCCGGTCGGCGAACCCGGAGCAGATCCGGGACGACCTGATCGACGCCGCCGCGGCGTACGCCCCGGAGATCGGCGACTTGATCCGCTTGTACTACCGGCACATCCCGGCCGAAGAGATTCTCGGTGACGACCCGGTCGACCTCGTCGGCGCCGTCCGTTCGCACCTGCAGCTCGCGAAGGACCGGATGCCCGGCCGCCCCGCGGTGCGGTTGCTGAACCCGACGGGGCCCGAAGACGGCTGGACGCGTGAGGCCACCGTCGTGCAGGTCGTCACGGACGACATGCCGTACCTCGTGGATTCGGTCGCGGCCGAGTTCGCGCGGGACGGGGTGCAGGTGCAGCGCATCGTGCACCCGATCGTGGTGGTGACCCGCGATCTGACCGGTGAGCTGCTGGAGGTCCACCCGGACGCCGACCCGGCGGAGCCGCCGGCGAATTCGGCCGCCGAGTCGTGGATGTACATCGAGATCGACCTGGTCACGGACCCGAACCGGGCCCGCGAGCTGGACAACCGGCTGTCTTCGGTGCTGGGTGACGTCCGCGAGGTCGTCGAGGACACCGACAAGATGACGGAGACGGCGCGCCGCCTGGCCGACGAGCTGGACGGGAACCCGCCGCGGCTGCCCGGGCACGAGGTCGCGGAGGGCGCCCGGCTGCTGCGCTGGCTGGCCGAGGGCCACTTCACGTTCCTCGGCTACCGCCGTTACGAGCTGATCGACAACCCGCACCCGGACAGCGACGAACCCGCCCTGCGCGCGGTCCTCGCCACCGGGCTGGGCGTGCTGCGCCAGGACAGCCTGGCCGCGCGCAGCCTCACCGCCGGTCCGGACACGGCGGCCTCCGCGCTCGCGCCGACGCTGCTGGTGCTGACCCAGGCGAGTGCGCCGTCCACCGTGCACCGCCCGGTGTATCCGTACTACGTCGGCGTGAAAACGTTCGACGACAACGGGAACGTCACCGGCGAGCACCGGTTCCTCGGCATGTTCACCACCACCGCGCTGCACGAGAACGTGCTCGACATCCCGGTGGTCTGCAACCGGGTCCGCGAGGTCATCCACCGCGCGGGCTTCCCGATGGAGTCCTTCTCCGGCCAGCGGATGCTCGAAGTGCTGCAGAACTGGCCGCGCGCGGACCTCTTCTCGGCCGACACCGACTCGCTCTACTCGACGACGACGGGCGCGATCACGCTTTCGGATCGCAGACGGCTGCGCCTGTTCCTGCGCCGCGACCCGTACGGCCGTTTCTACTCGTGCCTCGTGTACCTCCCGCGTGACCGCTACACGACCCGTTCGCGGCTCGCGATGCAGGAGGTCCTGCTCGAAGAGCTCGAAGGCACGCAACTGGAGTACAGCGCGCGCATCGGCGAGACCGTGCTCGCGCAGGTGCACTTCATCGTGCACACCGATCCGTCGCAGCGCTCCGAACCGGACACCCTGCGCATCCAGGAACGGCTCAACGAAGCCGTTCGCAGCTGGGACGACCGGATGGTCGAGGCGATCCTCGCCGAGCGCCGCGAGCGCGCCGGCGACAGCGGCGTCGCGATCGGCCTGCTGGTCGAGGAGTCCGCGGGCGAGCAGGGGCAGCGGTTCGCCGCGGTGTTCCCCGAGGGCTACAAGGAGGACTTCACCGCGCTCGAAGCGCTCGCGGACCTCCGCGCCCTGGAGTCGCTGACCGACGAGGGCGACCTCTCGATGTCGTTCTACCTGCCCGCCGACGCCGAGGCGGGGGAGCGGCGCTTCAAGCTGTACCTGCGCGGCGA
Source organism: Amycolatopsis sp. NPDC102389 (assembly GCF_044765885.1). NCBI lineage: Bacteria > Bacillati > Actinomycetota > Actinomycetes > Pseudonocardiales > Pseudonocardiaceae > Amycolatopsis > Amycolatopsis sp. NPDC102389. Next base: position 58,446 of record NZ_JBIWKX010000033.1, read on the forward strand.
GGGCGTCACCCTCTCCCAGGTGCTCCCGGTCCTGCAGCGGATGGGCGTCGAGGTCGTCGACGAGCGGCCGTACGAACTGCGCCGCGAGGACGGCGGCCGGTCCTGGATCTACGACTTCGGCCTGCGGATCGATCCGCAGGTCCTGGACCACGCGGACGACGACCTCCGCACCCGCTTCCAGGACGCCTTCCACGCCGCCTGGCGCGGCGACTGCGAGGTCGACGGCTTCAACGGTCTCGTCCTGCGCGCCGGGCTCACCTGGCGCCAGGCGGCCATCCTGCGGGCGTATTCGCGGTACCTGCGCCAGACGAAGATCCCGTTCTCGCAGGAGTACATCGAGAACACCGTCCTCGCGCACACCGACATCGCCACCGCGCTGGTGCGGCTGTTCGAGACCCGTTTCGACCTCACGCTCGGCGACGAGGCCCGCGCGTCGCAGGCCGATCAGCTCACCACCGAGATCGGCAAGCTGGTCGACGAGGTGACGAGCCTCGACGAGGACCGGATCCTGCGACGGCTGATGGCGGTCATCCTCGCGACCCTGCGCACGAACTACCACGTCACCGACGGGGACGGGAATTCCCGCCAGTACCTGGCGCTCAAGCTCGACCCGAGCGCGGTGCCCGAGCTGCCCGAGCCGCGGCCGAAGTACGAGATCTTCGTGTACTCGCCCCGGATCGAGGGTGTGCACCTGCGCTTCGGCGACGTCGCGCGCGGTGGCCTGCGGTGGTCCGACCGCCGGGAGGACTTCCGCACGGAGATCCTCGGCCTGGTCAAGGCGCAGGCGGTCAAGAACGCGGTCATCGTGCCTGTCGGCGCGAAGGGCGGCTTCGTCGTGAAGCGCCCGCCGACGGCCACGGGTGACGCCGGTCTGGACCGCGACGCCCAGCTGAACGAGGGCATCGCCTGCTACCGGATGTTCATTTCCGGCCTGCTCGACGTGACCGACAACCGGGTCGAGGGCAAGACCGTCCCGGCGCCGCGCGTGGTCCGCCACGACGGCGACGACAGCTACCTCGTGGTCGCCGCGGACAAGGGCACCGCGAAGTTCTCCGACATCGCGAACGAGGTCTCGGCGAACTACGGTTTCTGGCTCGGCGACGCCTTCGCGTCCGGTGGCTCGGTCGGCTACGACCACAAGGCCATGGGCATCACCGCGAAGGGCGCTTGGGAGAGCGTCAAGCGGAACTTCCGCGAGCTGGGCAAGGACACCCAGACCGAGGACTTCACCGTCGTCGGCATCGGCGACATGATGGGTGACGTCTTCGGCAACGGAATGCTGCTCTCGGAGCACATCCGGCTCGTGGCCGCGTTCAACCACATGCACATCTTCCTCGACCCGAACCCGGATTCGGCGACCTCGTTCGCCGAGCGGCGCAGGCTGTTCGATCTGCCGCGTTCGTCGTGGGAGGACTACGACCGCTCGCTGATCAGCGAAGGCGGCGGGATCTACTCGCGCTCGGCGAAGACGATCCCGATCAGCCCGCAGGTCCGCGAGGCGCTCGGCCTCGGTGACGACGTCACGAAACTGGCGCCCAACGACCTGATGCAGGCGATCCTGCTGGCACCGGTCGAGCTGCTGTGGAACGGCGGCATCGGCACCTACGTCAAGGCCGAGAACGAGACCCACGCCGACGCCGGGGACAAGGCCAACGACGCCCTGCGCGTCAACGGCAACCAGCTTCGCGTCAAGGTCGTCGGCGAGGGCGGGAACCTGGGCCTGACCCAGCTCGGCCGGATCGAGTTCGCCCGCGCGGGCGGCAAGATCAACACCGACGCGCTCGACAACTCGGCGGGCGTCGACTGCTCCGACCACGAGGTCAACATCAAGATCCTGCTGGATCACCTGGTCTCGACCGGATCGCTGGGCGCCGAGCAGCGCAACGAACTGCTCGAGCAGATGACCGACGAGGTCGGCGAGCTGGTGCTGGCCGACAACTACCGGCAGAACGCCGTGCTCGGGGTCAGCCGGGCGCACGCCGGCCCGATGGTCTCGGTGCACCAGCGGCTCGTCGCGGCGCTCGTCGCGAAGGGCGCTTTCGACCGCAAGCTCGAAGCGCTGCCGAGTTCGGCGGAGTTCCGTGCCCTGGAGAAGGCGGGCGAGGGCCTCACTTCGCCGGAGTTGGCGACGCTGCTCGCGCACGTCAAGCTCGACCTGAAGGACGAGCTGCTGGCCAGCGAGCTGCCGGACTCCGAGGTGTTCTCGCGCCGTCTGCCCGAGTACTTCCCGAAGCCGCTTCGGGAGCGCTTCGGCGACGCGATCTTCCAGCACCCGCTGAAGCGCGAGATCATCACGACGATGGTGGCCAACGAGGTCGTCGACGGCGCCGGGATCTCGTACGTCTTCCGCCTGATGGAGGAGATGAACGCGACCGCGACCGACGCCGTCCGCGCGTACGCCGTGGTCACCCACGTGTACGACCTGCCCTCGCTGTGGGCCCAGATCGACGCGCTGGACAACGTCGTGGCGACCGAGGTCGCGGACGAGATGATGCTCGAGACCCGCAGGCTGCTCGACCGGGCCGCCCGCTGGTTCCTCACCAACCGGCCGCAGCCGCTGGCCCCGCTCGCCGAGATCAACCGGTTCGGCCGGGTCGTCGGCGAGCTGGCCCCGAGGGCGCACGAGCTGCTTCGCGGTGTCGAGTGCGCTTCGGTGGACGCGAACACCGAGCGGCTGATCGAGAAGGGCGTTCCGGCGGAACTCGCCGGACGGGTGGCGCTGCTGCTGCACACCTACGGCCTGCTCGACGTCACCGACGTCGCGGAGCTGGCCGAGCAGCAGGCGGGGATCGACGCGGTGCACACCCCGGCGGAGACCGCGGGCCTGTACTACGCGCTGTCCGACCACCTCGGCATCGACAAGATGCTGACGTCGATCAGCGGTCTCGAACGCGGCAACCGCTGGCACGCGCTCGCGCGGCTGGCGCTGCGGGACGACGTCTACGGTTCCTTGCGGACGATCACGCTGGACGCGTTGCGGCACAGCGATTCGGGCACCGACCCGGACGAGAAGATCGCCCACTGGGAGAAGACGAACGCCTCACGGCTGCAGCGGGCCCGTGTCGCGCTGGACGAGATCAGCCAGTTCGGCAAGCTCGACCTGGCGACGCTGTCGGTGGCGGCGAGGCAGATCCGGAGCACGGTGAGGTAGTGAGCTACATTTCCCTGATCCGGCCACGCTGGTCGGATATGGACGTCTACGGGCACGTCAACCACGCGAACATGGTGACCCTGCTCGAAGAGGCACGGATTCCCCTGCTGTTCGGGGACGCCGTCCGGGCAGGGCTCACCGAACTGCCGAAGGGCATCGTGGTGGTGAAGCTGGCCGTCCATTACCGTTCGCCGATCGTGGTGTCCGATCAGGACATCCGGGTGGAGATCTCGTTGAAGGACTTGAAGCACGCCAGCTTCACGCTCGGCTATCGGGTGCACGCCGGGCCCGCCGAGTCCGACAAGGTCGCGGTCACCGCGGAGACGGTGCTCGCGCCGTACGACACCGGGTCGGAGCGGCCCCGGCGGCTGACCGAGGACGAACGCGCCTTCCTGGAGAAGGGGTTCGCGGATGCCTGAGCTCGTCATCCCGGACGCGGGCGACCGCGAAACGCTCGGCGCGTTCGTGGCCAGGGCGGTCCGGCTCGACCAGAACACGCTGGTGCGGCTGCGGCAGCGTGGTGACGGCGTCGTCGAGGCGTGGTGCGCCACGCCGTTCGAGGTCCTCGCCACCAGGGCCGTCGCCGGCGACATCACGCCGTCGGACATCACCGTGTCCGGGAACGAGCTGCTCGCCGCGCTGACCGTCGCCGGCGGCGAGCGGATGGATCCGGGCCCGGCCCGCGACCTGATGTGGCATTCGGAGCTGCCCGCCCCCGGCCGCTGGCAGCTGGTGGACGAACTGCCGGCGACGGTGATCTCGGAGCTGGCCGAGCGCGGGGTCACCCTCGCCCGCGACAACGTCGGCCCGCACGGCACGCCGCCGGCGTCGCTGATGGACCAGGCGGTGCTCACCGTTTCGGGCAACGAGCTGGAGATCAAGGTCCAGATGCGGTGCCTGTTCGCGTTGTCGGGGATGGGTTTCGTGGACTCGTCGATCGACGGTGACGTCGTCCGTGTCACCGCGACGGATTCGTGGATGCGCATCGACGCCCGGTACGGCGCCGTCCTCAAGCGCCGCCACGCGCTTTTGCCGCTGCTGTTCTGACGGCTTTCTTACCGCTTCACGCCGCGGGTGGCTTCCGGCCGCCCGCGGTGTCAGGCTGTCTCCATGACCGACAAGGACGCTGGTAAGGACGGCGAGGACCCGACCGCGGACTTCCTCGCCGAGGTCCGGCCGGAGGAGACTCCGTGGCGGACCGAGCGCCCGCCGGGCGAGGAGGCGCCCGAACGCGCCGAACGCCCGGAGAAGTGGGGCCGCGCCAAGAGTGCCGGACGGGCCGCGGCGAAGGCGGCGCCCTACGTCCAGGCCGCCGCGCTGGCGACCTGGATCGTCTCGGGCACTCTCGACGACGACTCCGGCGACTCCGGTTTCGGCGATATGGGCTCCGGCGACGCCTAGAGCTTCGAGCGCATGGTCTTCATCCGCTCGATCTCGGCGGTCTGGCCGGTGATGACCTCCTGCGCCATCTCCTGCGCCTTGACCTCCACGCCCTTGCCGAGCTGGGCTTCGGCCATCGTCAGCGCGCCCTGGTGATGCGCGATCATCAGGTCGAGGAACAGCTTTTCGAACGCCGCCCCGCTCGCCGCGCGCAGATCCGCCAGCTGGGCCTCGGTCGCCATCCCCGGCATGAGCGCGTGATCGTGCCCTCCGCCGTGCCCGGCGTGCCCTTCGCCCGGCACCGGCTTGCCGCGATCGGCCAGCCAGGTCTTCATCATCGCGACCTCGCCGTCCTGCGCGACGGAGATCCGCCCGGCGATCGCCCGGATCTGCTCGTTCGCCGTCTTGCCCGGCACCAGATCGGTCATCACCTTCGCCTGCTGGTGGTGGGGGATCATCATCGTCATGTACTCGACGTCGGCCTCGTTCGGCTGATCGCGGTCGACCGGGCCGGGGGAGCCGGTGCCCGCCTGCTCGCCGGGTTTGCCGGGGACGATCACCGGAGCGCTCTGCGCCGGTGCGGCGGGCTCCGGTCCACCGGTGCAGCCCGAGACGAGGAAAGCGGCGGCGACCAGCGCCGATGTCAAACTTTTTCGCATCCCGGGAGTTCCTCCGTTGGTCGGTATCTGCTGAGCCTAAATAAGGAATAAGGTCTTCGTAAAGCTGGGTGGAAGGAGAGCCATATCGTGCTGCAGCCTGGGCTGAAACGTCGCTTGACCAGGGTCTTCGTGTCGGCGGCCGCAGTCGCCGCCCTCGGGGCCTCCAGCGCTTTCGTCGCGCCGGCCGTCGTCGCCGAACCGTCGGCGACCACGATCCCGGGTGTGGACGAGATCGTCCACAGCCCGAACCTCCGGTCGATCGCGAACGTCCCGCAGCAGGGACCGTTCACCAAGGACTCGACCGGCACCGACATCGCGTTCACCAAGGGCCACGCGATCATCGGCACCTACGACGGGTTCAACGTCTTCGACGTCCGCAACCCGTACCGCCCGAAGATCGTCAGCCAGGTCCTGTGCCCCGGCGGGCAGAACGACGTGTCGATCTCCGGAGACCTGCTCTTCCTGTCGACCGACTCGTCCCGCAGCGACAACTCGTGCAACAGCGTCGCGAAGCCCGCGTCGGAGAAGTCGGCGTGGGAGGGCATCAAGATCTTCGACATCTCGAACCTCGCGGCGCCGAAGTACGTCGCCGCGGTCGAGACCGACTGCGGTTCGCACACCAACACCCTGGTGCCGGACAAGCGCGGCAAGGACGTCTACATCTACGTCTCGTCGTACGCGCCCGCGGCGAACCTGCCCGACTGCCAGCCGCCGCACGACAAGGTGTCGATCATCAAGGTCCCGGTGAAGGAGCCGGCGAAGGCCTCGCTGGTCGCGACGCCGGTGCTGTTCCCGGACGGCGGCAACGAAGGCGGCCCGAACCCCGACGGCACCCGCCGCTCCGCGACCACGGGCTGCCACGACCTGACGGCGCTGCCGGAGAAGGACCTGATGGCCGGTGCCTGCATGGGTGACGGCGTCCTGATCGACATCTCCGACCGGCTCAAGCCGCGGGTCATCAACCGGGTCCAGGACAACGTGAACTTCGCGTTCTGGCACAGCGCCACCTTCAACAACGACGCCACCAAGGTCGTCTTCACCGACGAACTCGGCGGCGGCGGGATGGCGACCTGCCTGGAGAAGTTCGGCTCCACCCGCGGCGCCAACGGCATCTACCAGATCACCGGCCGCGGCGACGACCGCAAGCTGGAGTTCGTCAGCTACTACAAGATCCCGCGGTTGCAGTCCGAGACCGAGAACTGCGTGGCGCACAACGGTTCGCTGATCCCGGTGCCGGGCAAGGACATCATGGTCCAGTCCTGGTACCAGGGCGGCGTCTCGGTGTGGGACTTCACCGACGCGAAGAACCCGAAGGAGATCGCGTTCTGGGAGCGTGGCCCGCTCTCGAACGAGAAGCTCATCGGCGGTGGGACGTGGTCGACGTACTGGTACAACGGCTACATCTTCTCGTCCGACATCGTGAAGGGCCTGGACGTCCTGGACCTCAACGACTGGCGGACCTTCCCGGCGAAGTTCGTCCGGCAGAACCAGTTCAACGCCCAGACGCAGTACAGGCTGCACCCGGGCATGAACAACTGATCGCCTGAGCGGCCGCCTGGCTCAGACGAGCCAGGCGGCCGCGTCCGGCGGGAGTTTCCCGTTCACCAACGGCACGCTCGACAGCAGTACCTCACCCGGCGGCAGCGTGATCGGGCTCGCCGACGTGTTCAGCGCGCACACCAGCCCGCCACCGCGCCGCCGGAACGCGAAACAGCCGGCCGGGGCGCCGTACCACTCGAGCTCGTCACCGCGAAAAGCCTTGTGCGACTTACGGATCTCGATCGCCCGCCGGTACAGGGACAACGTCGACGCCGGATCCTCCAGCTGCGCTTCGACGGTCACCGACGCCCAGGAAGCCGGCATCGGCAGCCATGTCCGCGGATTACGCGAGAACCCGAACGGCGGCAGGTCGCCTTCCCACGGCAGCGGCACCCGTGACGCGTCCCGGCCGAACTCGGGGCCGGAGGTCTTCGCGCGCGGATCCGCGAGCGCTTCCGGCGGGATGTCGACGTTACCGAGCCCCAGTTCTTCGCCGTTGTACAGATAGACCGCTCCGGGCAGGGCGAGCTCGACGAGCGCCATCGCCCTGGCGCGCCGGACGCCGCGTTCGCCGCCGCCGTACCGGCTGACCTGCCGCCAGACGTCGTGGTTGCCCAACGTCCAGGTGGCTGGAGCTCCGGCGGATTTCGGCACCGCCAAGGACCGCTCGATGGCCGTCCGCAGCGCGTCCGCGTCGAAATGCGTGAGCACGAGCCGGAAGTTGAACGCGAGGTGCAGTTCGTCCGGCCGCAGATAGCGCGCGAGACGCTCCTCGTCGGTCACCCAGATCTCGCCGACGGCCATGGTGCCCGGGTACTCGTCGAGCACCTTGCGGATCATCTGGTGGATCTCGTGGACGCGGTCGTTGTCGAAGCGCGGATCGTAGAACTCGCTCGGCCCGAGCGGGTTCACCCGCGGGTCCATGTCCGGCAGGCCCGGCGGTTTCGCCATGCCGTGCGCGACGTCGACGCGGAACCCGTCCACGCCGTGGTCGAGCCAGAACCGCAGGGTCCGCTCCAGATCGGCGGCGACCTCGTGGTTGGCCCAGTTCAGGTCCGGCTGCTGCGGCGAGAACAGGTGCAGGTACCACTGGCCGTCCGGCACCCGCGTCCACGCCGGGCCGCCGAACGCGCTGACCCAGTTGTTCGGCGGCAGGTCGCCGCGCGGGCCGAGGCCGTCACGGAAGATGTAGCGATCCCGCTCCGGGCTCCCCGGCGGCGCCGCCATCGCCGATTTGAACCAGGCGTGGGTGTTGCTGGTGTGGTTGGGGACGACGTCGACGGTGACCTTGATGCCGCGTTTGTGCGCCTCGGTCAGCAGCACGTCGAAATCGCCGAGGGTGCCGAACATCGGGTCGACGTCGCGCGGGTCGGCGATGTCGTAGCCGTGATCGGCCATGGGGGAGCGGTAGAACGGCGTCAGCCACAGCGCGTCGACCCCGAGCAGCTCCAGGTACCCGAGCTTGCCGCGGATGCCTTCCAGGTCACCGACGCCGTCCCCGTCCGAATCGGCGAACGAGCGCACGTAGACCTGGTAGAAGACCGCCTGGTCCCACCAAGCCACGTCGCGCTCCATCACACGAAGCTGTTCATCATGCTGTTGGCGGCCATCTCCAGGTACGCCCAAAGCTGCGAGCGGTAGGGCTCCTCGATGTTCTCCTCGTCGACCGCGATCTTGATGCAGCGCAACCAGGCGTCGCGTTCGATCGGGCCGATCTTGAACGGAGCGTGCCGCATCCGCAGCCGCGGGTGACCGCGCTGATCCGAGTAGGTGTGCGGGCCGCCCCAGTACTGCATGAGGAACAGCCGGAAACGCTCCTCGGCCGGGCCGAGGTCCTCCTCCGGATACAGCGGGCGAAGCACCTCGTCGACCGCGACTTCGGCGTAGAACCGCGCGACGATCCGGGTGAAGACGGGTTCACCGCCGATCGCTTCGTACAAGGTGGTGGGGTCAGGTTCGGTCACGGACACAGCTCCATTCTGCCCTTGTCCTACTGCGCGGCGGGGCCGGCGGACATAAAGCGGCCCAGCGGCGGCTCGAAACCGGCTTCGTCGAGCGCGGCGAGCAGGTGCGCCCGCAGTGCGCGCTGCACGGCCCACTGCTTGCCCGGCCGGACCTTCACCGTCAGGCGGAGCTTGATGCCTTCGGGGGTGACGGTCTCCACGCCGAGCATCTCCGGCGGCTCCAGCACGTTGGGCGCCAGTCCTTCGCTCTCCAAGAGCGTCTTCGCCTTGTCCGCCATCAGCTCGGTGGCCTTCTCGACGTCGGCGGAGTAGCTGAGCGGGACGTCGACGACGGCCACCGCGAAGCCCTGGCTCGAGTTGCCGACCCGCAGTATCTCGCCGTTGCGGACGTACCAGACGGTGCCGTTGATGTCACGCAAGGTGGTGATCCGGAGGCCGACGGCCTCGACGGTGCCGGACGCCTCGCCGACGTCGACGACGTCACCGACGCCGTACTGGTCCTCGATCATCATGAACATGCCGGACAGGAAGTCCTTGACCAGGTTCTGCGCGCCGAAACCGAGCGCGACACCGACGATGCCCGCCGAAGCGATGATCGGCGCGAGGTCGATGCCCAGTTCGCCCAGCACCAGGATGAACGCGAGGCCGTAGATCAGGAACGTCGCCATCGACTTGAGCACCGAGCCGATGGTGGCGGCGCGCTGACGGCGTCGTTCCATCACCGCCGACCCGAGCACTTCGGGAGCCTTCTCCCGCAGCGGTCTCAAGAGGGTGGGCAGCTTCGACGAGCCGCTCGGCATCCGCGTCACGCGGTTGATCAGGCGTCGCACCAGGTAGCGCAGCAGGAACGCCACGGCGACGATCATCAGGATCCTGAGCGGCTTCGTCAGCAGCCAGCCCGCGGAGGCGGAGAGCCATTCGTTCTTTGTGACCTGGAACACCTGGTAGCACAGGCTGCCGGCCTCGCGCGTGCAGGCCGGGGGTTCGGTGGGCAGCAGGTTCACGGAGAGGAAATGTCCTTTCGTACTCGGCGGGGATCGGTCACGCCGCGCGGCCCCGGCGGATGCGAAACACCCAACTTCATGTGGCCGCCGGGTCGCGCGCATGTGACACGTCCAGTAACACACGTGCACTTTGGGGCTGATCTGTGGTCGACTATGCCTGCACCGGTGGAGGTGGTCGAGTGCCAGACCGACAACCCATCCCCCTCGGCGTCCCGAGCCAAGCCGTGGCCGGACAGGCGCCGGAGGTCGTGTTGCGCGCCCATCCGGGAGGTGCCCCCTCGCACGGGGCTCCACCGGGCGGGCCGGGAACGCGGCCAGGGGGTGTTGCCCGCCCGCCCGGACAGCGTAGAGGGCGGGACCCGTCGACCACGGCGGCACCCACTACGAATTCAGCGTCGTCATGGGGTCGCAGACGGGTATTGCTGTTGAACGCCACGTTCGAACCGCTCACGGCGCTGCCGTTGCGGCGCGCGGTGGTCCTCGTGATGTGCGGCAAGGCCGAGGTGGTGCACGGAGACCCGGCAGGGCTCGAACTGCACGCCGCCACGGTCTCGCTGCCCGTGCCTTCGGTGATCCGGCTGAGCACCTACGTGCGCGTGCCCTACCGCGCGCAGGTGCCGCTGACCAGGGCCGGGCTGATGCACCGCGACCGGTACCGCTGCGCCTACTGCGGAGGACGGGCCGAGACGATCGACCACGTCGTCCCGCGCAGTCGCGGTGGCCCGCACAGCTGGACGAACTGCGTGGCCTGCTGCGCCAAGTGCAACCACCGGAAGGCGGACAAGCTGCTTTCCGAGATCGGCTGGCGCCTGCGCGTCGTGCCGAGGGCCCCGCACGGGCCGCACTGGCGGCTGCTCGCGCATTCGAAGGAGGCCGACCCGTTGTGGCGGCCGTACCTGGGAACCGCGGCCTGATCGCATCCTGAACACGTCGGCGCCCCGGCTGCCTTTCGGCGGCCGGGGCGAGCCGATGATGCCGTGGTGAAGCTCGTTACGAGTACGCCGTCCCCTACTTGACCGGTCGTGCTCGAACTCAGGCGGCGAGCGAGAAGTCGCTCTGGCAGGTCACGCGGGTGCCACGGGTGACCCTGGTCCCCCGGGTGACGCGGGTGCCTGCCGTCACGCGGGTGCCGCGGGTGACTCGCGTGCCGCGGGTGACGCGGGTTCCGGCGGTGACGCGGGTGCCTCGGGTGACGCGAGTGCCGCGGGTGACCCGGGTGCCGGCGGTGACCCGCGTACCGCGAGTGACCCGAGTACCGCGCGTAACCCGTGTGCCCGCCGTCACACGCGTACCGGGGACGAATCCAATTTCGAAGAGTGACGAAACGTCGTCGATGATCGCCTGGCCGGGTGTCTGGGTGCTCTGCATGACATATCCTCCTGCGACCGGTGCGTTACCTGCTGGGGTGGGGGAGCTGGGCGCAAGGCCCGTACAGGTGAAAAAGCTACGAGGATTTCAAGGCCGCGACAAGACGACAGCGCCGGGTGCGGCCGCCCGTACGTTGAGTTGCAACCTTTCGGCCTTGAGGGCTTCGCCCCAACGTGGGAGCGCTTTCGCGGCAAGCGGCGGACGGCCCTCTCCGGACGACGAGCGGTAGGGGCCCTGCGAGCGGGTGCGGCCGCACGCCATCGGATACGCTCACGCGCGTGAACCTTGTCGAGACGATCCTGGTCTTCGCGGTGATCCCCTTGGCCATCTACGCGCTTTGCGGAGTGGCCACGCTGCGGTCGAAGGGCGCGGGCGTCGCCCGGTACCGGCCGGGGCAGCCGTGGGAGTACCCGGCCATGTGGTGGAGCGCCAACCCCGACGGTGTCGGCGCAAGGCATTCGCACGCGAACACGGGCGGCGCGACCGCCGTCGTCGCGGCGGACGGAGCTTCGGTGACGGGAGGCGCTCGTGGCAACTGGTGAACTGACCCATTCGTCCACCGCTGTTGACGAAGAGCCCGGTTACGGCGCCGCCGTTACTTCGAGCGGCCGGATTTCCGCCGCCAAGATGTACGAACCGGCTGGTCCGATCAGCCCATTCACGACCCAGCAGCTCGCCCGGCTGGACGAGGCGCTGACCCTCGCCAGCCGCGAGACCGGCCTGGACTTCAGTGTGTACCTGGGTGACCTCGGCGAGGACACCCGCGTCACCGCCGAAGGCCTGCTGAGCTCGACCGACAACCCGGCCGACGGCGTCGTCGTCGCCGTGTCGCCGGGCCAGCGGGCGATCGAGATCGTGACGGGCTCGCAGGCCCGGCACCGCCTGCCCGACCGCGGCGCGAAGCTCGCCGTGGCCAGCATGGTGGCCTCGTTCAAGGAAGGCGACCTCGTCGGTGGCCTCGTGAACGCCCTCCGCATGCTGAGCGACCAGGCGGGCGCTCCGCAGCACTGACGGAGCTTCCCGCATAAGACGCAGCAAAGGGGCCCTTCACCGCAGCACATGCGGTGAAGGGCCCCTTCAGCTTTTTCTAGATCCCGGCCTGCGAGTCGAACTCACGGGCGGCCAGCGCCCGCACGATCCCGGCCCGGCCTTCCGACACGAGACGGCGCAGCGCCGCCGGGTGCTCGCCGGCCAGCCACTCGTCCGACGCCGTGACGGTCGCCGGCTCGACGGCCCACGACGGGTACAGCCCGACCACGGTCGGCTGCGCTCGCTCGCTGGAGCGCCGCTGCCACACCTCGTCGATGACCTCGAAGTAGCGCGTCACGTAGCCGCCGAGCAGGTGCTTCTGGCCCGGGTGGGAGAAGCCGGTGATGAGCGAGTCGCTGACCGCGTTGGGCAACTCGTCGTCGTACACCGCCCGCTGCCACGCGTCGGCCTTCGCCTCGTCGGTCGGCCGCAGCGCCCGCGAACGCTCCGCCTGACGTCGTCCGGCGGCGGTGTCGTCCTTCGCGAGCTCCGTGTCGATCTCGGGGTTCTCCGCCTTGCCGTGCGCGACGAGCGCGTGCAGCAGCCGCCAGCGCAGGTCGGTGTCGACGGTCAGGCCCTCCAGCGGAGCGGTGCCGTCGAGCCAGCCCGCGATGATCGCCAGCGTCTTGTCGTCGAGCACGCACCCGGCGAGCGAGTTCACGAACGCGAGCTGGTGGTCCGAACCGGCCTCGGCGCCCTGCGCCAGCTCCAGCAGCCGCGCGGAGAACTCCGGCCAGCCCTTGTCCGCCGCCCATGCCGGGTTCGCGTACGAGTTCAGCGCCGTCTGCGCCTGCAGCAGCAGCCGCTGCACCACGCCGACCTCGGTCTCGGTGTGCACTCCGCGCTGCACCAGGGTGACGAAGTCGCGGGCCTTGAGCTCGGCCTCGCGCGTCATCTCCCACGCCGCCGACCAGCACAGCGTGCGCGGCAGCGGCTCGGTGATGTCGGCGATGCGGTCGATCAGCGTGGTCAGCGACGCCGGGTCGAGCCGCATCGTGCAGTAGGTCAGGTCGTCGTCGTTGACCAGCACGAGCTTGCCCGCCGGGAGACCGACGAGCCCCGGGACCTCGGTGCGCTCGCCGTCGACGTCGAGCTCGACGCGGTGCTTGCGGACGATCTTGCCGTTCTCGTCCTCGTCGTAGACGCCGACCGCGACGCGGTGCGTCCGCAGCTCACCGGCGCCCGGCTTGGCGCCGGTCTGGGTGACGGCGAACGAGGTGTACGTGCCGTCGGCGCCGACCTCGTAGCGCGGGCTCAGCGAGTTGAGACCGGTGGTCTCCAGCCACTGCGCGCTCCACCACGACAGGTCGCGGCCCGAGGCCTCTTCCAGCGCGCCCAGCAGGTCCGCGAGGGTCGCGTTGCCCCACGCGTGCTTGCCGAAGTAGACCTTGAGGCCTTCGAGGAAGTGGTCGAGGCCGACATAGGCGACGAGCTGCTTGAGGACGCTCGCGCCCTTGGCGTAGGTGATGCCGTCGAAGTTCACCTCGACCGCGTGCAGGTCGACGATGTCCGCGGCGATCGGGTGCGTCGAGGGCAGCTGGTCCTGCCGGTACGCCCACGACTTCTCGATGTTCGCGAAGCTGGTCCACGCGTTCTTGTACTCGGTGGCCTCGGCCTGGGCCAGCACGCTCGCGAAGGTCGCGAACGACTCGTTCAGCCACAGGTCGTCCCACCAGCGCATGGTGACCAGGTCGCCGAACCACATGTGCGCCATCTCGTGCAGCAGCGTCTCGGCGCGGCGCTCGTAGGCGTAGCGGGTGACGCGGCTGCGGAAGACGTAGTCCTCCAGGAAGGTGACCGCGCCGGCGTTCTCCATCGCGCCCGCGTTGAACTCCGGCACGAACAGCTGGTCGTACTTGGAGAACGGGTACGGCGTCGCGAACTTCTCGTGGTAGAAGGCGAAACCCTGTTTGGTCTCGGTGAACAGCTTGTCGGCGTCCATGTGCTCGGCGAGCGAGGCGCGGCAATAGATGCCCAGCGGGATCGTGCGGTGCTCGTCGGAGAATTCGTCGCGCCACTCGCTGTACGGGCCCGCGATCAGCGCGACCAGGTAGGTCGAGATCCGCTCGGACACCTTGAACACGGTGCGGACGGCCCCTTCCGGGGTCTCCTCCGTGGATTCGATGAGCGCGTTCGAGATGACCTTCCAGTCCTTCGGCGCGATCACGGTGAGCCGGTAGACCGACTTGAGGTCGGGCTGGTCGAAGCAGGCGAACATACGCTTCGCGTCCGCGGTCTCGAACTGCGTGTAGAGGTAGACGCCGTCGTCGACCGGGTCGACGAACCGGTGCAGGCCCTCGCCGGTGTTCATGTACCGGCAGACCGCGTCCACGACGAGCTCGTTCGACTGGGCGAGCCCGGGCAGCTCGACGCCCTTGTCCTCGACGTACCCGCTGACGTCGAGGTCCGTCCCGTTGAGGACGGCCGACTCGATCCCCTCGGCGACGATGTCGACCCACGACGCTTCGCCGCTTCTGGCGCTCGCGAACTTGATCGTCGTCTTCGACGTGAAGGTCTTCTCACCGGGACCGCCACGGCCGTCGGTCAGATCCAGCTCGATGTCGTAGGACTCGACGTCGAGCAGCTCCGCGCGCAGCTTGGCTTGGTCTCGGGTCAGGTTGGGGGCGGGCACTGGCACCTCTGGTCATCGGTATCGGTTTTGGTTTCCAACTACTGGCATCCAATCATGTCGAGGCCGGTGCTGACGACGGGAACAACGCCGACGGCCGCGATGTTGGCTCGCTGTGTAGCACCGGAGTGTGTTCCGGCCCACCAAGACGATGGCACTGGGAGAACCTGATGACCGCCCCGTCCGAGACGACCAAGGTCGACTTCTACTTCGACCCGATCTGTCCCTTCGCCTGGATCAGCTCGCGCTGGATCCTCGAAGTGGAGAAGCACCGCGACCTCGACCTGAGGTTCCGGATCATGAGCCTGTCCGAGCTCAACAGCGGCCGCGAGGACCTGCCTGAGCAGTACAAGGAGCTGCTGGGCCGCGGCTGGGGCCCCGTCCGCGTCGCCACCGCGCTGGCGCAGAAGAACGGCGAGGAGGCGCTGCGCGACTTCTACACGGAGTTCGGCACGCGCCACCACAACCAGGGCGACAAGGACATCCCGAAGGTCATCAAGGAGACCCTCGAGGCCATCGGTGCCCCGGCGGAGCTGGCCGAGGCCGCCGAGTCGACCGAATACGACGAGGCGCTCAAAAAGAGTCACTACGAAGGTATGAATCCGGTCGGAATGGACGTCGGCACCCCGACCATCCACATCGACGGCGTCGCCTTCTTCGGCCCGGTGCTGAGCTCGATCCCGCGCGGCGAGGACGCCGTCAAGGTGTTCGACGGCGCCCGCGCGCTGGCGAGCTACCCGGACTTCTTCGAGCTGAAGCGCACCCGGTCCGGGGACCTGAACTTCGACTAAGGGGTCTCCAACGCCGCCTTGGTGACGTCGTCGGGGTAGGGGGACCTCGCGACGGCTTCGTCCGTCGTGAGGTCTCCTGCCGCGATCCGGGTCTTGAGCGCGACGAGTTCGCGCAGCCCGTCGCGGTGCTTCTCGATGAAGGCGGTGTCGACGGGGTCCCCGTGCCCGGCGACGATGCTCTTCGGCTCCAGCGCCAGGATCGCGTCCATCACCCCGGGCCACTCGGCCAGCGAACTTCCGTCGTTGAAGGAGAACGCACTGAAGCCGGCTTCGGCGTTCTCGACGGCGTCGCCCGCGTAGATCACGCCAGCGTCGGGCACGTGCACGAACAGATCGTGATCGGTGTGGGCCCGGCCGAGGAACCGCAACACGACCGTGCGGCCGCCGAGATCGATCTCGGCGGTGTCGACGACCGGTTTGTCCGGAAGAGTGATCGTGGTGCGCTCCAGCGCTTCCGCCATTTCGGGGCGGTTTTCACCCAGGTAGTGCTGGATCCACTTGCGCCGCGCGCCCTCGCCGTAGGTGGTCAGCTCGGCCACGCACCCTTCGTGCGCCCAGACATCGCACGGCAGGAACGCCGTCGTGCCGAAGGCGTGGTCGAAATGCGCGTGGGTGTAGGCGACCGACCACGGCAGCGGCGTGATCTCGCGTACCGCAGCCGCCAGTTCGGCGCCTTGCTCGACGTCACCGCGAACGTCGACGACCAGGCAGCGTTCGCTGCCCACGACGAGTCCGACGGTCAGGTCCAGCTCCTCGTAACGGCGGGCGTACACGCCGTCCGCGAGTTCGAGCCAAGTCACGAATCCTCCAGAATTCCGTTGCGCAGCACGGGAACCGTGCCGCTCGTATCGAGCTTCGCGGCGAGCTTCACGTCGTTCGCGTGCCCGGCCGCGGCGAGTTCGAGCCCGGAGGAACACTCTGTCAGTGCTTCGGCGATGTCGATCGCTTTTGCCGCGATGGCCGCGAGACGGGCTTCGGGGGAGAGACGGCCGTAGCCGTCCAGAGCCGCGACGATCGCGCCTGCGCCGAGCTGATCCTCGACACACGGCCTCAGCGGTCCGAACGTCTTGGCTTCGGTGCGCAGGTCGATGCCCCAGCGTTCCCCGGCGGGGACGACGCCGATCGGACGTCCGTCCGCCAGTTCGGCCGCGCGGGCGGCGACGGCGGTCGCGTTGCGCAGGCATCCCGCCAAGACCACGGCACCGGTCGTGGCGGCGGCGTCGCAGAGCGTGGCGCCGTTGGGTGAAGGAAGCGCGAGAAGCGTGCCGGAAGGGATTTCCGTCACAGACGAAGGTCGCAAGGTCCAGTGTTCTTCACCCGCGAGGATGGCGCCTCGCGCTTTCGCGGCCTCCTCGCCGCGGCGATCGCGCCAGCGGACGGGCAGCACGCGTCCGCCGTTGCCGAGCACGAGATCCGTTGTGGTGCAGAAGGAAAGCACGTCGACGATGACGAGCACGGCGCAGTCCCCGCCCAAGGCGGCGACACCCTCGGGTCCCCATTCGAGCCTGATGTCCACCCCCACAGCATGCCCGCGCCGGAACGTGATGGCAGACTCCGCGCTGTGCGTGTTTACCTTGGCTCCGACCATGCCGGTTTCGAACTGAAGAACCACCTCGTGGCCCACCTCAAGGAGCAGGGCCACGACGTCGAGGACGTCGGCCCCTTCGTCTACGACGCGGCCGACGACTACCCGGCGTTCTGCATCGAGGCGGCCCGCCGCGTCGTCGCGGACGAGGGCAGCCTCGGCATCGTCGTCGGTGGCTCCGGCAACGGCGAGCAGATCGCGGCCAACAAGGTGAAGGGCGCCCGCGCCGGCCTCGCGTGGAGTGTCGAGACCGCGAAGCTCACCCGCGAGCACAACCACGCCCAGCTGATCGGCGTCGGCGCGCGGATGCACACCACTGAAGAGGCCACGGAGATCGTCGAGGCGTTCCTCGCGACCCCGCCGAGCCCGGACGAGCGCCACGGCCGCCGCGTCCAGCAGATCCTGGACTACGAGAACACCGGCTGGCCGCCGCCGCTCCCCGAGCACTGACATGCCCGAGGGGCACACGCTCCATCGCTTGGCACGTCTGCACAAACGCCGTTTCGCCGGTCACCCGGTCGAGGTGAGCAGCCCGCAGGGACGGTTCGCCGCCGAAGCGTCCCGTTTGGACGGCCGGGTGCTGGTGAAGGCCGAGGCGTACGGGAAGCATCTGTTCCACGACTACGGTCCACACGGGACGGTGCACGTCCACCTCGGCCTCTACGGCACGTTCTCCGACGAGCCACTGCCCGTTTCGGAGCCGGTGGGGCAGGTGCGGATGCGGCTGGCGGGCCCGACGCATTCCGCAGACCTGCGCGGCCCGAATCAGTGCGAACTCCTGGACGCGCCCCAGGTCGACGCGATCAAGGCGCGGCTCGGCCCGGATCCGCTGCGCCGTGACGCGAAGCCGGACAAGGCGTGGGACCGGATCTCGCGGTCGAAGACGTCGATCGCGGCACTGCTGATGGACCAGTCGGTGCTGGCGGGCGTCGGCAACGTGTATCGCGCCGAGGTGCTTTTCCGGCACGGTGTCGCCCCGCTCGTCCCGGGCCGCGCGCTCGACCGCGGGCTGTGGGACGACATGTGGGCGGATCTCGTAACGCTGATGCGGCACGGTGTCCGGGTGGGACGGATCGACACCGTCGCGCCGGAGCATCTGCCCGAGGTCACCGGCCGCGCGCCGCGGCAGGACCGGCACGGGGGCGAGGTCTACGTCTACCGCCGCGAGGGGATGCCTTGTCTCGTGTGCGGGACACCGGTGCTGCGGAGCGATCTGGCGGCGCGGAACCTCTTCTGGTGCCCGACCTGCCAGCCCGCCTGACGGCCGGGTGGCACTGATGCGATGTGTCGCGAAAGCCACTTTCGGGACGTCTGACGTCTCGAAAGTGGCTTTCGCGACATCTTTGAGCTCGGCGCGGGCGCCGCGGAGGATGCCTCCGTGCCAAGTCGGGAGTCACGGTGGTCGTGAGGCGATTCGGGTTGAAACCAAGGGTGGGTCAGGTATCTAAGTGGACTTCAGTCGGGCACAAGGAAGAGAGTTCCCGCGCGCGTGTCGTCCGCCGGATCACGCGTGTCGTCCAGTCGATCACGTGACATCGCCACTCGCGACCCGTCCGACCTGCCAGCCCGCCTGACGAGCCTCGGGTCTGGATGCAGCGAAAGGGCCCTTCACCGCATCGCATGCGGTAAAGGGCCCTTTCAGCCCGCGCTAGAAGTCGAAGCCTCCGCCGTCGAAACCGCCCCCATCGAAGCCGCCACCGTCGAAGCCACCGCCATCGAAACCACCGGCGTCTCCGCCCATGTCGCCTCCGGCGTCGCCCGCGTCACCGCCGGCGTCCGCGGCACCCGCGTCCTCCTGGCCCGCGTCGTAACCCGACTCCCAGGCCGACGCGCTCGCGATCCCCGCCATCCCGGAGAACATCGCGCTGAACAGCAGCATCGAACCGAGACCCCAGGCACCGGCGACGAGCGCGGGCTTCCACCACGGCTCGCTGTACCAGCCCTGCGGCACCGGACGGCCTGCCACACGGCCGCCGGGGTAGTAGTGCGGCGTCCGCTGGCTCGGGTCCGGCGAGGCCTCGTAGTGCTCGCCCTCGACGTCGACCGAGCGGTACTCGGTGACCTTGCCCGCCCGATCGCGCTCTTCGCTGCCGGGCAGCTCGGGTCCGGGGTCCATGCCCATCGCGAGCCGCGCCGCGCGGACGTAATAGAGCCCTTCGATGGCGGTCTCGCGCACCAGCCGGGCCTGCTCGACGGTCTGTGCCTGCTCCATCTGGGAGCCCGCCGCGGTGAAGCGTTCGGACGCGTCCGCCATCGCCTGCTGGGAGGCGGTGTCCGTGCCGGTGAGGTTCATGACCTGACCGCCCAGTCGTTCGACGAGGCGCCGTGCGTCCGCCTTCGCGTCGTCCAGCTGGCGCTTCTTGGCCGCCGCCTGGGATTTCGCGAAGTAGATGCCGCCGCCGACCACGACGACGAGGAGCACGATCAGGAAGATCGCGGTGCCCATGGGTTCAACTCCAGGAATCGTTCGGCCTTTGACCGGATCAACGCGGAGAACCCGCCGGGGGTTCCCGCGCGCACTGGCGGGCGAAACTAGAACACGTTATAGTTCGGCTCCATGAAGTTCACCCTGTCGATCGCGATGAATCCGCTCGATCAGCTGGGCGAGCTCGCCCGGGCCGCCGAAGAGGCGGGCTTCTCGTCGATCGCGCTCCCGGATTCCCTGTTCTACTCCGAAACGGTCTCGGCCGACTATCCGTACACGCCCGACGGCAGCCGCTTCTGGACCGAGGAGACGCCCTGGGCCGATCCGCTGGTCGCGGCCGCGTCGATGGGCGCGGTCACCGAGCGGCTCACGTTCTACACCTCCGTGCTCAAACTCGGCTCCCGCAACCCGGTCCTGCTCGCCCGTCAGGTGAACTCGGTCGCGGCGCTGACCGGCGGCCGGTTCGGGCTCGGGCTCGGCGTCGGCTGGTCACCCGAGGAGTTCCGCTGGTGCGGCGCGCCGTACGAGAAGCGCGGCAAACGCGTCGACGAGGCCATCGAGGTGCTGCGCCTGATCCTCGACGGCGGGATGGTCGAGTTCCACGGCGAGTTCTTCGACTTCGACAAGCTCCGCATGAGCCCGACACCGCCGTCGCGAGTGCCGTTCTACATCGGCGGTCACACCGACGTCGCGCTGCGCCGGGCCGCGCGCGTCGCCGACGGCTGGTCTTCGGCGATGATGAAGTTCGACGATCTCCGCGACACGATCGCCAAGCTGCGCGGGCTGCTGGCCGACCGGGGCCGCGCCGACGATCCCTTCGAGTACCAGGCCGTCTGCATCGACAAGTTCGGTCTCGACGGCTATCGCGAGCAGGGCGACATCGGCGTCACCGACATCATCACCATGCCGTGGGTGTTCGACGGCCTCGGTTTCGACGCCGAAGTCGGTCCGAAGCTCGATTCCATCAAGAAGTTCGGCGACGAGATCATCGCGAAGATGGGAGACTGAACCATGGGTGTCGACGTCTGCTGGGATCCGGCTGCCGAACAGCCGCCCGCGCGGCAGGCCGCGTTCCGCTCGATGACCGCCGTCACCGCCGGGGACAAGGCCGCCTGGCTCGGCCTCTTCGCCGGGGACGCCGTCGTCGAGGATCCGATCGGCCGGTCGATGTTCGACGAAGAGGGCAAGGGACACCACGGGCACGACGGGATCAGTGCCTTCTGGGACAAGACGATCGCGAACGTCAAACGCTTCCGGTTCACCATCCGCGATTCGCACGCGGCCGGGGACGAGGTCGCGAACGTCGGCACGATCACGACGTATCTGCCCGGCGGCTATCGCGTCGACACCGACGGCGTGTTCGTCTACCGGGTACGCGAAGACGGGCTGATCGTGTCGATGCGCGCGTTCTGGGAGACCGAACGCGCCATGGCCACGGCCCGCAAAGCCGAGGACTAGGAGAGCCGCTCCGCGCGCCGGGTCAGGTACTGCTTCTCGGGTTCGCTCGCGGTCTTGCCCGCCGCCCGGAGGTAGGCCTCGCGCGCGGCACCGGTGTCCCCGGCCAGTTCCAGCAGATGCCCGCGCACGGAATCGAGCCGGTGCGTCTGGCTCATCCGGCTGTCGCCGTCGAGTGTGGCCAGCAGTTCGAGCCCTGCTTCCGGCCCGTTGACCTCCGCGACCGCGACGGCGCGGTTGAGCGTCACGATAGGGCCCGGCGAGACCTTCTCGAGGACGTCGTAGAGCGCGAGGATCTGCGACCAGTCCGTGTCGGCCGCGGTGGCCGCCTCGTCGTGGACGGCGGCGATCGCGGCCTGCACCTGGTACGGCCCGACGGGACCCGTCGCCAAAGCCTCGCTCACCAGCGAAACCCCTTCGGTGATCGTTTCCGCGTTCCAGCGTGAGCGGTCCTGCTCGGCGAGCGGGACGAGCGAGCCGTCCTCGCCGGCGCGGGCGGCCCGGCGGGCGTCGGTCAGCAGCATGAGCGCGAGCAGGCCGGTGACCTCGTCCTCGTCCGGCATGAGCCGCCGGAGCAGCCTGGTCAGCCGGATCGCCTCGGCGGTCAGGTCGGCTCGGTGCAGGTCGGGGCCGCCGCTGGTCGTGTAGCCCTCGTTGAAGATCAGGTACAGCACTTGGAGGACGACGCGGAGCCGTTCGGCCAGCTCCCCGACAGGCGGCAGGACGAATTCGGCGCCCGCCTTCTTGATGGTCTGTTTCGCCCGGCTGATCCGCTGGGCGAGCGTCGATTCCGGGACCAGGAAAGCGTTCGCGATCTCGCCCGTGGTCAGGCCGCCGACGGCGCGCAGCGTGAGCGCGAGTTGCGACGGCGCGGACAGAGAAGGGTGGCAGCAAAGGAAAAGGACGGTGAGCGTGTCGTCCGATTCGGATGGTTCAGCGGGACCGGCCAGGTCCATCAGCGCGTTGTTCTCCTCGCGCCGCCGTCGCGCGCTCTCGCTGCGCCACTCGTCCACCAGCCGCCGGGAGGCGACCGTCGCGAGCCAGGATTTCGGGCTGTCCGGGATGCCCTGCTCCGGCCATTGCCGCGCGGCCGAGAGCAGGGCTTCCTGGACGGCGTCCTCGCAGGCGTCGAACTGCCCGTGCTTGCGCACCAGCAACCCGATGACCTGCGGGGCCAGCTCCCTCAGGAGCGCTTCCACCTGACGATCGTCCTTCACAACGCCAGTCTTACCACTTCGGTCGTCAGGCGACGGGGGAGTAGTGCGAAGCGTCGCCTTCGAGGGATTCACTCGGCACCCCGTCGATGCCCACCGGCACGTCGCCCGCCACGGTCACCCGGTTCAGGCGGCGGGGCAGGTCGTCGTAGTTGTCGACGGCGTAGTGCTGGGTGATGCGGTTGTCGAACAGCACCAGCTGGTTCGGCTCCCAGCTCACCCGGACGACGTTCTCCGGCCGCGTCACGTACGACTGCAGCAGCCGCAGGATGTCCCGCGATTCGCCCTTGGACAGCCCGACGATCCGCTGCGCGAACCCGCCGATGTACAGCCCGCGCTCCCCGGTCGCCGGATGCACGCGCACCACCGGGTGGACCGTGCGGAACTTCTGCGAGACGAACACCTTCCGGCGTTCCTGCTCCGCCTCGTCAAGGGTTTCCGGCGCCTTCGCGTAGTCGTAGTCGTTGGTGTGCTCGGCGCGCAGCGTGTCCGCGAACGCCCGGAGCGGCTCCGGCAGATCCCGGTACGCGGCGGCCGAGTTGGCGATCAGCGTTTCGCCACCGTAGGGCGGCACGACCAGGCTGCGCAGCGTGCTGGCCTTCGGCGGGTTGAGCACGAAGGTGACGTCGGTGTGCCACTGGTTCGCGCGGCCCTGTTCACTGTCGACCGGCAGGATGGCCGGCTCACCGTCGACCGACGGGACGGTCGGGTGCGCCTTGGTCAGCTCACCGAACTGCTCGGCGAACCGCTGCTGGCCCGCGTCGTCGAGGTCGACGCCCGAGAAGACGAGCGCCTTGTGCTCGTGCAGGGCGTCGGTCACGAACGCGACGGTCGCGGCGTCGAGTTCCTTGGCCGGGTCGACGCCGAGGACCTGCGCGCCGATCCTGCCGGTGATCTTGCGGACCTCGACCTGGGTGTTGAGTGCGGTCATGCGGCGTGCTCCTTTACCGGTGTGCGGGTGACGGGGCGGGCGAGGCCGTAGTGGCCGCGCAAAGTCGTGGTGGTGTATTCGGTGCGGAACAGCCCGCGCCGCTGGAGTTCCGGGACCACGAGGTCGACGAAGTCCTCGAGACCGCCGGGCAGGGTGGGCGGCATGACGTTGAAGCCGTCCGCGGCGCCTTCGGTGAACCAGTGCTCCAGCTGGTCGGCCACTTGCGTGGCGGTGCCGGCGAAGACGCGGTGGCCTCGGCCGCCCGCCAGCCGCTCGATCAGCTGGCGGATGGTCAGGTTCTCGCGCCGCGCCAGGCCGGTGACCAGCTCGAACCGGCTCTGCGCGCCTTCGGTGAACGTGCCGACGTCGGGCAGCGGACCGTCGAGCGGATACGGCGTCAGGTCGTGGTCGAGCATGTTCGACAACTGCCGCACGCCGTACGCGGGCGTGATGAGGGCGTTGAGTTCGGCCTCGCGTTCCTTCGCCTCGGCCTCGGTGCGGCCCAGGATCGGGCTGATCCCCGGCAGGATCTTGATCTCGTCCGGCGAGCGGCCGTACTTCGCGAGCCTGCCCTTGACGTCGTCGTAAAAAGCCTTGCCCTCGGCGAAAGTCTGCTGCGCGGTGAACACCGCCTCGGCGAACCGGGCCGCGTACTCCTTGCCCGTCTCCGACGAACCGGCCTGGACGAGCAACGGATGTCCCTGCACCGGGCGCGGGATGTTGAGCGGGCCGCGGACCTGGAAATGCGGGCCGTTGTGGTCGATCGGGTGGATACGGTCGGTGTCGGCGTAGACCCCGCTCGCCTTGTCGATCACTGCCGCGTCGTCGTCCCAGCTGTCCCAGAGTTTCCTGGACACTTCGACGAATTCGGTGGCTCGCTCGTAACGCAGCGCGTGCGCCGGCCGGGCGTCGCGATTGAAGTTGCGGGCCTCGTCCTCACCCGCCGACGTCACGATGTTCCAGCCCGCGCGCCCGCCGCTGAGATGGTCGAGCGACGCGAACTTCCGCGCCAGGTGGTACGGCTCGTTGTAGGTCGTCGACGCGGTGGCGATGAGCCCGATGCGCTCCGTCGCCCCGGCCAGCGCGGAAAGCAGCGTCAGCGGCTCGAACAGGGTGTGCGAGTTGTAGCGGACGTTGCCCCACAAGGCGACGCCGTCGGCGAGGAACAGCGAATCCAGCTTGCCGCGCTCCGCCGTACGGGCGATGTCGACGTAGTGTTTCAGCGTCGCGGCGCGGTGCGGATCCGTGCTCGGATGCCGCCACGCCGCCTCGTGATGACCGTTCGGCATCACGAACGCGTTGAGGTGCAGGTGTTTCTTCGGCGAGTTCATGCCTTCTCCTTGACACGCCAGGTGGAGAACCGCCGCTCGAGTGCGACGAAGCCCGCGTTGATGGCCAGGCCCAGCACCGAGACCGTGATGATCGCGGCGTACATCTGCTGGATCTGGAAGTTGACCTGCGAGTTGTTGATCAGATAGCCGAGCCCGGCCTTGGCACCGACCATTTCCGCGGCGATCAGGATGAGGATCGAGTACGCCGCGGCCATCCGGATGCCGGTGAAGATGGTCGGCACGGCAGAGGGCAGGATCACCTTGCGGAACAGGCTCGGGCTCGACAGCCCGAGCGAACGCGCGGCCTTGACCAGCAAGGGATCCACGGTGTTCACCCCGGCGATCGTGTTGAGCAGCACCGGCCAGACGCAGGCGTAGACGATCAGCGCGATCTTGGACAGCTCGCCGATGCCGAGCAGGAGCGTGAACACCGGCAGCAGCGCCAGCGCGGCGGTGTTGCGGGCCAGCTCCAGCAACGGGTTGAGGAATTCGGCGAGCGGGCGGTACCAGGCGATCAGCAGGCCGAGCGGCACCGAGACGGCCACCGCGAGCACGAATCCGGCGGCGGACCGGCCGAGACTCGCCAGCAGATGGTCGGCCAGCTGCCCGTTGAGGATCAGCTCCCAGAGCGCGACGAGGTCTTCCGACAGCGGAGGAAGGAAGGTTCTCGTGCCTTCGTCGAGCACGTACTGGGGAGCGAGCTCCCAAACGGCGAGGAACAGCAGGATCGCCGCCGAACTGCGGAAAGCCTTGCTCAGCCTGTGCTTCTTCTTGTGAGGTTGCGCGACGGGTTTCGGTCCTGTGTGGACTGTCGGCGCATCGAGGGTGGCGGTCATCAGGCGGCCCTCCGGATCTCGTCGTGCAGGAGTTCCCACAGCCGGTGGCGATGGGCCACGAAGGCGGGCGCCGAGCGCAGGTCGTCGTTCGAGCGGTCGCCGAGGTCGATGTCGACGACGTCCTTGAGCCTGCCCGGCCGCGACGTGAGCACCGCGACCTTCTGTCCCAAGTAGACGGCCTCTTCGATGCTGTGGGTGATGAAGACGATGGTCTTGCCGGTGCGCTGCCAGATCCGCCGCAGTTCCTCTTGCAGGAGCTCACGCGTCTGGGAGTCCAGCGCGGCGTACGGCTCGTCCATCAGCAGCACGTCCGGGTCGTAGGCGAGGCTTCTCGCGATCGCGACACGTTGTTTCATGCCACCGGAAAGCTGGTGGGGGAGATGCTCCTCGAAGCCGGAAAGCCCGACCAGGTCAAGGAATTCCCTCGCTCGCTCGGCGCGCTGCCGTTTGGTCAGGGTGCCGCCCTCGAGACCGAACTCGACGTTGGCGCGCGCGGTGCGCCACGGAAACAGCGCGTACTGCTGGAAGACGACACCGCGATCCAAACCCGGTCCGGTGACGGGTTTCCCATCGATCAGGACCTCGCCGGAGGTGGGTTTCGCGAGCCCGCCGAGCAGATCGAGCAGGGTGGACTTGCCGGAACCGCTCGGTCCGACGAGCGAGAGGAACGTTCCGTCCTCGATGTCGAGGGAGACGTCGTCCAGCGCGGTCAGCGTGTCGAAGGTCTTGGTGACCGAGCGGAGGCTGATCTTGGCGGTCATGCGCCACCGCCTTCGCGGTACGGGTTGAATTCGTTGGTGTAGATCTTCTTGAGGTCGATCTGGTCCTTCTTGATGAACCCGGACTGCTTGAGCCAGTCCGTCCAGAGCGTGTAGTCGTTGTCGGAGATCAGCCCGCCCTTGGTGACACCGGTGCTCTTCCAGTACTTGAGCGTTTCGGTGTTCTCGTTGCGGCCACGGTTCTGGATGATTTTGGTGAACCGGGCGATGACCTCCTCGCGCGGTGTGGTGCGCGCCCATTCGATCGCCTTGGCCACGCCGGTCACGAAGGTCTTCGTGGTCTCCGGGTACTTCTTGATGAAGTCGGTCCGCAGCACGTACGGCCCGCCGTTGTACGGCC
The DNA here is from genome assembly GCF_044765885.1 of Amycolatopsis sp. NPDC102389. Taxonomy (NCBI): domain Bacteria; kingdom Bacillati; phylum Actinomycetota; class Actinomycetes; order Pseudonocardiales; family Pseudonocardiaceae; genus Amycolatopsis; species Amycolatopsis sp. NPDC102389. The sequence goes on from NZ_JBIWKX010000033.1 coordinate 84,856, forward strand.
CGAACGCCTCGACGTCCTTCACGATGGGCCGCACCCCGCCTCCCGCGAGGGCTCGGTCCTGGAGGACACCGTTGAGCGCGGCGACGTCGATCTGGCCGTTGCGCAGGGCCTGTTCGGTGTTGATCGGCGGCAGGACGACCAGCTGCACCTGGTCGATCTCCGCGTCGGTGAGGCCGCTGCGTTTGAGCCAGGTGTCGAGGGCGGCCTCCAGGTTCGCGCCGACGGTGTTGACGCCGACCTTCTTGCCGATGAGGTCGCGCGGCGTGCGGATCGGGCTGTCTGCCTTGACGTAGAAGCCCAAAAAGGTCTTCGCGTCGGAGCCGTAGTAGTTGACGACGGCCTTGATCGGGGCGCCGGCGTCGACGAGTTTGGCGACCGCGCCGGTGAAGGCGCCGCCGAAGTCGGTCTGGTCGGTCGCGGCGGACTGGATGTCCTGCGGTCCGCTGATCGTGTTGCCGACCCATTTGAGTTTGACCGGGCCGAAGTAGCCGAGGTCTTCGGCGAGTTCGGGGAAGGTGACGTTGTTCGCCGACCCCTGGTAGCGGAGTTCGAGCTTCTCCGGCTGGCCCGCCACGCCCGCCGGGGTCGCGGAGGCGCCGCAGCCCGACAGCGCCAGTCCGGCGAGGAGCGCGGCGATCAAGGGCACTGGTTTCTTCACGGTGGGCTCTTTCGTTCGGGTTCGCGTCGTTGAAGAAGATTCTTCGCAGGCCCGGCGGAGAGCGTCAATTTTGCGATTTAGTGAAGTAACTCAGGAGGCATTGGCGAGATTGGCGAAGAGCGGATCTTCGTAGAGGGCGTTCAGCATGACCGCCCCGCCGGCCGTTGCCAGCTCGGTCCCCGGAAAGCTCGACGCCACAACGTGTTTCGCCGCGTCCTGGCAGATCCAGGAGCGCTGGGCGACCTCGTCCCGGATCGTGGAAAGGCATCCTTCGACGTCGCGTACACTCTGGTCGAGCACGATGAGGATTTCCGGATTCAGGACGTCGAAGAGCAACGCGGCGGCCTGTCCGATGATCCGTGCGCGTTCCTGGAAAATAGCGATGGCGCTTTTATTTCCCGATGCCGCCAAATGGAGCACGTCGGCGAAATCCGGTTCTTTGATGATTTGTGCTTCGGCGGCTTTACGGGCCACCGTGCGCTCGGACACCGTCGCTTCGAGACAGCCGGAACGCCCGCAGCGGCAAGGCTCGTCACTGTCGTCGACCCGCAGATGCGCGACCGCGCCCGCCGCCGACCTCGGTCCATGATGGACGGTGTCACCGGTGGCGAAGGCGGCGTCGACTACGTTGCCGGTGAACAACTGCACGACACTGCTGCGCGCTCTCGGTTGCCCCAGCAGGCGTTCGGCGTGGATGAGTGCCCGCGAATGCCCGTCGACGCGGACGTCGAGACCGGTGACCTCGGTGAGCAGATCGCGCAACGGAACCCCTCGCCAGCCGAGCAACCCGTGCTCCACCACCGTTCCCGAGGCCTCGTCGACCCACCCGCCGGTCGCCACCCCCAACCCGAGCGGCGTCCGCTCCGGCGCGTGTCCGATGAGGAGGTCGTCGAGCAGCTCCGCGATCTGCGCGGCCTGCACGGCGGGCTCGGCGCCGTGATGCGGGGCTTCCAGCTGCGCCAACACTTTCCCGCGCAGGTCGAGCAGCCCGACGGTGAGATGGTCGACCGCGACATGCGCTCCGCACACCACGAAGCGTTCCGCGTCGAGGTCCACCGGCACGAACGGCCTGCCGACCGCTCCGGCGACCTCGGGCAGCTCGATGAGGAACCCGCGGCGCATCAACTCCGCCACATGCCCCGTGACGGCCGCGGCACTCAGCCCGGTGCGGCGCGCGATGGTGCTGCGCGCTATCGCCCCTTCGTCCAGCACCACGCGGAGCACCGCGCTGGCACTGGCGCTCCGCCTGCCGGTCACGGTGCCGATGTTCGCAAGCGGGTGCCGGTGGGCCTAGGGCTCTCAGCATCCGGGAGCTGGTCAGGCGTTCAGCGTTCGGATGAACCGGGCGCTGCGTTCACAACGGTCCTCGTAGCCCCGGGCGCGATAGAAGGCGTGCGCGCCGGTCCGGTGGCGGGAACTGGTGACCTCCATGGTGTCGCAGCCCAAGCGCAGCGCCTCCGCCTCGGCCGCCGCGACCAGCTCACGACCGATGCCCGAGCCGCGCCGGGTCTCGTCCACCACCAAGGCCACGATCCGTCCGCCGGAACCTGGCCGCTCGAGAAGCGGGATCGCGACCACCGCGATGACGCCGACCACCGTGCCGTCCGCCTCGGCGACGAACGCGGCGCCTTCGGGATGACGGGCCCAGCGTTCCAGCCGGCGGCGCACGTCGGTTTCGTTGTTGTCCGGGTAGCCCAGCTCGGCGAGCAGCGTGGTCACGGCGGGGGCGTCGGTGCTGACGGCGTGGCGGATCTCCATGATCCCGATTAAAGCGGAGAGTCACGGAGGAAGTCGGTCGCTGACTTGGAGTGAGGGGTGTGTGGAAACAGGGACGTTGAGTGTCCCTGTTTCCACACACCCGTCGCGATCGGACCGGTCATGCGCGACCGTGTGGGTTTCGGGTCATCCAACGCAACAAAATCCACACGGTCGATGTCGCCGGTCCACGTCCTGGTGCGGCAACGAACCCTCGAAGCGGAGGGTCGCTGAGTGCGACGCCGGCCCTCGATCCGGCTCGGCCATGCCAAAACGCCGGTGAACTCGCAGGCCAGAGGCCTGAAGTCGGGATGACAGGATTTGAACCTGCGACCCTCCGCTCCCAAAGCGGATGCGCTACCAAGCTGCGCCACATCCCGTGACTCCCCGATCTCCCGGGGGGTGTGCGCACAGCCTAGCGGGTCACGCTAAGCTGTTTTCGCACCCGGTACTCCGGGGGCATGCGGGTGTAGCTCAATGGTAGAGCCCTAGTCTTCCAAACTAGCTACGCGGGTTCGATTCCCGTCACCCGCTCCACAGCTCCAAACGAGACCCGTAGACCTTCTGGCCTGCGGGTTCTTTCGTGTAGAGGGAGACATCGGCCGGGGTGGTGGGGGGGGGGGGGGGGGGGGGGGGGGGGACGCCCCCCCGCCCAGCCCCCCCCCCACGCCGCCAGCCCCGAGCGGGGGCTGGGC
>NZ_JBIWKX010000033.1:87973-100914 GCF_044765885.1 Amycolatopsis sp. NPDC102389
TTTGTGGGGCCGGGGGGGGGGGGGGTGGGTGTGGGGGGCCTCCCCCCCCCCCCCCCCCCCCCCCCCCCCCCCCACCACCTGGACCGAAGCTCAGTCCGAGCCGGGTTCCGAAGCGTCCGAGTCCGACGTGCCCGCCACGGCCTGCGAGAGGCCGCTGGAGGCGGCGTCCGCCTCCAGGTGGGCCGCGATCAGGTCCAGCAGCTTGTCGGTGTCGACGGGTTTGGTCACGTAGTCGTCCGCGCCCGAAGCGAGGGTTCGCGCTTTGTCCTCCGCGGTCGCCTTCGCGGTGACGGCGATCACGGGCAGGTCTTCGTGCGCGGCCTCGGCGCGGATCGCGGTGATCGTGGCGTTGCCGTCCAGTTCGGGCATCATCACGTCCATCAGGACGAGCGCGGTGTCCTCGTGCCGCTCCAGCGCCCGGATACCCGCGACGCCGGTCTCGGCGTAGATGACCTCCAGGCCGTTGCGTTCCAGCACGGCGGCCAGCGCGAAGACGTTGCGCAGGTCGTCGTCGACGATCAGGATCTTCTCGCCGTGGAACCGCAGCGACGGGCTCACCGGGATCACCTGCGGGACGGCCATGATCAGCGGGACACCGCTCGCCTTGGCGGTCGGGACGACCAGGTTCGCCGCGCTCACCGGCAGGTACAGGGTGAACGTGCTGCCCTTGCCGGGGTCGCTGCGGACGCGCAGTTCGCCGCCGAGCAGTTCCGTCAGCTGCTGGCTGATCGACAGGCCAAGCCCGGTGCCGCCGTACTTGCGGCTGGTGGTGCCGTCGGCCTGGCGGAACGCGTCGAAGATGATCGCGAGTTTGTCCGGCGCGATGCCGATCCCGGTGTCCTCGACGGCGAACGCGAGGACGCCGGGGGCGTCGCGGAGCGAGTCGGCTTCGACCTCGCCCGGGTCGGCCATCCGGATGTGCAGGCGCACGCCGCCTTCGTCGGTGAACTTCGCCGCGTTGGACAGCAGGTTCCGCAGTACCTGCTGCAAGCGGTGTTCGTCGGTGTGGATCGACGACGGCACCGGCGGGTCGATCAGGACGGCGAACTCCAGGCCCTTGTCCGAAGTGAGCGGACGGCAGATCGATTCGACGTACTCGACCAGTTCGGGCAGCGTGACGTCGGACATCTGCAGGTCGAGGTGACCCGCCTCGACCTTGGCCATGTCGAGGATGTCGTTGATCAGCTGTTGCAGGTCGCTGCCCGCCGAGTAGATCGTCCGCGCGAACTGGACCTGCTTCTCCGACAGGTTCCCGTCCGGGTTCTCCGAAAGCAGTTTCGCGAGGATCAGCGCGCTGTTGAGCGGGGTCCGCAGTTCGTGCGACATGTTCGCCATGAACTCGGATTTGTACTGCGACGCCATGGTCAGCTGCCCGGCTCGCTCTTCGAGCTCCTGCCGCGCCTGCTCGATCTCGCTGTTCTTGACCTCGATGTCGCGGTTCTGTTGCGCCAGCAGCGCCGCCTTCTCCGCGAGATCCGTATTGGACCGGCGCAGTTCCCGTTGCTGCGCCTGCAACTGCTCGGACCGCGCACGCAGTTCCTGTGCCAGGCGCTGGGATTCGGTCAGCAGCGCCTCGGTGCGCGAGTTCGACTGGATGGTGCTGACGTTGACCGCGATGGTCTCCTTCAGCTGTTCCAGCAGGTCGATGTGGACGGTGCTGAAGGCGTTGATGGTCGCCAGTTCCAGCACACCGAGCACCTCGCCCTGGAACAGCACCGGCAGCACGATCACGTTGACCGGGGCGGCCGAACCGAGTCCCGACGAGATGAGCGCGTACTCCGGCGGCGCTTCGTGGACCAGTATCGTGCGCCGGTCGACGGCGGCCTGCCCGATGAGCGATTCGCCGGGGGAGAACCGCAGCCCGTTCTGGGATTTCGCCAGCCCGTAGGTGGCGATGCTCTCCAGGACCACCTCTTCCTGCTCGTCTTCGCGGGCGAGGAAGAACGCGCCCTGCTGCGCGGACACGAGCGGCGTCAGCTCGGACAGGATCAGCGACGCCACGGACGCGAGATCGCGGTGCCCCTGCATGAGCGCGGACAGCCGCGCGAGGTTGGTCTTGAGCCAGTCCTGCTCGCGGTTCGCCCGGGTGGTCTCCTTCAGGTTCGCGATCATCTGGTTGATGTTGTCCTTGAGTTCGGCCACCTCCCCGGACGCGTCGACGGTGATGTGCCGGGTCAGATCGCCGGCGGTCACCGCGGTGGCCACCTGCGCGATCGCGCGTACCTGGGTGGTCAGGTTCCCGGCCAGCTGGTTCACGCTTTCGGTCAGCCGCGACCACGTGCCGGCGACACCGGGCACCTCCGCCTGGCCGCCGAGCGTGCCGTCCGTGCCGACCTCGCGGGCGACACGGGTGACTTCGGAGGCGAAGGCCGAGAGCTGGTCGACCATGGTGTTGATGGTCGTCTTGAGTTCGAGGATCTCGCCGCGCGCGTCGATGTCGATCTTCTTCGACAGATCGCCCTGCGCCACCGCGGTGGTCACCGTCGCGATACTGCGGACCTGGCCGGTCAGGTTGTCGGCCATGACGTTCACGTTGTCCGTCAACGCCTTCCACGTACCCGCCACGTTCGGCACGCGGGCCTGACCGCCGAGGATGCCTTCCGTACCCACCTCGCGGGCGACACGGGTGACCTCGTCGGCGAACGCGCGCAGCGTCTCGACCATGCTGTTGATCGTCTCGGCGAGGACGGCGACCTCGCCCTGGGCGTCGATCGAGATCTTCTTCGACAGATCGCCGTTCGCCACCGCGGTGGTCACCGTCGCGATGCTCCGCACCTGGTCGGTGAGGTTGGTGGCCATGACGTTGACGTTGTCGGTGAGGTCCTTCCAGGTCCCGGCGACGCCGCGCACCTGGGCCTGGCCGCCGAGCTTGCCTTCGGTACCGACTTCGCGTGACACCCGGGTGACTTCGTCGGCGAACGCCGAGAGCTGGTCGACCATGATGTTGACGGTGTTCTTGAGCTCCAGGATCTCGCCGCGCGCGTCGACGATGATCTTCTGCGTCAGGTCGCCCTTCGCGACGGCGGTGGTGACCTGGGCGATGTTCCGGACCTGGTCGGTCAGGTTGTTCGCCATGAAGTTGACGTTGTCGGTCAGGTCCTTCCACGTCCCGGCCACGCCGGGCACCTGCGCCTGGCCGCCGAGCCGCCCGTCGCTGCCGACCTCGCGGGCGACACGGGTGACCTCGTCGGCGAACGCCGACAGCTGATCCACCATCGTGTTCAGCGTGTTCTTCAGTTCGAGGATCTCGCCCTTGGCGTCGACGGCGATCTTCTGCGACAGGTCGCCCTTCGCCACCGCCGTCGCCACCTGGGCGATGTTGCGGACCTGCGCGGTGAGGTTGTTCGCCATGAAGTTGACCGACCCGGTGAGGTCGCGCCACGTCCCGGCGACCCCCGGCACCTGCGCCTGGCCGCCCAGCTGACCTTCCGTGCCGACTTCACGCGCGACTCGCGTGACTTCGTCGGCGAACGACGACAGCTGGTCGACCATCGTGTTGACGGTCGTCTTGAGTTCGAGGATCTCGCCGCGCGCGTCGACCGTGATCTTCTGGGTCAGGTCGCCCTTCGCCACCGCCGTGGTGACCTGGGCGATGTTGCGGACCTGGTCGGTCAGGTTGTCGGCCATCTGGTTCACCGAATCGGTGAGCCCGCGCCACGTCCCGGCCACGCCCGGCACGGTCGCCTGACCGCCGAGACGGCCTTCGCTGCCGACCTCGCGCGCCACCCGGGTGACCTCGTCGGCGAACGACGAGAGCTGGTCGACCATCGTGTTCAGCGTGTTCTTGAGCTCGAGGATCTCGCCCTTGGCGTCGACGTTGATCTTCTGCGAGAGGTCGCCCTTCGCCACCGCCGTGGCCACCTGGGCGATGTTGCGGACCTGGTCGGTCAGGTTGTCGGCCATCAGGTTCACCGAGTCGGTGAGGTCGCGCCACGTGCCCGCCGCGCCGGGGACCTGCGCCTGGCCGCCGAGACGGCCTTCGCTACCCACCTCGCGCGAAACCCGGGTCACTTCGTCGGCGAACGACGACAGCTGGTCGACCATGATGTTGACAGTGTTCTTGAGCTCCAGGATTTCGCCGCGCGCGTCGACGTTGATCTTCTGGGTCAGGTCGCCCCGCGCCACCGCGGTGGTCACCTGGGCGATGTTGCGGACCTGGTCGGTCAGGTTGCTGGCCATGACGTTGACGTTGTCGGTGAGATCACGCCAGGTGCCCGCCACGCCCGGGACCTCGGCCTGGCCGCCGAGCCGTCCTTCGGTGGCGATCTCACGGGCCACTCTGGTGACCTCGGTCGCGAACCGCGAAAGCTGCTTGATCAGGCCGTTGACCGTCTTCGCGACCTCGGCGAACTGACCCTGCAGCGGCCGTCCGCCGACCTCCAGCGGCATCGGTTCGGACAGATCGCCCTCGGCGACCGCCCCGAGGACACGGTTGAGCTCGGCCGTGGGCCTGCTCACGTCCTCGATCAGCCCGTTGACGACGTCGACCGCGGTCGCCCAGCCGCCGGGACCGATCTCGGCCGCGACGCGCTCGGTCAGCCTGCCTTCCTTGCCGACCGCCTCGCGGACGCGCAGGAGTTCGGTCACCAGTCGCTGGTTCCGCTCGGCGATGTCGTTGAAGGCGCCCGCGAGCTGGGCCGCGAGCCCGTCGCCGTGCGCCACGAGCCGCCGCCGGAAGTTGCCGTCCCCGAGGTCACGAGCCGCCGCGAGCAGGCGTTCCAGGGTCGCTTCGTCCACCTGGCCGCCACCACCTTCCACGGGGATCCGGTCCCTTTGGGAGTGCTGTGTCATCTGTGTCGACCCTCTCCACCACGCATGCCAAGCCATGGTCGTCGCATCAGCGTGCCATGATTCGACCTACACTTCGAGCCAGTCCGCCCGCTCACACTGCGCTACCCGCAAGGCAGGAGGAGGTCCGGGAATGGTGTCACGGCCGGCCCCGGCCTCGACGTCGCTCCCCTCGGAGTCGTCGCCGGCGACGAGCGAGGGCGCGCTGCCCGAATCCGGGCGGTTCTGGCGTGAGCTGCTGGAAGACGTCCGTGACGCGGTGCTCGTGCAGGACGTCGGCGGCGCGCTGCGCTGGTCGAACCCCGCCGCCCGCGAACTCTTCGGTGGTGGCCGCCCGATACTGACCGCCGAAGGTCCCGACGTCGGGCATGTCGAGCACACCGGTCGCCGGTTCCCGGCCAGGATCCGGACGCTGCCCGGCGGCTGGCACGCGTGGACGGTGACCTCCGCGGTCGCGGCCGACGGCCCGCGCGTGGACGGTTTCCTCGCCGCTTCGGCGCCCCGCCTGGCCTCCGCGCGAGGACGGCACGGGACGGCGAAGGTGATCGCCGAGGTCGCCGCCGCCGAACTCGCCGACTGCGTGTTCGTGCTGCTGCCGACCACCCGGGGCCGGTGGGAATGGTGGAGCTGCGATCACCGCACCAACCACGGGCACGGCCGGATCCGCCGGGTCCCGGCCCAGCTCGCGCCGGTGCTGGCCGGCACCTTCGCCTCCACCGAGGAACCCGAGGCCAAGGCCGTCCCGGAGGAAGAGGTCGCGACGCTGCCCGCGATCGTCGCGGAACGGCTCGCCGTCCATCCGTCCGTGACCGTGGTCTCACTGGGGTTCGACGGCGGCGCCGGGGTCACCGGCGCGGTGGTGCTCGGCAGGCGCGGCGCGCCCGCGTTCGGCGAAGACCACCCGCGCGCGGTGACGGAGTTCGCCCGCGCGGCCGGCACGGCGCTGGCGAACGCGCACCGCTACGCCCGCCAGGAAGAGGCGACACGCGGCCTGGAGACCACGCTGCGCCCGACACCGCCACCGGACGTCGAGGGCGTCAAGTTCGACGTCTGGTACGAGCCGTCGGGTGGCCTGCTCGACGTCGGCGGCGACTTCTACGACGTCCTGCCGCGTGAAGACGGCGGCGCGATGTTCGTCCTCGGCGATGTCTGCGGAAAGGGTGCCGAGGCGGCCGCGCTCACCGGCCGGGTCCGGCAGACCCTCGCCGCGCTCGAGCTCGTCGAGCACGACAACACCACGTTGCTGAGCCTGCTGAACTCCCTCCTCATCACCGGCGGCAGCGGCCGCTTCGCCACCCTGGTGCTCGGTTCGGTGCTGGCGGGCGAAGACGGTTTGGGCGTCACCCTCGCCTCCGGCGGGCATCCCGCGCCGCTGGTGGTGCGCCGCCGGGGCGGGGTCGACGAGATCACCCTGCCCGGCACGCTGGTCGGGATCTCCCCGCAGGCCCGGTTCGCCGAGACGGCCATCCGGCTGGCCGAGGGCGACGTCTGCCTGCTCTACACCGACGGGATCACCGAAGCGCGCCATCACGAGCGGCCGTCGGACCTGTTCGGGGACGAGCGGCTGCGTGAGCTGCTGGTCGGCTGCCGGGGGCTGTCCGGCCGCGAGGTGGTCGCCCGGATCCGCTCCGCGGTGCGGGAATGGCTCGGCAGCGGGACGCACGACGACATCGCCGTCCTCGCCATCGAAGCCTCACGACCCGTTCAGTAGCCGCACCACGGCCCGCTCGACGATGTCGCGGGCCTCATCGGGATCGGAGACCTTTTCGGCTCGCCTGGCCGCGTGCGCGATGGTCCGGTCCCGGCGGTAGGCGGTGATCACGCGAGGGTCCACATAGGACCGTCGCGCCACGGCGGGGGTGTTGCCGAGCCCTTCGGCGACTTCGGTCATCACGGCCTTCTCGACCCGCTTCACCCCTCGTTCGCTGGCCGGTTTTTCCTTGTCCGCGAAGGCCGAAGCGGCCAGAACGGTGGCGTTCCAGGTGCGCAGGTCCTTGGCCGTGAAATCGTCGCCCGCGAGCTCCTTGAACCGCTCGTTGAGGTCTTCGGCCCGGATTTCCTGCCATCCGCGACCGTTCCGGTAGGCGAGCAGGCGCACGTCCCCGCCGCGAGCGCGCCGCAGGGAACGCACGAGGCGTACCAGGTCGTCGTCCCGGAGCCGGACCTTGCGCCGGATCCCGCCTTTCGCGGGGTAGTCGCAGAGCAGGCAGCCCTCACGGATCGAAACGTGCTCGCACAGCAGTGTCGCCACCCCGTGCGTGCCGTTCTCGTCGGCGTAGCTTTCGCCACCGGTCCTGAACACGCCGAGGTCGAGCATGCGGAGCGCGCCGGCGAGCACCCGATCGCGAGTGAGACCGCGGGAAGCGAGATCTTCCTGGATGGTCCGGCGGAGCCGGGGGAGCCGCCGCGCCAGCGCTAGGACGCGCTCGTGCTTCTCCTCGTCACGGGCCCGTCGCCATTCGGGGTGGTAGAGGTACTGCTTTCGGCCGGCGTCGTCGACTCCGACGGCCTGGATGTGGGCGTCCTCGTGCGGGGAGATCCACACCCGCCGCCACGCGGGCGGGATCGCCAGTGCGTCGATCCGCTCGATCGTTTCCTCGTCCTTCAGCGGTTCGCCGTCCGGGGTCAGATAGCGGAAGCCGCGGCCTTTCCTCCGCCTCCTGATACCGGGAGTCCCCAGATCCGCTCGCCGCAGTCGCATGCGCGGCGAATACCCCGGTGATCGCGGTTCATACCCATGGTTCGGCGGGCCCGCTCCGGGGTAGCCGGGGGGCGACCACGACTTCAGGAGGGAACCGATGACGACATCGCTGAACGGACGCCGCGTGGCCATCCTCGCCGCGGACGGGGTGGAACAGGTCGAACTGGTCGAACCGCGCAAGGCGGTCACGGACGCCGGGGCGACGGCCGAGGTCGTCTCGCTGGAACCCGGCGAGATCCAGGCCATGAACGGCGACATCGACAAGGCGGACAAGTTCACCGTCGACCGGGTCGTCAAGGACGTCACGGTCGAAGACTTCGACGCGCTCGTGCTGCCGGGCGGCACGATGAATCCGGACAATCTGCGCGCGGACGAGGACGCGGTGCGCTTCGTGCGCGACTTCGTGAACAGCGGGAAACCGGTCGGCGTGATCTGTCACGGGCCGTGGACGCTGGTGGAGGCCGATGTGGTCCGCGGCCGCACGCTCACGTCGTACCCCAGCGTGCGCACAGACATCCGCAACGCCGGCGGCACCGTCGTCGACCAGGAGGTCGCCATCGACGGCAACCTGACGTCGAGCCGCAACCCGGACGACCTGCCCGCGTTCTGCGCCGCGATCGTGGCCCGATTCGCCGGATAAACGAGTGGCGCACGTCACAATGATGGGGGATCGTGGGTGACGGGAGAAGGAGGTGCCGCGATGACCGTGCATGCCAGACGCTACGGCCGTTGGTGCCGTGAGCACTTCGACACGGAGCACGAGCCGGAAGAGCAGCGGCGCGCGGAGACCACGGCCGCCCCGGAGGTCACCGACGCCCAGGCCGAGCAGGCCCAGGCGGGTGACGCCGCGGAGGGGAATCCGGGCTCGCTCAACTGAGCGGTCGCCGGTACCAGACCCGTTTCGGGCCGGGGAGGCCGATCCGCGAGACCAGGTCGGTCACCACGCCGCCGATGATCAGCCACAGCAACGCGGCGAGACCGTCGTTGAACAGGGTGCGGAGTTTGAGGCCTTCCGGCGTGAACAGGTTCCGCAGCCCGAGCGAGACCGCTCGCGACCACTGGTCGATCAGCTGCGCGAACCCGTTCCCCGGGTTGGCCTCGCCGAACACCAGCAGGATGTGCACGATCAGCACCAGCGCGAAGATCCAGCAAACGGCGTGGACGAGGGCGTTGACGACCCGCACGACGCGGATCCTTGCGGGCGTCTGTTCGACGATCTCTTCCGGTGGCTCACGCGGGTCGTTGAGGTAGGTCATCGCCGTCTCCCATCATTGTCCACTGTGGACACCCGGTCGGGCGGTCGCTCAGCCGGGCGGGCCGGGCCTGCTGCTCTTCGTCGGCGGCCTCGGCTTGGTCTTGCTCGGCTTCGTCGAGGTGCTCGGCCGGTCGCTCGAGGTGGCCGTGCCGCTCGGCGTCGAGGTGACCGGGCCTTCGGTGGTGCTCGGCGGATTCGCGGAGGCCGGGACGGTGTCGGTCACCGCGACCGTGCCGTTGCTCGCCTTCGGGCCGTGGGTGGGCACCTCGACGACCTCCGAGTACCGCGGCCCCTGACCCGCGACCGGGCCGGACGGGCCGGTCGACGCGGGAGGCAGCGGGCCGTCCGGCTGAACCGGCGAGAGTGTCCCGGTCTGGTTGAGCGCCAGCAGCACCCCGACGGTGATCGCGGCGGCGGGCGCGCTGATGGCGGCGACCACGGCCGCCCGTTTGCGGGTGGCCGGCGCGAGGTGGGCGACCTTCGTCCCGGTGGAATCCTCCAGCAGGATCCGCGAGATCGCCGCGGCCGTCGGGCGCTGCGACGGCTTCCGTGCCGTCATCCCGCGCAACAGCGTCGTCATGGTCGCCGACAGCCCGGAGGGGATCCGCGGCGGCCGGTGCAGCCGTCCGACCGCGGCCTCGACCGGCGTCCCGGTGTACTCCCGTTCCCCGGACAGGCATTCGAGCAGGACCAGACCGAGTGAATAGATGTCGGCCGGCGGTCCGACGTTCTCGCCGCGGACCTGCTCGGGCGCCATGTACGCCGCCGTGCCGACGACGCCGCCGGTCTCGGTCACCCTGGTCGCGTCGAAGGCGTGCGCCACCCCGAAGTCGCCGATCAGCGGGCCTTCGCCGTCGAGCAGGATGTTCGCCGGTTTCAGGTCACGGTGGGTGATGCCGTGCGCGTGGACGTGCGCGAGCGCGTCGGCCAGCCGGGCGGTCAGCTCGACGACCTCGTCCTGGGGGAGCGGGCCGGAGCGCAGGCGCTGGGCCAGGTTCGGGCCGTCGACCAGGCGCATCGTGAGATAGCTGTAGCCGTCGTCGGAGCCCGCGTCGTACATCGGGACGAGCCCGGGATGGCGGACCGCGCTGAGGGTCTGGATCTCCTGCTGACGGCGGCGCTCGTCCCGCGTCATCGTGTCGGCGTGGAACAGTTTCAGCGCGACTTCGCGCTCTTCGCGCAGGTCCCAGGCGCGGAACACGCGCGCGGTCGCGCCACGGCCGAGCAGCTCTCCGACCTCGTACCGGCCGGCGAGCCTGCGCGGCAGATGGTCCGGGTCGTGGACGTTCAGGCTGAACCGGCGTTGAGTGGTCCCGGCATCGGGTTCTTCCTCGTCGTCACCGCCAGCACGCGAACCCGCGTCGTCCATCGGTGCTACCTCCGTCTCACCGGCCGAACGCCGTATACCCGGTCCGGCCCCGGGCGAAACAAGGTTTGCGAGCGTACCGGAGATGATCTGGGGGTTCACCCCGAACGGCGGACAACCCGGGCGCGGGCCGGACGTCTCGTGGTCATGAAGCCGAACCGGTGGGCCGCGCTCGCCGCCGCCGCACTGACCGCTCTCGCCGTCTTCACTCCGCCCGCCGTCGCCGATGCGCTGGTGCCCAAGGGTTTCGCCCCCGCGTCGACGAGCTGGACCGGGCCGTCGCGCGGCTTCGTCCTCGGATTCTCGCCGTGCGGGAAACCGGGATGGTGCGCGTCCCTGCTGTCGACGACCGATGGCGGGAAGCGGTGGCGGCGCGCCGGCGAACCGCCGATCTCGTTGCCGGACAACCACAATCAGGTCAAGCTCACGGTGATCGACGAGCACGACGTGTTCCTCTCCGACGGCACCCGGCTGCTCGCCAGCCGCGACGGCGGCGGCAAATGGTCCGAAGTCAGGCTCGTCGGGGTGCGGGAACCCTTCTATATTTCGAAGATCGCCGAAACAGGCCCTCGGGTGTTCGCGATGGTCACCGGATTCGGCAGCCCGTCGACGACGAAGCTGTACGCCGGGATCTCCGGCACACGGCTGCTCCAGCCGGTCCCGGGATTCACCGTCACCGGCTCCACGACCTACGGCGACATCGCCACGAGCGGCGGGATCCAGGTGTCCATGGGTGCGGACTACCGCGTCCAGAAGTACTGGACGTCTTCGGACGGCTTGACCTTCGCGGCCGCGCCGCCGCCCTGCCCGGCGGACAGTTCGGCTTCGCTGAGCGGCGTCCGCCAGGGGCAGGTGCTGGCGCTGTGCAGCGGGGGACCGGGTGCGCCGCACCCGGGGTCGACCGTCCGGCGGCTGTGGCGCGCGCCGAAGCTCGGCGGGCACTTCACCGGGACGGCGCAAGCGCCGACCGTCGGGATCAACCAGAGCTTCAGCGCGGCTTCGCCCGCGGCGGCGACCGTCGCGGCGGAAGGCGGCGGCACCGGATTCCTGCACCGCACCGCCGACGGCGGGACGACCTGGACGACGACCGTGCTCAGCGGCCGCGGGGTCTGCCTCAACGATCTGGACTTCCCGGACGAGCGCGTCGGTGTGGTCGTGGACGGCCTGCCCGACGCCGACGGCGGGTCCGCCGTGTACCGCACCACCGATGGCGGACGGACCTGGCGTGAACTCGGTTTCGGGTGATCGGCGCAGGTAGCCAAGGCCCTTGGGGAGGTTCACGTGGGTGCACGCCATGTCGTAATCTGTGTACGGTCCGTCGATGTCGAGGGAGCCGTGGGCGCGTTCGCGCGGCCCGTGCGCGGCTGAAGGGTGGAACGTGTCCATGACTTCGGACGAGGTCCGGTCTGTGCCGAGGCGCCCGCTTCCCCTCGACTACAGCAAGCCCAACCTCGCCCGGATGAAGGACGTCCTTCTCGGCGGGCACGACCATTACGAGGTCGACCGGCAGGCCGTCGTGGACCTGCTCGCCGTCGCCCCCGACGCCGCCGCGATGGCCAAGGAGTTCCGCGCCTGGGCGAACCGGGTGGTCCGGTTCCTCGCCGGCGCCCGCGGTATCGACCAGTTCCTCGATCTGGGCTCCGGGCTGCCCACCGCGGAGAACACGCATCAGGCGGCGCAGCGGTACAACCCGGACGCGCTGGTCGTCTACGTCGACCACGACCCGGTCGTCCAGGCACACGGCCTGGCGTTGCTGGAGGACCACCTCGTCCACGTGAGCGGCGCGGATCTGACCGATCCCGCGCAGACCCTCTCCGACCCGGTGGTCACCGAGCACCTCGAACTCGACCGCCCGGTCGCGGTGATCCTGAATTCGGTGCTGCACCACATCGAAGACCTCGGCAAGGCGCGAGCCATCGTCCGCGCCTACGTCGACGCGATCGCGCCGGGCTCCTACGTGCTGATCACCCACGACTTCACGCCCGGTGAGGGCTCCCGTGCCGCGCTCGCCCGGAAACTCGACGACCTGATGGCCGGCACCGGGCACCGCACGGTGCACCGCGGCCGCGCCGAGATCGAGTCGCTGTTCGACGGGCTGGAGATCCTCGAGCCCGGCGTGGTCCCCCTGCACGAATGGTGGCCGGAAGGCCCGCGGCTCGCCCCGCTGACCGAGCTGAACCACCTGAGCCTCGGCGGCGTGGGGATCAAGCTTTAGGGAGTGACCTTCCCGGCTGTCCACAAGGGACACTTTGGCGCCTGGTTTGGCTGATTTGTGCCGATCTACGACGGGGTCGTGAGTGGTGAAGAGGGATATTGAGCCGAAGGTCAAACGTGGCGTGTGCTCGGGCGGGCCGATGGTGGGATGAAGGCTCCCTTCGCCGCGTCTAATGCGGTGAAGGGAGCCTTCGGCCCTGGTCAAGCGCGGGTCGTGAGCGGCGTTTCGGGTTAGGGCCAAGGGTGTTTTAGGTGCCTACTGATTGTGGCGGCTAGGTGTTCACGGACTCCACGATCGCCACCTCAGCCTCAGCGACACCCCACCAGGTCCAGCAGGCACAGCGGTCGCGCGTGAAGGACCCCTTCCCTCGGCTCAGCCGAGGAAACTCGACCTTCACGCCTTCCCCAAGTACATGAAGGGCCCCTTCACTGCGCCATGCGCAAGGAAGGGGGCCTTCATGTACAGCAGGGCGAGCAAGCGCGGCGGCCTGGTGGGGCACGTTGGTCGTGAGTGGCGTTTCGGGTTAGAACCCGAAACCCCCGCCAGCCCCCCCCCCAAAACCGCACAAAATCCAAAAAACGGCCAATTAGTAGGGGGAAGTGTGCCGTGTGGACCA
>NZ_JBIWKX010000034.1:0-17632 GCF_044765885.1 Amycolatopsis sp. NPDC102389
TGCGGTGGTGGGGGGCCCCCCCCCCCCCCGGGGGGGGGGGGGGGGGGGGGGGGGGGTGGATACACCCCCCCCCCCCCCCCCCCCCCACCACCTGGACCCACCACTCAGCAGGTGCAGCTGCCCTCGAAGGTGATGCTGTTGCCGTCCTCCAGGCTCGCGCTGCCCGTGAACCGGATCTCGAACTCGCCCGGTTCGGTCAAGACGATCTTCGGGCTCGCCGCCGAACCGTCGGCACCGGTCTTCGCGGTCGCCGTCTCGGCGCCGCCTTCGAAGACCAGCACGTTCTTCGGCCGCGCCGCGCGGACGAAGAAGTTCACCGGCACGTCGGCCGCGGGCTGGCCGTTCTCCCCGATCACGCGCACCACGAACGGCTGGCCGGGCGTCTTCGTGGACAGTCGCTGCCCGTTCCCCGACAGGATCGCGAGGGTCCGCACCCCGGCCGCCCAGGTGTTGGACAGGCCGGGCAGCGAACACACCTCCTGATACAGCCGCGCCCCGACGGCCGGCGCCTCCGCGGTCAGGCAGCGCGCGGTCGCCACGTTCGCCAGCAGCACCAGCCCGGGCAGCCCGGCGTTGCGGCGCCACTGCTGGTGACGGTCCTTGCCGTCGCACGCGGCGAGCTTGACCCCGACGCCGTCGACGGGGCTGATCGCCGCCAGGCACTGTCCACTCGCGACATGCTTGTACGAAAGCGCCGCCTTGTCATATACCCATTGCGCGCCCGCGTCCTTCGCGTCGGCGAGGGCGAGCTTGCCGTCGGCCGCGGCCAAGGAGACGGTCCCGCCTCCGTCGGCGAGGTAGACCGGTGTCCCGGCGGGCTGCGCGGAAGCGGGCGACACGAGCAGCATCACCGGAAGCGCCGCGAAGAACAGCACGAGCTTGCGCAAACCTGACCCCAATCCCGTCGGTCCGGATCCCCTTCCGAGCTAACCGCCCGCGCTCCCGGCCGCCAACCGGCACCACTCCATCGGGTTCAGCCGAGCCCCGGGTCCCCATGTCGCGAAAGCCACTTTCGGGACATCAGACGTCGCGAAAGTGGCTTTCGCGACATGCCCGCGGGCAGCACGCCCTCACAGCCGTCCGGCGGCCTTCAGCGCGAGATAGCGGTCCGCCAGCCGCGGCGGCAGGTCCTCGGGCACGGCGTCGACGACCTCGACCCCGTGCCGCGCCAGCCGCGCGGTGACCTGCCGCCGTTCGGCCAGCACCCGCTCGGCCGCCGCCGCGTCGTAGACGGCTTCCGCGTCGCCACGGCCCGCCGCCATCTCGGCGACCCGGGGGTCCGCCACCGAAGCGATCATCAACTGGTGCCGCGAGGTCAGCTTGGACAGCACCGGGAACAGGCCTTCTTCCAGCGGCGCCGCGTCCAGCCCGGTCAGCAGGACCACCAGCGCGC
This sequence comes from Amycolatopsis sp. NPDC102389, assembly GCF_044765885.1. Taxonomy (NCBI): domain Bacteria; kingdom Bacillati; phylum Actinomycetota; class Actinomycetes; order Pseudonocardiales; family Pseudonocardiaceae; genus Amycolatopsis; species Amycolatopsis sp. NPDC102389. The sequence continues at coordinate 1,394 of NZ_JBIWKX010000034.1, forward strand.
GCCGACGGGTCCGCCGCAGCACCTCCGCGATCATTCCCCGCGCGTCGGTCTCGACCAGCGACGGTTCGAGTGGCGCCATCGCGTTCACCAAGGCGGGCAACAGATCCGCCGATCCCTGGACCGCCGCGTGGACCTGCCGGTCGTAAGCGAGGAGGTCGACGCGGTCACCCGCCCTGGCGGCGAGCACGGCCAGCAGCAGGGCCGCGTCCATCGCCGCGTCGAGGCGCGGCGCGTCCCCGACCCGGCCCGCCGAAACGCGGCCGGTGTCGAGCACCAGCACCACGTGCCGGTCGCGTTCGGGGCGCCAGGTGCGCACCATGACGTCGGACGCGCGCGCCGAAGCCCGCCAGTCGATCGACCGGACGTCGTCCCCGATCACGTACTCGCGCAACGAGTCGAATTCCGTGCCCTGGCCCCGGATCAGCACCGCGTTGCGGCCGTCGAGCTGCTGCAGCCGCGCCAGCCGCGACGGCAGATGCTTGCGGCTGTGGAACGGCGGCAGCACCCGCACGGTCCACGGCACGTCGTGCGAACCCTGCCGCGCGGCGAGCCCCAGCGGCCCGGTCGACCGGACGGTGACCCTGGCCGCCGTCCGATCGCCGCGGCGGGTCGGCAGGAGCCGCGTGGTCACGACACGGCGTTCGCCCGCGGGCAAGGTCAGCCGGTGCCGGTCGTCCGCGCCGGCGCTGGGCGGCCAGGCGTCGCGAAGCCACGCGCGCACCGGGCGGCCGCCGGGATTGGCCACGGTCAGCGTGACCTCGCACTCCTCCCCCAGCCGCACGGACGTCGCGCCGGACCGCGCGAACTGAAGCCGGCGCACGCTCCCGGCGAGCAGGAGATCCAGCGTCACCAACAGAAGCAGCACCGCCGCGGCCAGCCCGATCCCGGCCCACGAGGGCAGCAGGAAACCGACCACCGGCGCCGCGAGGAGCGCCAGCAGCCCGAGCCGCCCGGTGACGGCCATCAGCGCGGAACGGGCACGGACGCGAGGACGCGGTCCAGCACACCGTCGGCGGTCGCGCCTTCGAGTTCGGCCTCCGGCCGCAGGTCGAGGCGGTGCCGCAAAGACGGCCGTGCCAAGGCTTTGACGTCGTCCGGGGTGGCGTAGTCCCGGCCGGCGAGCCACGCCCACGCCCGGGTCGCCGCCAGCAGCGCGGTCGCGCCACGAGGGGAGACTCCGAGCCGCACGGATGGCATCGACCGCGTCGCCCGGCAGACGTCGACGATGTAGGCGAGCACCTCCGGGCGCACGGTGACCCCGGCGACGGCGCGCCGCGCGGCGTCGAGCTGGGCGATCCCGGCGACCGGCGTGACCCCGGCCGCGCCCAGGTCACGCGGGTCGAAACCCTGCACGTGCCGGGAAAGGATGCCGAATTCGTCCTCGCGGGACGGCATCGGCATGGTCAGCTTCAGCAGGAACCGGTCCAGCTGCGCTTCGGGCAGCGGGTACGTGCCTTCGTACTCGACCGGGTTCTGCGTCGCGATGACGATGAACGGGTCGGGCAGCGGCCGCGTCTTGCCATCGCTGGAAACCTGGCGCTCCTCCATCGCTTCCAGCAGCGAAGACTGCGTTTTCGGCGGCGTGCGGTTGATCTCGTCGGCCAGCAACAGGTTCGTGAACACCGGACCCTCGCGGAACGAGAACTCGCCGCTGTGCGCGTCGTACACGATCGAACCGGTGATGTCGCCCGGCATGAGGTCCGGCGTGAACTGCACCCGGGTCGTCTCCAGGTCCAGCGCCGCCGCCAGCGCCCGCACCAGCAAGGTCTTCGCCACGCCGGGAACGCCTTCGAGCAGCACGTGTCCCCGGCACAGCAACGCGATGATGAGCCCGGTGACGGCCGCGTCGTTGCCCACCACGGCCTTTCCGACCTCGGCGCGCAGGGCGATCAGCGCCGCCCGGGCTTCGGCCGCACCGTCCATACTGGACTGCTCGCTACTCAAGACCGCTCCACCTCTCGTTCCACGACATCGAGTCCGTCCGCCAGCCGCACCAGCGCGGCGTCATCCGCGGGCGGGTCCCCGTACAACAGCGCGCCGATCTCGGCGGGCGCCCGGCCGGTCCGCGCGGCGACGGACTCCACCAGTGCGGCGGGTTCGGCGTCGCGGGTGAGCCCCAGCAACGGCCGAAGCCGCGCACGGGCCGCCTCGCGCAACGTCTCCCCTGCGTGCGCGGCGGCCTTCGCCTTGCGATACAACCGGGCCCGCCCTTCGGTGGCCTCCGCCGCACGGACCACGACCGGGATCGGCTCGGTCACCACCGGTCCCAGCCGCCGGGAGCGCCACAAGGCCAGCAACACCACCGCGAGCCCGGCCTGCAACGCCGCGTACGACCAGCCCGCCGGGATCAGTTCGGACAGCGGCTTCTTCTCGGTCTCCAGCGACGGGTCGGCGGCCGTCGGCAGATACCAGACGAGCCGCTCGTGCTTCCCGAGCAGCCGCATCGCCAGCGCCGCGTTGCCTTCGTCCGCCAGCCACTCGTTGGTCAGCGGGGCGGGAGTGCCGAGCACGGTCACCGTCCCTTGTGGACCGGGGACTTCGAGATACGAACCGCCGTAGCACTCCAGCGCCCGTGGTTGCGTGGCCGAATACTTCAGCCCGCCCATCGTCGCGTTCCCCGCCACGACCGGATCCTTCGCCTGGCAGTCGGGCGCGCGGGTCTTGGTCTCGGCCTGGCCGCTCACCCGCACACCGGGAAGGACCTCGTCGACCGTGCCGGGGCTCGGTTGCACCAGCACGACGTGCTCCGCGTTCTGCCTGATCTCCGTGAAGGCGCTCTTGGGCACGTACTCGGGCTTGGTGATCAGGACCGTCGCGCCCCTGGCGACCCCCTTGGCCTCGGCGGCGCTGCGCACGATCGGGATCTTGACGCCTTCCCGTTCCAGCAAGGTCGCCAGCGCGCGGCCGCCACCGGGCTCGTAGGAACCAGGCTCGAGCGCGCCGGTGGTCTGCTCGCCCTGGAAGAGCACGAGCAGCGTCCCGGTCAGCACGATCAGGAGGACGACCGCGAGCGGAAGCCGTACCCCGCGCCAGATCCGGCGGGCGTCGGGCGAAACCGAGGTCATCCGGCCACCAAGGCGACGGGCCTGGCACGACGGCAGCGTTCGTCCAAATCGGACAGTGATCGATAGCCGTCCGCCGTGGCCGGAATCCCGCCGTAATGGACGTCGTCGAACAATCGGGCGCCGGCGCGCAGAGGCCCGGCGACGTCGGGAAGCAGCCGCCCGGCTTCGATGGCGGCCTCGTCGGCGGTCCGGCCGGACTTCTCGTCCAGCAGCGCCCGCTCCTCCAAGGACCGCACCACGGCACGGAACCGCTCACGGACGGCGTCGTCGAAGTCGCCCCGCGACGCGGCCTCCTCGGCCGCCTTGCGATGTTCGCCCGAGGCCTTGCGCTGGCCGGCGAACACGGCACGCCCGCTCTTGGCCGACGCCGCCAAGGGCCCGGACTTCAGCCGGATCACCACCACCAGCACGATCAGCACGACGACCAGCAGCACCACGGCGAAGATCCCGCCGGGCACGACACCGTCCACCGTGTCGAAGAAGCTCAGCAGTTTTTCGACCACCCAGTTGAACGCCTCGGACAGCCAGCTCGGTTTCGCGGCCTGATAGGCCTGTCCCGAGAGCTCCTCGGCGGCGCGCAGCCGGGCGGTGTCCCGGTCGATGTCGACCGGGACTTCGGCGAGGAAGCGCGTCACCATGCCTGCGGCGGGGGCGGCGTCTGGATCCCGGCCGCGCGGGCCAGCTCGATGTCCATGCCCTCGCGCCGCATCCGCTGGTCGATGTAGAGGATCACGGTGACGAGCGCGGTGAACGGGCCGACGATCGTCTGCGCGATCACCGTGCCCACCGACTGCAGGATCAGATCACCGGTGGAGGGAACGTACATCTGGTCCAGATTGCCGAAAATAGACAGGAAAGCGCTGAAGCTGAACGGGATCGTGATGATCGACGCCAGGAACGACGAGATCACGTACGCCAGCAGCAGGATCCCGAAGACCCGCCAGAACATCCCGGAGACCAGCTTCACCGACCGGCGGAACGCCTCCATCACGGTGCCGCGTTCGAGGATGAACGCCGGGCTGGCCAGCGCCCAGAAGGTGTAGGGGACGATCGCGGGCAGCAGACAGAAGATCGCGGCGACCAGGATCGCCAGCGTGTAGAGCACGGTCAGGCCGAGCAGCGGCAGCAGCCGCGGCGTCGCCTCTTTCAGCGCCTCTTTGAAGGTGACCGGCTTGCCCAGCACGGCCTTGCCCATCAGGACGGTCAGGAATCCGGTGAGGATGGTCGTCCCGAGCAGGGTGGCGACGAGGGTGATGAACGACGACGCCAGCGTCCCGCCGAGGACGCCGACCATCTGGTTCATCAGTTCCTGATCGGTGGCCGCCGGGCCGAGATCGCGGATCTGTTCGAGGTCGCCGGTGGTGTCGACCAGCAGCAGCCCGACCAGGTTGAGGGCCGCGGTGAGCACGGCGGTGACCGCGGCGGCGCCGAAGACCATCCGCCAGTACTTGCGCATGGCCGTGACCGCGCCGTCGAGGATGTCGGTCAGGTTCAGCGGGCGCAGCGGGATGACCCCGGGCCTGCCGAGGCCGACCTTCCAGTTCGGGTACTGCTGCGGCGGCGGCTGGTACGACGGCGGCGGAGGCGGCGGTGTCGCCCCGGAGGGTGACTGCCACTGCTGCGCCGCCTCCCCCCGCGGCGGCGTCGGCGCGTCCGCCTGCGGCTCTGCCGGTCCGCCTGCCTGCGGCTCAGGCCTCTCGGTACCTTCCGGCCCGGACGGTCCGCCGGTCTCCGTCATGCGACAGCCCCTTACCCGTTCACGTTGCTTACGCACACTCTTCCAGAGGGTCCGACACCCAGCCAGAGCTGGGGGGACGACACTGATGGGTGACCGCTCGCCTCACGCTGGATACCCTCTGCAGCCGAGCTGTGGGAAGGAACGCCGTTAGCTCGTTATGCTGAACATCGGACCGGGTGCCCCCGGTTCGCCCCTAGAACCACCGGGACCGACTTGATGACGCAACCGCCCCACGGCCAGTGGCCGCCACGCGGCGCCGTCCAGCCACCGCCGGTGCACGGCCAGCACCCTGCCCAGTGGCACGGCGCGCCGCACCACTTCCCGCCTCCGCCGCCGCGCCGGTCCGTGGGCGCGATCGTCGGTATCTGCCTCGGCGCGGTCGCCGTACTGGTACTCGGCCTGGTCGCGATCGTTTCACTCAATCGTGACGACTCCGATCACGTAGCGAACGCGGGCTACAGCACCCTGCCGAACACGCCGACGCAGGCGGGGCTGCCGCCGAGCGGGTCTTCGTCGCCCTCGTCGTCGACGAACCCGTTCCCGTCGTCACCGTCCAAGGCGCCGTCCTCGTCGAGCGGGCCGCAGAAGATCCTCAAGCTCGGTGACCACCCGATCCTCCAGGACCCGAACGCCGGCCTGCGGAACCGCGTGTGCACGCTGCCGCAGTGGCAGAGCAGCCAGCAAGCGGCCGAGGCGTTCTTCACCGCGGCGGGCAAATGCCTCGACAACGCCTGGGGCCCGTTCCTCGACGCCTACGACCTGCCGTTCACCCCGCCCGCCCTGCACTTCCCGACCGGGGCCAGCTTCGAAACCGAATGCGGCACGATCCAGGTGGGCATCGCGACGGCGGCGTACTACTGCGAGAACAACCTCTACGTGCCGTTCCGCGGTCTGCAGACCGACCAGTACGGCAACAACCCCGGCGTCTACCTGGCTCTTTTCGCGCACGAGTACGGACATCACGTGCAGGAGGTCGCCGGGCTGATGGACGCTGCCTGGCAGAAGATCTACGAAGCGGGCCAGAACAGCCCCACCGGGCTTGAGATGTCGCGGCGCAAGGAACTCCAGGCGCAGTGCTTCTCCGGGATGTTCCTCGGCGCGCACGTCGACCAGGGCGGCACGGTCAGCCGGGACATGTACAACAAGGCGTGGAACGACCAGGAGACCCGGGGCGACAACACCTCGCGCAGCCAGGACCACGGCACGAACGCGCATTACGCGTCCTGGTGGCGGGCCGGTGCGAGCAACAACCGGATCGCCGACTGCAACACCTTCTCGGCCCCGTCGAGCGCCGTCTCCTGATTCGCACGTGTCACCGGCGTGTTCGCCGTCCAATCACGCGTGTTCGCTCTCCAATCACGCGTGTTCGCGGTATCAGGCCGTCGCCGGGACCCGCGGCCCGCGCAACAGCAGGAAGACGTACATCCCGCCCGCGAAGCAGCTGAACACCAGCAGCGCCAGCCCGAGCGGCCGCCGCGCGTCGCTCGCTCCCACCGTCGCGTTGGCCGCGTGCACCGTGACCGCGTCCCCCGAAGCCCCGTCCGGGACGACGACCTCGAGGCGCTCGCCCTTGCCGTGCCCGCAGCCGTTGAGCGAACCCTCCATCGGCTTGCCGCCGAATTCGAACTTGACCTTCTCGCTGGCGCCGCCGCCCGTACAGGGCGCCGGTTCGACGACCTCCGCTCGCACCGTCGTCCCCTGGGGCTCGTTCGTGATACCGAACAGCCCCGGCCCGGCGAGCCAGGCCAGGAAGATCACCAGCAGGCCGGCCCCGGCCGCCACGGCCAGGGAGTTCCACCCCGGGGTGAGCCCTCTGGCGGGGTCCGATCGCTTGCGCACGAACGCCATGCTCCCAGAACCTCGCGGCAAAACACAGGAGCCCGCGAAGGTGGTAGCAAAGGTCCCCTGCTACCGCTCGATCGTCTCCGCCGCGGTCACCTTCCGGATGTACAGCAGCTTGTCCCCCGGCTCGATCGCGTCCGCCTGCGGGGCGTCCACCCGGTACAGGACGCCGTCGCGGACGACGCCCAGCACGATGTCCGGCAGATGCCGCGGCGACCCGCCCTCTTCGGACGGTTCCACGGGGCGTTCGGCGATCGCGAGGCCGGACTCGGGGGTGAGCAGGTCCTCGACCATGTCGACCACCAGCGGCGTCGACGTCGCCATGCCGAGCAGGCGCCCGGCGGTCTCGCTCGACACCACGACCTGGTTCGCGCCCGACTGCTTGAGCAGGTGGACGTTCTCCGCCTCCCGCACCGACGCCACGATGTGCGACTTCGGCGCCAGCTCACGGGCGGTCAGCGTGACCAGCACGGCGGTGTCGTCCCGGTTCGGGGCGACGACGACGGCGCGTGCCCGCTGGACACCGGCGACGCGCAGCACGTCGGCGCGGGTGGCCGAACCGTGCACGGTCACCAGCCCGAGTGACGTGGCCGCTTCGAGGGCCTGCTGGTCGGTGTCGACGACGACGATGTGATCGGGTTCGACGTTCTCGTCCCCGAGCAGCGCGTTGACCGCCGACCGGCCCTTCGTGCCGAATCCGACGACGACCGTGTGGTCACGCACCTTCGTCCTCCACTTTTGGATCTTGAAAGCCTGGCGGGAGCGCTCGGTGAGCACTTCGAGTGTGGTACCGACCAGGACGATGAGGAAGAGCACCCGCAGCGGGGTGATCACCAGGACGTTCACCAGCCGCGCGGACGGCGTCGCGGGCGCGATGTCACCGTAACCCGTGGTCGACAGCGACACCGTCGCGTAATAGAGGCTGTCGAGGAAGGTGAGCCCGTCGCCGTTGGCGTCGCGGTAGCCGTCCCGGTCGAGGTAGACGATCAGGACGGTCGCGAGCAGGGCGAGCATCGCGCCGATGATCCGTTTGAGGATCGACCGCAGCGGGCTGACCGTCAGTTCCGGCATCCGGATCACACCGACGAGCTCGTGGTCCGGGCGGTCGCTCAGCCTGACCGGGAAACGCTTGAGAACCCTCATGCACAGGCTCCGGCCTGGTCCGCGTCACTCACGGTCGGGAGGATAGCCGAAGAACCTTCCGTACAGCTCGGTATGCGAAGCTCAGGGCATGTCTTCGGATGCCAAACCGTCTCAGCGGCCCGCCCACTTCCTCGCCGGCCTGCTCGGCGCGGCCGGTGTCCTGCACTTCGTCCAGCCGAAACCCTTCGACGCCATCATCCCGAAGCAGCTTCCCGGCTCCCCTCGGGCGTGGACCTACGGCTCGGGCGTGGCCGAGCTGGGCGTCGCCGCCGCGGTCGCGAATCCGAAGACCCGGCGGCTCGGCGGGCTCGCGGCCGCGCTGCTGTTCGTCGTGGTCCTGCCGGGGAACGTGAAGATGGCCGTCGACGCCGACCGCCGGAAGGCCCCGAAGCACTGGCGAGCGGCTTTCTGGGCCCGAGTCCCGCTGCAGATCCCGCTGGTGACCTGGGCTCTCAAGGTCCGCGATCGCGCCTAACCCCGCATTCAGAGGACTAAACGCTAGATCGTCGGGACGCTCCTCAGGAGTTGTCGCAGGCCTTCGGCGTCCAGCAGATCCGCCGGCCGGACGGTCTTGTCGTGTTTCACGTAGTGGAACGCCGCCCGCACCTTCTCCACCGGCACCTTCTTGAGCGCGGCCCACGCCAGCCGGTACGCCGCCAGCTGTACGGCCAGCGGCGCGAGCCGATCCTTCTCCGGGACGGCGCCGGTCTTCCAGTCGACGACGGTCCAGCCGCCGTCCGCGTCGGCGAACACGGCGTCCATCCGCCCTCGCACGGTCACGCCCACGACGTCCGCGGAGAACGGCACCTCGACGGCGTGCGGCACCCGGTGCGCCCACTCGCTTTTCTCGAACGCGCTTTGCAACGCCTCCAGCTCGGAGTCGGGCGCCTCGTCGACGTCGGCCGCACCCGGCAGATCGTCGATCTCCAGCAGCTGCTCGCCGCCGAACCGCTGCTCCAGCCAGCCGTGGAACGCCGTCCCCCGGCGCGCGTAAGTGTTGGGGCGCACGGGAAGCGGCCGTCGCAGCCGTTTGGCCAGCGCGGCGGGATCGGCCGACAGCTCGACCAGCTGGCTCACCGAAAGATGCGGCGGCAGGACGACCTGCTGCACCCGGTCCCGCGCCCGCGCGCGCTCCTCCAGCAGCACCTTGGTGTCGGAGATCCACCCGTCCGGATCGTCTTCGTCCTCTTCCTCGGCGTGTTCGGCCTCTTCCATCGCACCGAGCACCAGGTCGACGCCGTTGGTGACGCCCTCACGCCGCGGCCACAGCGGATCGACCGGCCATCGCGACTTGCGGGAGTCGGCGACCAGCGGATTCTCGCCGTCGGCTTCCGGCTCGTCAGCCCAGTGCTCGATCCGGCCGACCGAGTTCCCCCGCATCACCTCGCCGATTTCGAGCAGGAACTCCGACGGGCCTTTCGGCCGCGCGCTGCTCTCGTTCCACCAATGGCCGGAGATCAGCATGGTGTGCTCGGAACGGGTCAGCGCGACGTAGCAGAGCCGCCGCTCCTCCTCCGCTTCACGCGCGACAAAGCCTTCTTCGTGCAGTTCCAGCGCTTCCTGGACTTCCTTGCGGTCCGCGCCTTCGGGGATCCGCAGCTCCGGCAGGTCCTCCGAGTCCCCGCGCAGCGCGGCGGGCAGCGAGGTCGACGTCCGCAGCCATGACGACGAACGCCTCCGCCCGGGGAAGACCTCTTTGACCAGATGCGGAATCGCGACGATGCGCCATTCCAGCCCCTTGGCCGAATGCACGGTCAGCACCTGGACCCGGTCCGGGACGACCTCCACCTCACCGGGGGTGAGCCCGTCCTCCGCGTGCGCGGCCGTGTTCAGGTAGTCCACAAAGGACAGAAGCGTGGCCGTCGGCGAGGTTTCGGCGAAATCCGTGACGACGTCAGCGAAAGCGTCCAGATGCGCGCGTCCTGCGGGGCCGGGGCGGGCCAGTGATTCGACGTCGAGCAGCATCGTGCGTTCCACGTCGGCGACGAGTTCGGGCAGCGACTGGTCGAGCCGCCGTCGCAACGCCGAAAGCTCGGCGCCGATCTTCCGGATCCGCCGGTACCCCTCGGGCGAATACCGTTCCGGGGCACCGGGGTCGTCGATCGCGTCGGCGAGCCCCGCCTGCTCGACCCGCTCGGTCACCAGCACCGGTTCGTCCACATCGGACTTTCCTGACGGTGGCACCGGCGAGGACAGTTCGCCCGCGCGGCGCCACAACGCCGCGAGATCGGCCGCCGCGATCCGCCAGCGCGCCCCGGTCAGCAGCCGGGCGGCCGCGCTGCCCGCGAGCGGGTCGGCGAGCACGCGCAAGGTGCTGACCAGGTCCGCGACTTCGGGTTCGTCGAGAAGACCGCCGAGACCGACGACCTCCACCGGGAGCCCGCGCGCCCGCATCTCCGCCGCGATCGGCGCCATGTCGGCGCGGCGGCGCACCAAGACCGCCGCGGTCGGCGGTTTTCCGGTCTCCTCCACGGTTTCGAACCAGCGTTTCGCCACCGCGTCGGCCACCCACTCGCGTTCGGCGCGAACGTCCGGAAGCAGCGCGGCGGCGATGTCGGCCGGCCCCGCACCCTCCAGCGCACGCAGCCGCGCGACACCGAGACCGCGTTCCCGCAACGGTTCCGAGATCGCGTTCGCGAGTTCGAGCACCTCGGGCGGGTTGCGGAAACTGGTCAGCAGCCCGAAATCCAGGGCCGGGACGAGCCGTTCGCCGTTGTCACGCGGGAAGTCCGTGGTGAAACGGGGCAGGTTCGCCGCGCTCGCCCCGCGCCAGCCGTAGATGGCCTGCGCCGGGTCGCCCACCGCGGTCACCGGCATCGGCGGATGTTCGACGCCGCCGAACAGCGATCGCAGCAGGATCCGCTGGGCGTGCCCGGTGTCCTGGTACTCATCAAGCAGCACGGCACCGTAACGTTCGCGCTCCCCCGCGACCACCGCCGGATAGCTGCTGGCGAGCTGCGCGGCCAGCGACATCTGGTCGGCGAAGTCGAGCGCGCCTTCCGCCCGTTTCCGCGTGTGATACGCCTCGACCAGCGGCAGGAGCGCGAGCCGGAACCGTTGCGCCGTCATGACTTCGGCCAGTTTCTGCGGCAACGACGCGCGCTGTCCCTTCGCCCGCGGCGCGTTCTCGATGACCTCGCACAACCACGACGTGTACTGGGCCAGCCGTTCGGTCTCGACCAGATGCTCGCCGAGTTCCCCGGCCAGCGCCAGCAACTGTGCGGTCACCGTGGAGGGCACGCGATCGGTGTCGAGGTCATTGTCCCAAGTGGACACGACACGATGCGAGAACTGCCACGAAGATGTCTCCGAAAGCAGCCGGACACCGGGCTGGACGGGCAAACGCAGACCGTGTTCGGACAACAGCCGTCCGGCGTACGCGTGATAGGTCAGCACTGTCGGCTCGCCCGCGGTCACGGTCGTGCGCAGGTCGCCGGTCGGGTCGATCTTGTCGAGCAGCCCGGATCCGACCAGACGGCGCAGCCGGGTGCGGACGCGTTCGCCGAGCTGCCGGGCGGCCTTGCGGGTGAAGGTCAGGCCGAGGACGCGTTCCGGCGGGACGATGCTGTTGGCCACCAGCCACACCACGCGCGCGGCCATCGTCTCGGTCTTGCCCGCACCCGCGCCCGCCACGACCAGCGACGGCTCGATGGGCGCGGCGATGACCTCCGCCTGCTCGTCGGTCGGGCTGTGCAGGCCGAGTGCGCGGGCGATCTCGCCCGGTTCGACCTGGCGGCGCTGGAGTTCGGAGATCAAGGGCCGGTCACCTGCCTGCCCTCGGGGCGCAGCGGACAGCAACCCCTTGCCGGGCAACGATCACAGTCCGGATTCTCGGTGACGCCGTACTCCGGGCCCGCGGCGGAGCCCGCCGCCGAACGCACCAGCTCGAGCCACTGCTTGCCGCCGTCCTCGTCCAGCGGCGCCTGCTCGCGCTGGGTGGATCCGGTCTTGTTGTTGGACTTCGCGACGTAGACCAGCCGCGCGCCACCGGGTTTCGAACCGCCCTCGACCGCGCCGAGCAGCACGGCGAGCTGATATGCGGCGAGCTGTGGATGTTGTTCGGCGTCGGCGGCGGAGATCGGGACCTTGCCCGTCTTGATGTCGATGACGACCGGGCGGCCGTCTTTGTCCATCTCGACACGGTCCACACGGCCGCGTAGGAGCACGCGAACGTCGTCATCACCGACCGGCAGTTCGACCTCGATGTCCTGCTCGACCCCGGCTTCGATCAGCTCCTTACGGCTGGATTCCAGCCAGGTGATGAAATTCCGCAGCATCTGCTCGACCCGCGACCGCTCGCGGCGCGAGAACCACGGCGCCCCGGCGTCGACCCGCACCCAGGCCTCGTCGAGGGCCGCGCGGATCTGCTCGTCGCTGCTGCCACCCGCGACCGCCTGCGCGAGCCCGTGCACCAGGGTGCCCGTGACCGCCGCGAGCTGCGCCGGGTCACTGCCGCCGTGACGTTCGATCAGCCACCGCAGCGGGCATTTGACCAGAACCTCCACAGTGGACGGCGAGATGCGGATGAGGTCACCCGGCCCGTGCACGGGTTCGCCGGTGGAGGGTTCCAGCAGGCCGTACCAGGTGCCCGGATGCGCGCCCGGCACCCCGGCTTCGGCCAGCTTGGCGAGCTGACGCGCCGCCCGCTGCCGCCGTTCCGGATCGCTCGACTCGTCGCAGACGACCTCGCGCAGTTCGCCGACGAGTTCGGCCAGCACCAGCGAACGTCCCGCCGGCTTCATCCGCGAGTCGAGCCCGCCGTCGTCCGCGCCGTTCTCCTCCAGATCGTCGATGAACCGCGAGGGCTGCTCGTCCTCCCCCGCGACCGCGCTGACCAGCAACGTCTTCCGCGCCCGGCTCGCGGCGAGGTAGAACAGCCGCCGCTCTTCGGCGAGGATCGGGGCGGTGGCGGACACCTTTTCGTCGTCGACACCGGACATGAGGTCGACCAGGCGCTCGACGCCGAGCACGGAACCGCGCAGCCGCAAGTCCGGCCAGCTGCCCTCCTGGACACCGGCGATCGACACGACCGTCCACTCGCGACCGGCGGCCGCATGCGCCGTCAGCAGCGAGACGCCTTCGCTCTTCATTGCCGCGGGAGCCAGCGTGTCACCCGCGATGTTCTGCGAGGACAGGTAATCCGCGTACGAGGCGACACTCGCCCTCGGCAATCTGTCGACATAGCGACCGGCCGCGTCGAAGAGCGCGACGATCGCGTCGAGGTCGCGATCCGCTTGAGAGCCCAGTGAACCGCCGCGATCCACCAAGCGCAGCAAACGCTGCTCCAGACCGCTGGCCTGCCACAGATCCCACAGCACCTGCTCGACGCCGTCGCCGCGCACCACGGCCTGGTGCGCCGCGTGCAGCAGGCCGCCGATCCGGCGCATCGGGAGCGACTCGGCCTCGGCGAGACCGGTGAGGACATCGTTGGTACGCAAGGCTTCCACCAGGAGTTCGTCACTGGAGCGCTGCCCGCCACCGGCGAGCTCCAGCCTGCGCAGACCTCGCCGCAGCCGCCGCAGGGCGAGCGGATCCGCGCCGCCCAACGGCGAGGACAGGAGCATCTCGGCGAGGTCGACGTCGAGCAGCTCCGGGTCCGCGGCGAGCCGCAGCATCGCCAGCAGAGGACGAACCGCGGGTTGTTTCGCGAGCGGCAGCTCTTCGGTGGCCGAACCGATCGGCACCCCGGCCGCGCGCAGAGCACGTTGCAGGACAAGGAAAGTGCGCGCGGGCGACCGGACGAGCACCGCCATCTCCGACCACGGCACACCGTCGACGAGATGCGCGCGGCGAAGCTGATCGGCGATCCAGCTCGCCTCGGCGGCAGGCGTCGGCATCAGGCGGACACGGACGACACCCCCCTCGGCGTCCGGCGCGTCGACGAGTTTGCGCTGCGGCGACGAACCGGGCAGCACCGAGCCGAGTTTCGTGACCGCCGTGCGGATCACCGGGGCGAGCCGATGTGCCGTGGTCAGCAGGACCGTGCGCTCGCCGTCCTCGTCCGCGTCGGCGAACAGGCGGGGATCCGCGCCGCGGAAGGAGAACACGGACTGATCGGGGTCTCCCGCTACGACGAACTCGTCGGCCGCGTGCCCGATGAGCCGGATGAGCTGGGTCTGCAGCGGGTCGAGATGCTGCGCGTCGTCGACGAACATGTGCCGGACGCGGCGCTGCTCGCGTTCGCGCAGTTCGGGATCGTCCTCCAGTGCGAGCAGGGCCGAAGTGACCAGCTCCGCCGCGTCCAGCGCCGGCGCGCTCGCGACACCGAGCGCGTTGCCGCCGGCGCCCTGCAACAGGGTGACCTCTTCGTACTGGCTCCAAAACCGGCCGGCCGCGATCCACTCTTCGCGGCCGCGCCGCCTGCCGAGTTCGACCAGATCCTCCGGACCGAGACCGCGTTCGGCGGCGCGGAGCAGGAGGTCTCGCAGCTCCTCGGCGAATCCGGGCACGTTCAGCGCGGGGCGCAGCTGTTCCGGCCAGTCGAGCGCGCCCGCCTCGATGTCACCGGCGAGCAGATCGCGGACGACGACGTCCTGCTCCGCTCCGGCCAGCAACCGAGGCGGCGGAAGCTCGTCGGCCTGGGCTTCCATCCGCAACAGCGCGTACGCGTACGAGTGCACCGTGCGCACGAGCGGCTCGCGGATCGTGCGCGGCAGCGGATCCTCTTCCGGATCGGTGGTGAGCCGGTGCGTGATGTCGGCGCGCAGGACCTCGGCCGCCTTGCGGGAGGTGGTCAAAATGAGCACGCTCTCCGGGTTCGCGCCCTCCGCGATGCGCCGCGACGCCGCCGACGCCAGCAAAGCCGTCTTGCCCGTGCCGGGGCCGCCGAGGACCCTGCGGAAGCCGTCCGGGGCGGCCAGCAGGCGGCGGGCGCCGGAATCCCACTGGAAGGACGGCGTGCCGGTGACCGGCGTGCGGACCAGCCGCGCGTCGGTTCCTGCCGCTGTTCGCCGCCCGTTCACGCCCACGATGGAACCACGCCCCGCCGACACAACCTCGCAGCGGCACGGCAAAGTGGTCCCATGGATGACGAACTGCACGAGCGGGTGCGCGAGGTCATCGCGAGCGTGCCCGCCGGCTCGGTCGCGACTTATGGGGATATAGCGTCGGTTTCGGGGGCCCCGTCACCGCGGTTGATCGGCCGGATCCTCAGCGAGGACGGCCAGGACCTCCCTTGGCACCGCATTCTGCGCGCCGACGGGACACCGGCTCCGCATCTGCTCGACGAGCAGCTGCAGCGGCTGCGCGAGGAGGGCGTCGTTCCCGACGGCCAGCGCGTCGACCTGCGCAAATACCGATGGCAGCGTGATCCCGCCGACGACGCTGGCTCCGGCGGTCTCTTTTAGGTTAGCCTCGCCTAATGAGTTACATCGAGGCGAAGGTGACCGGTGTCAGGCGGCTCACCCCGCACATGAGCCGGGTGACCTTCTCGGGGGCGTCGCTGGCGGACCAGGCGCCCGACCAGTACCTGAAGGTGTTCTTCCCGCAGCCCGGCCAGGCGGAACCCGTGCTGCCCGCGCCGCTGAGCGGGGACGAAGTGCTGTCCTGGTACCGGACCTACCTCGCGATGCCCGACGACGTCCGGCCGCCGATGCGCACCTACACCGTGCGCGCGCTGCGGCCGTCGGTGCAGGAGGTCGACATCGACTTCGTCCTGCACGGCGACGAAGGCCCCGCCTCCGCGTGGGCTTCGCGCGCTTCGGAGGGCGACAGGGTCGCTTTCCTGGGGCCGCACGGGCTATACAACGTGCCGTCGGACACGAACTGGCAACTGCTGATCGGTGACGAGACCGCGATCCCGGCGATCGGCGCGATCGTCGAGGCGCTGCCCGCCGGGACGCGAGCGGTGGTCTATGTCGAGATCGGTGATCGCGAAGACCGGCAGGTCTTCGAAACCCAGGGAGCCGTGGAGCTGCACTGGGTGGTGCGGGGCTCCGGCCCTGTCGGCGACGCGGTGCTCGAAGCCGTGCGGAAGGCGGAACTGCCGGGCGGGACGGCTTACGCGTGGATTTCCGGCGAGGCGAACATGGTGAAGCTGGCGCGGCGGCACCTCGTGCGGGAGCGCGGAGTGGACAAGCGGGCGATCTGCTTCACGGGGTACTGGCGGCAGGGGGTCAGCGAAGAGGCCGCTGGGCGTGAGGCGATGCGGCAGGCGGAGGCCGGGGAGGCTCCGGCGCCGGAGGAGGACTGAGGCCCTTCGGACCCCTTCGAGTGCGCGTTGCGGCGGGGGGTGCGAGTGCGCCCAATGTGGCATTGGGGACGCTGGATGTCCCCAATGCCACATTGGGCGCATTCCTTGACCTGCGAAAAGAGAGCAAGGGACCTTTGCTATCACTTACGTAGGCATGCTAACCAATCGATAGCAAAGGTCCCTTGCTCCCCCTTCACCCGCCGTGGGGGGTTGGCGGCGTTGCTTACCAGTAGGGAGTGTAGGGGGCGTTGAGGGGGGGT